>JBAYRM010000100.1:0-7001 GCA_041676665.1 Trueperaceae bacterium
GCGATGAGCCAGCCCATGTTGGTCACGCCTAGCGAGCGCGCCACCGGCACGATGGCTATGACCACCAGCCAGCCCATGGCCAGGTACAGGGCCGTAGATAGCCAGCGCGGCGCCCCGATCCAGAGGAGCTTGAACACCAGCCCAGCGATGGCGATACCCCACACGATGCCGAACAGCGTCCAGCCCCAGCCCGAGAAGTCGGGCTGCATGGCTATGAGCGCGATGGGAGTGTACGAGCCAGCTATAAGCACGAAGATGGCGGCGTGGTCGAGGCGCCGCAGCCAGCGTTCGAGCTTCGGGCCGGCCCTAACCGCGTGCAACAGAGTGCTGGCGCTGAACAGCATGACCGAAGATAGGCCGAAGATAGCCAGGCTGATCATGGCTCTCGGGCTGCCGTCGCTCACGACCAGCAGGAGCACAGTGGCCACCACCGCCAGAACGGCGCCCACCAGGTGCGTTATGGAGTTCACGGGCTCCTTGAACGGCCCCCGGCTCGAAACGTTACTGGCATCGTGGGCCTCGTGATGCTCGCGCGGCTCTGAGCCTCCCCCGCCGGGCGCGCCGTTGGCCTCCGCCTGTGACATGCTTACCCCGCTTTCGGTTTACCGAACTTAACGCCCAGGTAGCGCAGCCCCATCCAGACCAGTATCACACCGAAGATGATCTGCAGCGGCCTCTCCGGCAGGACCAAAGCGAACTGTCCACCCAGGAACGCACCCAACACTACGCCCGCCACCAGTCCCCAGATGAGGCTGAAGTCGAGGCGACCCGCGCGCCAGTGCACCAGCGTTCCCGCGATGCCGGCTGGGATCATCACAGCCAGGCTGGTGCCCTGGGCGAGATGCTGATCGAGGCCGAATGCCAGCACCAGGATGGGCACCACGAACGCCCCTCCCCCGATGCCTAACAGGCCCGTCAGGACGCCAGACACGAGCCCTAGTCCCACGCCGGCTACGTAACGCGCCGTACCCTCGATGCCAGCGCCCGGAAACTCGATGCCCACGAGCAACACCAGAGAAGTCAATACGACCAGGCCGCCGAAGATGCGCCTTAGAACCGCGGCAGGCACGCGTTCGGAGTACGCCGCAGCTACGATCGACGACAGCGTGGCAGCCGCCGCCACGGCCAACGCCAGCGACAGGTCAACGGCGCCGCCGCGCGCGTACGACAGCGCCCCGACGATGCCGGTGAACACCACGGCCACGAGGCTGGTGACGTGCGCCTTGTGCTGCGTTACCCGCGCCCAGCCCGTGAGTAGCGGGATGATGACCACCGCGCCTCCCAGGCCGACAAGACTGCCGAAGAACCCCCCAAGGATCCCGATGAGAAGCGTGCGCGCTGAGGTCGACATCAGGCGCTACGGTAACGCAGCGCGCGTCGTCGTGGGCGCCTCCGGTTCAGCAGGGCGCCCACTATGAACAGGACGCCACCGAGCAGCAACACGAACTGCCAGTCGAACCAGTCGAGCAGGAACGCGATGATGGCTGCTATGGCGGCCATTACGGCCTCGGGGTTCTTGTACACGCTCTTCGCGGCGAACACAACCAGCGGCTGCCGGGCCATGAGTGCCTTGCCGCCCCGCTGCACAGCCAGTTGCATGCCCTCCGGGCCGCGCTTCAGCGCCTCGCGGTACAGGGCGTCGTCTGCTAGCCGGGCCGCGCTCTTGCCGCCCCACTTCAGGCCCAGCAGCGGGCTGGGGGCTTGCTCCGCGAAGCGGGCCAGGGTGGCTAACTCGTCGGCGTCGTCCGCGTAGGCCAGCACGCGGGTGCCTTTGGCAGGTCCGAGCTTGACGCTTATGCGGCCCGCGTCCGTGAACAGGTTCCCAAGCGGCCGCCACGCGCGGTCCTGCACGAGCTTCGCCACGTTCTTAGCAAGCGGTTCCGTTACCGCCCCAGCCCGGCGCGCGCCCTTCAGGATCGACGCACCGGCGCCGAACTGCGGTGCGAACGTGAGCACGATCCCGGCCGCCGACAACGCCACCAGGAACGTGTCGGTCTCGTCTCCCCTGAGCCAGGCCGCGCCCTGCCTGGTCAGGTCGCGCACGTCGCCGAACACCACCAGGTCGCTGGCGATGGCGCAGCCGATACCGGCGGCGTCTTCCCCGCGGCCGGTCCACACTCCACTCACACAACGCTGGAACACGGCGCTCAGCTCGTTCCAGCGCCTCTCTGCCGCGACTAGCTCCTCGCCGCAGGCGCCAGCCTCGGCCAGCTCGATAGCGTCGAGCACCTGGTCACTGCTAAGCGCGGCCTGGGCCTCGGCGCAGTACGGGTAAGGGGGCAACGCCTCCAGGTACGGGCCGTCGTACTCGAGCCACAGCTTGCCGGCCACCAGAGCCAGAGCTAGGGCTATGAGCACGAGCCCAAGCAGGCGGCGAAAGAGGCGTCTCACCAGGAGATGGTAAGTCACCAGGCACGAGAAGGTGGTTTCTCATCGCGCACTCAGAGTAGGATGGCTCGAACGATGAAACTACGCACCCTTGGGGAGCTGAGTCTCGAAGACCACCCTCTACAGCGACCCAAACCGTTGTTGCTGCTGGCCTACCTCTCCCTAGAAGGCGCGAAGCCGCGCCGCTTCTTGAGCGAGTTGTTCTTCTGGAACGCCCAGGACCCAGCTGACGCGCTGTCTACCACCTTAGGGCGCTTAAGGCGCGCTGGCGCGATAGCAGAATCTTCGGGTCCGGTCCGCTCCCTGGTTCAGTCTGACGCAGCCCACCTCCTGCGACTCCTAGACGCTGGCGCTATCGACCAGGCACTAAGCATGTACGGCGCTCCGTTCCTTGCACAGGTGCCGGTTAGGCTCGGGAACGAGTTAGAGGAATGGGTGTACGCCACGCGCGAGTCGATCGCCGGCCGCGTGCGCCGGGCGCTCCTCAAGCGCGCCGAAGCGAGCGTGGTCTCCGGCGATAGTGAGGCAGCAGCCAGGGACGCCGAGGCGGCTTTCGTGGTCCCAGGGGCGCCCGATCCTGGCCCCGTGGACCTGCTTCGGTTAACCCGCCTGCTGGCCCACCGGAACTCCGCCGTCGCGACTGCGGTTAGGGAGTTGGCCACGCAGTACGGCATTTATAGCGGCACGCCGGAAGTCCCTGCCGCCTTCCCGAGCCCGGAACCTGCGCCTGGTGCGCACTTCCCTACGCCGCTTACCAGCCTCGTGGGCCGCGACGAGGAGCTCGTGGAGATAGCTCGCCTGCTACAGGTAGGGGCCTGCCGCCTCCTCACGCTGCATGGTCCCGCCGGTGTTGGCAAGTCCCGCCTCGCGAGGCAGGTGGCGGCCGATCAATACGCCACCGGCGGCTTCCCAGACGGCGTTATCTTCGTGCTAACCGAAACTCTGGCCTCCTTGCCTCAGGTCATAGGCGTCGCGGCCGGTCAGCTTGGCGCCTCGGTTGATAGACACGCCGACCCGTACGCTGCACTCGCCCACCTGATCGGTGGGAGGCGGTTACTACTCGTGCTCGACGGCTTCGAGCACCTTGTGGCCGTGAAAGGCGCACAAACTGCCGTGCGCCTGCGGCAGCTGCTACTGGGCTGCCCCGGTCTCTCGCTACTGATCACATCACGACAACGGCTGAACCTCGCAGAAGAGTGGGTGATGCCGATCGCTGGCCTCCGAGTGCCGGACGATGACCTGGCTTACGAGGACGCGCTACTCGCCGACGCGCTCCAGCTCTTCGTTCGGCGCGCGCAATTGAACGATGTGAGCTTCAGGCTCGAACCGGCGGAGTTGCCGCTCGCGCGGCGCATCTGCCGCGCGGTCCAGGGGTTCCCCCTCGGCATAGAGCTGGCCGCCGCTTGGACCACGCTGCTACCGCTTAGCGACCTGGCGGACAGCTTAGAGACCAACTTGCGGACGTTAGCGCACAGGGAGGTCGACGTCGGCAGTCGGCACCCTAGCCTTTGGGCGGCGCTGGAGCACTCGTGGAACTTGCTGGAGGACGAGGATCGAGAGGTCCTGGCGAAACTAGCGGTGTTCCGCGGCGGCTTCCGATCGGAAGCCACCGCTTTCGTAGCGCAGGCGAGCATGACCACGCTGGCTCGGCTGGCAGACAGAGCCCTCGTGCGCGGCGCGCAAGGCGGCCGGTTCGAGCTGCACGCGCTTCTCGGACAGTTCGCTTTAGAGAAGCTGCTTGCCTCAGGTCAGTTCGGCAGTACCGCCGCTCGGCACGCGGAGTACTACTCCGGTCTCCTGGCGAGTTCTGGCCGCGGGGGCGAGGCCAACCTTCACGCCACGTTCCACCTGCTTATGGAGGACGAGGCCAACCTGCTCGCGAGTCTTGACTGGGCCGCTGAGAACCAGCGTGCGGACGTGCTTCTCGATCTTGCAGAGACACTAGGGTGGTACTTCCCGATGTCCGGGCGCTTCCTGGAGGGTGACAGGTGTTTGGAGGGAGCGCAGGAGCGGTTCACGGCCACCACCGCGCAGGGTCGCGAAGCCCTGGCCTCTTTGCTGCTCGGTCGCGCCTGGTTGAACCGGTACGCGGGCTCACTCGAGAACGCCGGCAGGCTCAGCGCCGCAGGTGAGGAGCACGCACGTGCGGCCGGTTCGGAACCTCAGCTCGTACGGGCACTAGACCTTAGAGGCCAGGTGCTTACTTACGAGGGCCGGTTCGACGACGCCCGCGCGTTGCTACAGGAAGGGGTCGACCTGGCACGCGCCCACGGCGACCCGCTCCGCCTCACGCGGGTGCTCTGCAACTTAGCCCTCCTGGAGGCGCTACGCGGCGCGACGCGGGCGGCCGATGATCTTCTCGACGAGGCCACGCAACCGTTCGAACGCTTACATGTGCCTCCGAACCTAGACATGGTCGCCGTACTGCTGGCCCGCGGCGTCACCGCCATATGCCGCTTCGACCACGCGGCGGCCGTGACTGCTCTAACGAACGGCGTCGCGTTGGCCCGCGAACTCGAGTACCTCGGTCCGGTTCCATTGCTGAATGGGTTATTGGCGGCAGCTCTACTTACCGCCGCTCAGGCTGACGGTCGCGACGCTACCGACGAAGTGCAGCGATTGATAACCGCGGGTACGGAGCTGGCCGAAAGCAGCCAGGAGGGCATGGCTACCAGCATCCTCCACTGCGCCGCCGCCGCGCTGGCCCTCCACGCTGGCGACGCCGATCTAGCGGTGGAGGAAGCGCGTAACGCGTACGCCGTGTCCCGCAGGGCCGGAAACACCGTCATCATGCTGTGGTCGCTTCCGTACCTCGCGAGGGCGCTTAGCGCCAAAGGGGACGTTGGTGGCGCCCTGCAGCTAACCGAGCACTTGCTCACCCACCCGGGCTGCCCGCAGTGGATTAGAGAGGTAGCCAGGGAACTCGCAGCGCGGTGGTCCGCCATCGATCCGAACACGGTGCCGCCCGCGTTGAGCACGATCGACGACATCGTCGGCGTTTCGTAGTCCGGCGCCCAAAGGAAAAACCCGTCCGGACATGCTGTCCTAGACGGGCTTTCTGTTGGAGCCAACGGTCGGATTTGAACCGACGACCTGCCGATTACGAATCGGCTGCTCTACCGCTGAGCTACGTTGGCGGGCTGGGCGGCCAGCCGGCCGGTGGGTCCTTATCGGGAACGCCGCCCGCCCGTTCAGGAGCAGGCGGCGCCTCGACTCTGGTGGCCAGGGGCGGAATTGAACCGCCGACACTGCGATTTTCAGTCGCATGCTCTACCGACTGAGCTACCTGGCCGCATTCCGAAGGCCAGGGCCGGCGCCCTTAGGCTGCCGACCCACCACGGTACGGCCTTCGGTTGCTGGCGGAGCCGACGGGATTTGAACCCGCGACCTTCTGCGTGACAGGCAGATATGCTAACCGCTACACTACGGCTCCGCGTTGCTCCTCCCGCCGTTCTCGGCACCCAAGGGCCTTGTCAGTAGGCCGTTCTGGTGGGCGCTCCCGGCTCGGAGGCGAAGAGTAGGATACCCGGGTTTCGAGGGGCGTGTCAACGCGTTTTGGTGCCCGGTCGACCGCTCAGCAGTCAGGACTCCGCGGCGGCCGCCACCCGCTCCGCCTTCACTCCCAGCCTCTCGAGAACGCTCTTGATGGCCTCGGGGCCGTAGCCCAGCTGCTCGTGTTGCTGCTTCGGATCGCCGTGCGGCACCGTGGTGTCCTGAATGCCTAAGCGGGTTACCGGCACGCTTATGCCAGCGGCTGCCAGTGCTTCCAGTACGGCGCCGCCGAGACCGCCCACTACCGTGTGGTCTTCGGCGGTTATGAGGGCGCTGGCGTTACGGCTGACTTCGGCCAGCAGCTGCTCGTCGAGCGGTTTCACGAAGCGCGCGTTGATTACGCCCACGCGCGGGCTTGCCCCGGCGGCCTTAAGTCCGTAATCAACGGTGGGACCCAGGCCGAGCACCCACACGGCTCCGTCGCGCTGGTCGGGTTCCTTCACGATCTCCCAGCTGCCCCACTCGATGTCGGGCCATTCGCTCACGGGCGCGTCGGGTGCGCGCTCTACCCCGCCCCGGGGCCAGCGAACGGCTTTCGGTCCGCCCAACCTCAGAGCCTCTTTGAGCATCGAGCGCATCTCTGGCGCTGTGCGCGGCATGGCCACGCTGAGATGCGGGATGGTGCGTAGGTACGCCAGGTCGTACACGCCCTGGTGCGTGGCTCCGTCGCCGCCCACCAGGCCGGCGCGGTCCACGGCGAACACCACGTCGAGGTCTTCCAGCGCCACGTCGTGCACGACCTGGTCGAAGCCGCGCTGCAGGAACGTGGAATAGATCGCCACTATGGGCTTCTCGCCACGCAGCGCTAGGCCGGCGCCTACGGTTACCGCTACGTCCTCTGCGATGCCAACGTCTACGTAGCGCGAGGCGTGAGTACGGCTGTACGCGACTAGCCCGCTGCCTTCGCGCATGGCGGGGGTGATGACCCACACACGGTCGTCGTCGGAGGCGAGCTGCTGCGCGGCTTCACCGAACGCGTTGGCCCAGGTGTAACTCTTGCCGGCCGCCACGGGCTTATCGGGGTCGAAGGTGCTGGCGCCGTGCCACGTGATGGGGTCGGA
>JBAYRM010000101.1:0-6913 GCA_041676665.1 Trueperaceae bacterium
AGGAACGAGTCGGCGACGCACATGTAGGCGTCGTCTTCCACGAACCAAACCTTCACGCCGGACGCCTGAGTCACGTCGTCCACGTGGCAAGTAGCGCCGGCGGAGCTCGTGCAGCCCTCCCACACCAGGTGGCGGTTGCCGCTATGCGCGCTGGCCGTGAGCATTACGGGCGCCTCCGGATCTACGTACACCGTGCAGCTGGCGTAACAGAGCTCCCCTGCCGCCTCGACCTCACCAGCCCCGCCGCCCGCGAAGTCGACCTCGAGGGGTGCCCGAGTCTGCCTGGTGACGGTTAGTAACGCCGTGTCGGGCGCCCGGGCGAAGTTGTTGGCCGGGTTCGAATCGCTTGGATCCGACACCTCGACCACCACCAAGTAGTCGCCCGGAACCAGTGAGTGGGGAATCTCCAGCTGACCGTCAGACGTGTACCTGCGGGTGCCAGGACCAGGGAACAGGGACGGTGCGGTGGTAAGCAGCGGCTGCAGCTGAACGCTCGGTCCGCCGGAGGTGCTCACGAGGTGCACCGCGACCGAGAGGTCTGTTGTTGCGCTTTGCAGGGAAAGGTTATGCAGCAGGACGCTTAGCCCCTCCAGCGTCTCTCCCGTCTCGTAGGTGTCTCTGCCGATTCGCGTCATTAGCGGCACGAGGTCGAACGCGGGCGGTCGGTGCCCGCTGATTTGGCCTGCGATGTTTTGGAACTTGGAGGCGTTGATGATCGTGTGACCGCCCATAACGACTCCGTTGTCGAACCTGACGTCGTGAGTCATTACGGCGAACGCTATGTTGTCGGCGTTGATAACGCCCGAGCCGCTCTGCCCTCCGATAGCTGGCCCGTAGTAATTGACGATGTAACCGTCAGTACAGGCGTCCCACGTTCCGTGGTGGTTGTACATCTGGAGACCGCTGTAGGGGTATTCCCCCGGGTAGCCGGGAACGTTGAACCCGCTGGAAGCCTTAGGTACGTTGGAGCACGGTGGCACCTCGAAGCCCCAGCCGATAGGGTCCGGCACGCCGCCGTAGCCTTGCCAGCCCGTGGCTCCGCCCACCGGCCGGTTCAGCCGAATGAGACCCACGTCGTGGTTGAAGTCGCGGTTGTACATCCAGGCCGACCAAGCCCAGAGTTCCATACCCCTGGCAGAGTGATACGGCGGTTCACTTGGAGAATCGAGCGCTGGCACTACGACCACGTTCGAGGCCCAGACCTGCCTCTCGTAGCTATAAACGCAGTGTCCCGCCGTTAGCACGTGGAACGAGTCGATCATCGTGCCCGAGCACGAACTGGTGCCTTGGCCGAACTGGAAAACCACCTTAACGTGGCGCGAGAAGTAGCTGCTCGAGCCGGGACTGATTACCCTCTCGAGTTCGGGGAAGGCGCTGGGAACAACGTCGCCAGGTAATCCGCCGCCTGAAGGTGAGGTACGGGTCCATTGCGACGGCGATTCCGACATGGGAGTCGCGCTGCCTCCGGCGGCGCCTCCCTGGACGGTGGATTCCCGTCCCGTCAGTAGGTCGTACGACATTAGCTGTCCCGCTGGCGAGATTGTCGGGGCCTGCAGATCCTCCCAGCTGATGGTCGGTAGCTCGCTGGCAGCGAAGTCGCTCTGGCTTACGAAGCTCTCGTCAGCGGCGAGGTCCAGCAGCGACTGATGGATGGCCTGAAGCGCCTCCGGTGAAAGCGAACGCCCGGGGGTCTCAGCTCCCAAGACCAGCACGTGATTTGGTTCGAGGAGGTCCGGAACGTTGGCGTGCGCCGCTCCGCCGGCGCCCGCCAGAGCCGCGAGGACAAAGATCCAGCGCGGAGCTCTCATTATGGCGCCCCTTCCGGTACGGGTACGAGCTCCAGTTCGGCCTCCAAGCGGTTGGCACCGGAACCGTAGGTGGCGTAGCCACTTAGCACCAGGCTGCGCGGCTGCGAGAGTTCAAACTCCAGCACCTGCTCGGAACTACTTTCGATCCTGGCGAACGCGAGTCTCAGAGTGCCGCCAGCCTGGCTCCACGCCGTCATGACGTTTAGGTCGCTTGCGCTCACGTTGAGTAGCTGCGTCTGCGCGCCCAGCGCCACGGTTAGCTCACCGGCCCACACATCAAGCGGCGCCGAGAGCCTGAAGCGAGTCGCAAGCCCCGTGCCCGTAGGCGAGTACGAAACGGTAGCCTCGCCCCGCGATCCGCCACTTATGGTCACGGGATTGCCAGTCACCACGGGCAGGTACTCCATAGCGTCCCAGGTGATCGGCTGCGCCGACACGATGTAGGTGCCGTCGGTCAGGCCAGATAAGGTTGTAGTGGTTGTGGCAGTATGCGGCGTGCCGGGACCCGTTACGGTCACGTTGCCCGCTGCACCGGTTGGCAGGCCAACCACGTTGACCTGCAGCGACCCGGTGGCACCTGGTGGATCCCCGGTGGCACCTGTCGGGCTGGTGCATGCTCCCAGGCCCAGCAGCACGAGAATCAGGCCCCCGAAAAGTACCCCTACTCTTGACCGCGCCTTCCAGTTGCGCCAGCGGCTAGTGCGAACCATTTGCACTGCCATCCTTTCCTTGAGAATCGAAGCCCTGAGACTCGATGCCCAGTGCGTCGAGGTGGGGGCGGTCAGGCTGACCGCCCCCAGCGTCTCGTCAGGTTCACCAGTGGCGAACCCGCCCCCGAGAACGGAAGAGAGGGTCTAGAGTCACAGTTCGAACGGCTGTCCCCACATCTCTACCCAAGGGATCTCCAGCTCACTGAAGTCACCAGTTCTTACGAACTGCTCCATGGCCAGCTCGCCGTCACGAAGCGTGGGTCTGACAATTGCGAGGCCGGTGTTCCAGCCTGGGGTCAGCCTTACGTCGACGTCCATGTACATCGTCGGTCCGCCGGGGATCTCAAACTCCTCCTGGCAGGCGATATCGAGCTCGATGTCCGAGTATTGGTAGATGATCAGCGCCAGCGTCTCGACGTACTCCCACCAGAACTCCCCGCCGCCCAGGTCGTCCGCCGTTGCGGCCTGGTGGTAACGCTCTAAAAGCACAAGGTCTTCGGAGCCGAAGTCGCCATCATGTAGCCAGATGCTGCCGCCAACGGGGTGCAACAGCTCGGTCTGGCCCTCGCAGATGTACAAGAACGGCTCGGACTCGTGGCCGGGTGAGGTCTGGTTCAGGTCCGCCGTGAAGCTGCCGTCCGCCAGGATAGTCACCGGCACCAGAGGACCGAACATCTCCGGGTGGAACTCATCCTCTTCGGCACTCGGCCTGGAGATGTAATCACTGAACGCAGCCATGGTGGCTTCGGTGTCGCCGCCCGTGTAACCGGTCAGTTGGCCCGTGATGCTAGTGACCGAGGCAACACTGGCATCCGGCACCTGGAAATTTAGGATCCACTCATTGGGTCCTGCGGCAGCCTCTACGGTCACGCGCGCCGTAGCCGACTTGGTAGGGTCCGCCACGCTTACTGCGGTCACGTCGCAAGTTCCGGCTTCAGCCGGAGCAGTGTAGGCAACCGTAGCGCCCGCGCCTGCGATGGTGCCGCAAGTCGCCGTCCACGCAACGCCCGTGTTGGCGGTACCGGTAACTACGGCGGTGAAGCCTGCCGTGCCGTTTGCCGCGAGCGTGGCCGAAGCAGGGCTTATCGATACTGCCACAGCCTGCGGCGTGCCTACGGTCACCTGGGCGGAGGCCGCCTTGGTGGTGTCGTCGACGCTGGTAACGGTAACGGTGCAGGTGCCGGGCGTTGCTGGCGCCGTATACGTTGCGAGAAGCTCGTTGCTAACCAAGACGCCGCAGGTGGCCGCCCACGTAACGCTGCGGGAACTGGAGCCTGTTATCGCTGCCACGAACTCCACGGTGCCGCCGGGGTCGACAGAGATGGCGGTCGGCGTGATGGCCACCGCGACCCTCGGGTCGGAGGTCTCGCACGCCACCAGTGCAATTAGTAGCAGTGGTAGCAGCGCTAGTCTGAATAGGCCCCCCGGCCGCAGTCCAGCCGTTCGACCCTCTAGTAGCGAAGTATTGTGCCTACCTGGCGTTCTCACGTCCTACCTCCACACGTTTCCGAGTTACTCGGTCCGCGCGCCGAGGTGCCACCCTTGCCCCTCACCTGGTGAACGTTCAGTTGCAGACCTGCACCGAATATGCGGGAGGTGTCCCGTCCAACAACCGTCCAAGCGGCTCAGGCACCCGAAACCTGGTGGTTCGCACGCATTACCGCGCATAATGAACGCGTGCTCCGCACTTTCGGCGGTTTGGAACTAATTGGTTCCAACCTGACTCGCAAGCGTCCGCTGCTCCTGCTCGCGTACCTGGTGGGGCTCGGTGGCCGCGCGGAGCGGTCGGCACTGGCGGGCGCGTTCTACTCGCCCGACGTAGATCAGAGCGATAACCTCACCACCGACCTCGCGCGCCTGCGCAAGAGCAGCACTCCCGAATGCGTGCTGATAGATGGTCGGCACATCCGGGCCAACGTGCGCAGCGACTTGGCCGAGTTCCGCCAGTTGCTGCGCTCCAACCGCGTCGCGGAGGCGGAGGAGCTGTACCTTGGGCCGTTCCTGAACGGGTTCAGCCTGCCCACCCGAAAAGGCCGCGACTCGGCCGTTAACAGCGCGGTAGAGACGTGGATCCTGAGCGTGCGGCGCGAGACCGCCGAGGCGGTCCTCGACTCGCTGGTCATGCTCATCAGGCAGGCGACCGAGCAGCGCAACCTGGCCGAGGCGGCACGACTAGCCGAGCAGGCCAGCGAAGTCGTTTGGGACGCGGAGGCCAATCCGGAAGTCGTGGGGCTGATCCAACTAGCGCTCACCGCTGGCAACAGCGCTAATGCTCAGGCGTTCGCCGCGCAGGCGCGCTCGTATGGCGTCGAACTTCAGCGCCGCCCTGCGCACGCACCCGCGCCCGCGAACTCCACGGAAACCAGCGCGGTGCCAGCGCGGCTCTCCAGCTTCGTTGGACGCACCGCCGAACTGCTCGCAGTGGGTCAGCGCCTGAGGGAGCGTGCCGAGCGCATCATCGCCATCACCGGACCGGGCGGCAACGGCAAGAGCCGCCTGGCGCTTGAGCTAGCCAGGGCAGCGGAGCAAGAAGCGCTGTATACGCACGGCGTCACGTACGTGAACCTGGAAGGCGTCAAGTTCTCCGGCCTGGTACCCATTCAGGTTGCCAAGGCGCTGGGCCTCGAATTGAAGGTCGGTGGCGATGCGTGGCGCCAGGTCGCCCACCGCCTTAAGGACCGCAGCGTTCTTCTGGTCCTCGACAACGTGGACGACGTTCTCGAGGCTGGCCCCGAGTTGGCTCAGACAGTGCGGCAGTGCCCCGGGCTGCACGTGTTGCTCACGAGCCGCGCGCCAACGGGCGTGGAGGGCGAAAGCTCCATCTACCTAGGCGGCCTTGCGGTTCACGATGACAGTGAGGACATGAGCCTCGACCACGACGCGCTGCGCCTGTTCGAGGAGCGCGCGAGAAGCGTCGACGCCACGTTCAGGCTCACCAGCGCGAACCGGGACCAGGTGGCCAGCATCTGCCGCCTGGTGGGCGGCTCGCCGCTGGCCATCGAATGGCTGGCTGAGGGCCTCCCTGGCCTCTCGTTAGACGCTGTTCTGGAGAGGCTCACTGGTTCGGACCATGCCGTAGACGGCGGCGCGGCGCGGTTCGCTGAAAGGCACCGGAGCCCGGCCGCCGTTTTCGCAGCGTCGTGGGAGCGGCTAGAGCCGGCGCACGCCGAAGCCCTGGCCGCGCTGGCGCTGTTCGAGGCCGGCTTCACGCTGATGGCCGCCTCGGCCGTGGCTGACGCGGACACCGCAGCAATGCAAGCGCTCACCAACAGCGCGCTCATCAGGCGGGCACAAGACGGTCGCTACGACTTCGAACCCCTAGTGCGTCGCCAGGCGCTGCTCAAGCTGCGCGGTCAACCCCGGCTACATGCCGCGGCTACAGGGCGCTACCAGGCTCATTACCTTCAGTTGATCAGGAGCGTCGGCCGGGCCGACGGCGCGCATCCGGCGCCCGAAGCCGCCGCTGTTCTGAAGGCGGAACACGCGAACCTACGGCGGGCCTGGCGCTCCGAAACCGACGCGGCTGCGCTCTACGATTACGCCGCGCTGCTGGCCCCGCACCTCGAGCGCAACGGGCAGTGGAACGAGTTGCTGGAGCTCTGCAACAGGGCGCTGAGCCTGGACACCGACCGTGAGGAAGCCGCCGCAGTGCACTACAACCTGGCCACGGTGCACCAGAACCGGGGCGAGTTAGCGCTGGCGCGAACGCACTTGGCAACGGTGCTGGAACGCAGCAGCCACCAGCACCTGCGCGCGGAGGCGCTCAATGCGCTCGGTGGCATCAGTTACCAGTTGCGAGAGCTGAAGGCCGCGCGCGAACAGTTCGAGCAGGCCAGGCAAGTGTTCCTCGAGTTGGGGGCCGACGCGCAGCTGGCCGCTAGCCTCAACAACATCGCTGCCGTGGAGTACCAGCTGGGCGACTTCGCCGAGGCGGTTTCGTTCTGGGAGGACGCGCTGCGCTTGCAGCAGCTCACGGGCAACACCCTGCAGCAGGCGCGCACGCACAACAACCTGGGCATGGCGCGCCGCGCTCAGGGCGAGCTGGACGAGGCGGCCGTGCAGTTCGACAAGGCGCTGCTGCTGCGCCAGCGCGCCCATGACGCCGTGGGCGGCATGGTCACTCAGGCGAACAAGGCCGGGGTGCTTTACGAGCAGGGCGACTTCGCCGCAGCCACCGACGTCTATCAGAAGCTGCTGGCGCGCTTTGAAGACATGGGCGACCGCGCCAACCTGGCGCTGACCCTCAACGACCTGGCGGCCATAGACGAGCAACTCGGGCGCCTGAGCGTAGCGCGGCGGCGGCTGCTGGAGGCCGAGCTCATCCAGGAGGAGATCCAGGACCTAACCAATCTGGCGCTCACGCTGAACAACCTCGCGCTGGTTGAGTTGAGCTCC
>JBAYRM010000102.1:0-6904 GCA_041676665.1 Trueperaceae bacterium
CCGATGCGGATCGGGTCCTGGGCGAAGGCTAAGCCTCCCAGGAGCGCCATTACACAGACAATTGCGGCCAATCGCTTCATAACTCTAGATGTCCTCTCCGACGACAGTAGGTTTGGTGTCGTGGAGCCACGAACGCGGGCGTTCGAGCGCCACGAACAAAAAGTTTGTCTGTCCCCCGCACTATATCCAAGGCATGTCGCGCAGTGTCAAACGGATTAGGACTCAGTTAACGGCTAAGGGCGCCCAACCGGCTGGTGGGCGCCCTGACTCTGGCCTTAGGTTCCTAAGTTAGGCAGCGACTGCCCCTGCGGGCGCCCCCACTTGGCGCGGGGCCGCCCGCTGAATGGGTGCCCGGAAGCGCTTGAGCCTGAGCGAGTTGGTGACCACGAACACGCTGGAGAGGCCCATGGCGGCGGCGGCGAACATGGGCGAGAGCAGGATGCCGAACGCCGGGTAGAGCGCGCCTGCGGCTACGGGGATGAGGATCACGTTGTAGGCGAACGCCCAGAAGAGGTTCTGCTTGATGTTGGCGAGCGTGGCGCGCGACAGGGTTATGGCGTTGGGTACGCCTGTCAGGTCGCCGCTCATGAGCACCACGTCGGCGGACTCTATGGCCACGTCGGTGCCGGTGCCTATGGCCAGGCCCACGTCGGCCTGCGCCAGGGCTGGGGCGTCGTTGATGCCGTCGCCCACGAACGCCACCTTGTTGCCGCGCTCCTGCATGGCGGCCACGGCGGCGGCCTTGTCGCCGGGCAGCACCTCGGCCACCACCTCGTCGATACCCAGCTGGGCGCCTATGGCCTCGGCGGTCAGGCGGGCGTCGCCAGTCAGCATGACCACGCGCAGTCCCAGTTGGTGCAGCGCCTCTACGGCGGCTGGCGTGCTCGCCTTGATTGGGTCGGCTACCGCCAGCAGTGCCTGCACTGCGGGCACGGCCGTTTCCTCGCCGGCGGGAGCCAGCGCCACGTACATGGGCGTCCTGCCCTTGGCCGCTAGCTTCTCAGCTTCGGCAGCCAGTGAGCCGGTGCTGGCCCCAACCTTGGTCATGTAACGCTCGGTGCCAACGTACACGCGGTGCGCGCCCGCCACCGCGGTCACGCCGTAACCGGGCACGGCCTCGAACCCGGTCGTGGGCACGGCGCTGGCGCCGCGCTTTAAGGCGCCCCTTACGATGGCGCCCGCCACGGGATGCTCGGAGGCCGACTCCACGCCGGCCACCAGACCGAGAACGGTGCGCTCATCGAACTGCGCGTGAGGGTCGAGCTGCACGTCGGTCAGTTCCGGTCGTCCCTCCGTGAGGGTGCCGGTCTTGTCGAGCACCACCACGTCGGCGCCGCCTACGCTCTGCAGCGCTACGCCGTTGCGGAACAGCACGCCCATCTCGGCGGCCTTGCCGGTACCGACCATAATCGACGTGGGGGTGGCCAGGCCCATGGCGCACGGGCACGCGATTATGAGCACCGCCACCGTGTTCACTAGAGCGAACGACAGGGCGGGCTCGGGCCCGAACAGCAGCCACACCACGAAGGTGAGGGCGGCCACCGCCATGACGGCGGGCACGAACCAGGCCACCACCTTGTCGACGAGGGCCTGGATGGGAAGCTTGGCGCCCTGCGCCGCCTCGACCATGGCGATTATCTGGGCCAGCACCGTGTCTGCGCCGACCTTGGAGGCGCTGAAGCGGAACGTGCCGGTGGTGTTGACGGTGCCACCGACCACCTCGGCCCCCTGCGCCTTGGCTACGGGCATGGGCTCGCCGCTGATCATGGACTCGTCGACGAACGAGCTGCCCTCAAGGACCACACCGTCGACCGGGAGGCGCTCGCCTGGGCGCACGATCACCACGTCGCCAGGGCGCACCTGAGCTACATCTACCTCTACCTCCGCGCCGTCACGGAACACGCGCGCGGTGGGCGGTTGCAGCGCCATAAGCGACCGGATGGCCTCTCCGGTGCGCCCCTTGGCGCGCGCCTCGAACCAGCGCCCAAGGAGGATAAGGGTGATGATCACGGCCGAGGCCTCGAAGTAGAGGTGCGCCGTGCCGACAGGCAGCCAGTGCGGGAAGAACGTGGCCACCACGGAGTAACCGTAGGCGGCCGAGGTGCCGAGCGCCACCAGCGAGTTCATGTCAGGAGCGCCGCGCAGCAGCGCGGGCACGCCGTGACGGTAGAAGCGCTGGCCGGGACCGAACTGCACCACGCTGGCCAGCGCGAACAGCACGTACGCCATGGTCTGCATGGGCAGCCAGCCGTGGAGCCAGGCGTGCAGTGCCGGGATGAGCATGGAGCCCATGTCGAGGACGAAGATTGGGACGGTGAAAGTAACGGCCACTAGCAGGTCGCGCTGCAGGCGCCTGAGCTCGGCGGCGCGCGCCTCGCGCTCTACTTCGTCGCGCTTCTGGGCCGCGCTCACCTGCCGCACCTCGTACCCGGCCTTGCGCACCGCCGCCTCGAGGGTTCCCTGGGCCAGGCCAGGCTGGTAGCGCACGGTGGCGCGCTCGGTGGCGAGGTTCACGGAGGCCTCTACCACGCCCTCTACCTTGCCGAGCGCGCGCTCCACGCGGCTCACGCAGCTGGCGCAGGTCATGCCCTCGACGCTAAGCTCAGCCAGCTCCATGTTCAGCACGGGCCGGGCGCCCGCTGCCGCCGGGCCCGCGCCTGTCGCCTGTACGGGTTCGTTCATGGCTTCCTTCCGCCCCGCGCCGCTCAGAGGCGGTACTTGAGGGCCTCCATCAGTTCATCGACTATCTGTTCCGAGTCGCCGCGCTGCGCGGCGGTCACCACGTGGTCGCGCACGTGCGCGCGTAACACCGCCTCGGACACCTTGCGTACGGCGCCCTGCACGGCGCTGACTTGCTTCAGCACGTCGACGCAGTAGGCGTCCGGGTCCTCGAGCATGCGGATGATGCCTTCTACGTGGCCGCGCACGCTCTTGAGCCTGAGCGCCGCGTCGGCGCGCACGGCTGGGTCCAGGTGCAGGTGGTGGGAGTGACCCGGCTGGTCGGCCGCCGCGCCGCCTTCCGGCGCGGCGTCCAGCGGAGCCTGCGGCCGCTGCATCAGCTGGCGGGAGTGGCCGTGTAACCCTCTTCGGTCACGGCGGCCACGAGGTCGGCGAGGGCGGCTGCGCCCTGAACGGTGGCGCTGCCCCCTTCGAGGTCGACCTCGACAGCTGTTACGCCAGCTACGCCCTGGAGGGCGCGCTCGACGGCGGCGGAGCAGTGGCTGCAGGACATGCCTTGGATCTTGAGTTCGGTCATGGTGGTTCTCCTCGCTTAGGGATCGGTGGCCCGGGCACGGGGTGCCGGGCGGCGTTGAAGCGAGGATAGCACCCCACCTGGGGTGGGGTCAACCGGGCCAGCTAAGGGCCCGTCCGTGTGACCCGAACATCCGCCATGGCGCGCGTCTGCCCACTCGGAGCCGGCTGCGGCCGTCTACTTCTCGCGCGGCCTCTTAGGGCTGATGATGGATGGAGGATCCGAGGCTGGGAACGAATCGTCCAAACCCTCGTCCAGCTCTTCGTCGAGCTGCTCGGGGTTGAGCAGGTCCTCCCGCTCCAGAGGCTCGTCTGCATCGTCGGGGGCGGTACCGCGCCTGTCGTCGATCATGCTGCCACCTCCAACCCGCCGGACGTCCGCCGGCCGGGTCCCTACGCTGATTACCAGCGTAGTGCACCGACGCCGCCAGTCCGGTACTTGAAGCGCCTGTGTATAAGGCTCAGGCGTCCTCCGCCTCGGCCCCTGCCCAGGCGCCCCCCTTCATGTCGACCGTGCGGCTCGCCACCCGGCACACGCTGGCGTCCACGTCCCGCAGCAGCGTCAGCACCTCCAGGTGGTGCGAGCTGGAGGCGCGCGACTCCGGCAGCTGCGCCTCTAATCGGCTGAGGTGCGCGACGCGCATGCGCCCCACCAGGCTCTCCAGCTCCTCGCGGCGCTCTAGCACCCGCTGCGCCATGCGCACGTTGCCGGTCGCCAGGGCGGTGAACGCCATGCGCATGCGCTTCAGCACGGTCCCGCTGGTGTCTGCCAGCTCGGCGCGCCCCACCCGGCTGAACTCCAGGCCCTCCTCGCGCAGGCGCTGCTCGCGCTTGCCCAGCCGGCGGATCTGGTCGCCCATGTGCTCAAGCTCGGTCGCGATGAGCAGCAGGTGCTCAGTCATCTCGTCGTCCGGCCTCTGGTGCCGAATGCGCGCCAGGTAATCGACCACGTCGTAGGTCAGGCGGTCGACCTTAGCCTCGCGCGACTCTATCGGTCCGGTGTCCCAGCGTCCGCTGGCGATGTTCTCCACCGCCAGCTCGGTCATGACCGCTACCTGGTCGCTGATGCGGATGGTCTCGCGCAGCGCTAGCGCTGGCGCAAGCTTGGGATCGTCGATGGCTTCCCGCCGCAGGTACTTGGGGGCGGCGTCGTCGTCGCCCTTCGGGACCAGCTCACCGCTCAGCCGCGCCAGCGGCCAGGCCAGCACCGTTCCGACCAGCGCCACGGCCAGGTTGAACAGCGTGTGCACGTTGGCCACGTGGCGCGCCTTACCGCCCCCGATACCCTCCACGCCAACCGTAATTGGCTCCAGCAGGAACACCACCGCCACCGCGCCGGCGGCCGTCACGAGCATCTGCATGAGGGCCGTGCGCTGCGCGTTGGTGTCGAACGTGCGCGAGACCAGCAGCGGCATGAGCGCGCTGCCAGCGTTGCCGCCCGCCACCAGCGCCACGACCGTGGTGAGGCCCACACCATCGGAGAGGTAGAGGCCCAGCGCGAGGGCCGCCACCGCGTTGGAGCTCGACAGCAGCGCGCCCAGGGCGGCGCCCACGAACAGCATGGCCAGGGGCCGGCTCTCGGCCGCGTCGATAAGCATGCTGAACAGCTCGCCGCCCGCCAGGGCCGACATGGAATCCACAGCCACGTCGAGGCCCAGGAAGAGCAGGCCCGCGCCCAGCAGCAGCGAGCCAGGCCCCTTCAACCGATCCCATAGCGAAGAGAAGTAGCCGACCGCGATCATGGCCCAGGCGTACGCGCCCAGGCTGAAGGCAGCCAGCTGGATGGCCAGGGTGGCGCCCAGCTTGGCGCCGAGCAGCAGGGCGATCCCGGCCGAGACGCCGATTAGACCGCCGCCCACCAGCCCGAGCGCCGTGACGGAGGTGGCGGTGCCGCTCTGCGTGGCAGCCGCCACGCCAGTGCCCGTTACCAGCGCGTGGAAAGGCGACCTGGTGGCGGCCGACATGAGGCGCCTGGCGGAAGGACCCAGCAGCTCCTGCAGCGCCCCGGCGATCTTATGGATGCCAAGGAGGAAGAGTGCCAGGCCGCCGATGGCGGTCAGCAGCAAGGCGGGCGGCTCCTCTCGGCCAGGGCTACGGTGGGGGCAGGCGTGACCCGCAGGTCGTTCATGGTGCAGCAGTTTACGCCTGCGGAGGTCCCGGACGCAGCGCAGCGCCCGGGTCATGCATGAAAAGCCGCAAACGGTGAATGTTTGTACAAGGCTACCGCGCGTAACGAGTAGCCTCCCGCGTCCTCCGGCTGGTACGGTTAGCACTGCAAGCTAAAACCGTGCATACCCGGAGGAGGGTCTCACATGCGTAGATTGCTCGTACCGCTGTTCGTCGCCCTGTTGACCGTGAGCGGCCTCGCGCTGGCTCAGGACACCGTTAAGGTTGGTGTTATCACCAGCCTCACCGGCCGCTTCGCCGAGTTCGGCGAGCAGCACCAGGCCGGCATTCAGGCCGCGCTAGAAGACGTTAACGCCGCTGGCGGCGTTAACGGCGTGCCGCTCGAAGTCGTCTACGAAGACGACATCTCCGAAGTCAATGCTGCCCTCGCGGCCGCCGAGACGCTCGTGAACCAGAACCTGCCCCTCGTCATGGGCGCCTACTCCTCGTCCATCACCAACCCGCTGGCCCAGTACTTCACCCGCCAGCAGCGCCCGTTCCTGGTGTTCACCTCCGGTGACGACGCCATCACCCGCCCCGGCTCCGACTGGATCTTCCGCCTCAACCAGCCCTCGTACGCCTACGGCGACGTGCTGTTCGGCGTGTTCGAAGCCCTCAACGAGCAGCACGGCGACGGCTACATCGAGACCATCGCGGTCATCCACGGCACCGGCGCCTTCGAGGTCTCCGTGGCCGACGCTGTTGACCAGCTGGCCGAAGAGCGCGGCTACACCGTTGTCGCCCGCCAGGACTACGATCAGACCGGCGCCGACTTCCGCCCCATCCTCAACCGCTTCCAGGGCCTCAACGCCGACGTGGTGTTCATGGTCAGCTACGCCGCCGACTCCGTTGCGCTCATGCGCCAGATCGCCGAAGTTGGCCTGAACGCCAAGGTGTTCGCTGGCGGCGCCGCAGGCTTCGCGCTGCCCAACTTCATCGAGGGCTCCGGCCCGGCCGCCGACTACGTCTTCACCGCCACCATGTGGACCAAGGACGTGCCTTACCCCGGCGCCCAAGAGCTGAACGACCGCCTGCAGGCCATCCTCGGCCGCACGCCCTCGTACCACGCCGCCCAGGCGTACGCCTCCATCATCACCGCCGCCGACGTGCTCTCGCGCGCGACCTCTTACTCGCCCGCCGACGTGCGCGCAGCGCTGCTCGCCACCAACATGCCCAACACCGTTTACGGCCCGATCAACTTCTCCGACTACGCCGGCTACCGCAACCAGGCCTCCCTGCCGGCCGTGGCCGAGCAGGTCGTGGACGGCGAGTTCGTGACCGTGTTCGTGAACGGCGAAGTCGTAGCCCCCATGCTCGAGACGCCCGCCTGGGCCGACCGCTGAGCTAAGGAGCGGTAGCAGACGTTGGACTCCCTGGTCCCCTTCCTTCAGAACCTCAGCGGTGGGCTGCTGATAGGCGGCATCTACGCGCTGATCGGAGTTGGGCTGTCGCTCATCTTCGGCGTCATGAAGGTCATCAACTTCGC
>JBAYRM010000103.1:0-6748 GCA_041676665.1 Trueperaceae bacterium
ACTTCCGAACCTGTCATCCAGACCTCCGACTTTGCCCCAGACTTGTTTGTTCTTCTGACTCCGCCCCGCTACCAACTAAGAACCCCGCCGAGTTTTGGGCTCGGCGGGGTTTGTAGGCAGGCTCTCTACGGACGCAGATCAGCCAGCACGACCCCTGGTGGTAACTAGGATCGAACCGCTGGCAGTGGTGAACTGCGGAATCATTGTCGGTGACTATACGGGCGCCGCACTACGGTGTCAAGTTCAGTTGCCACCGCCACCGCGCTGCGGGCGCCAAGAGCTAGTGGCCCCTCGCTACCGGGCCCTACTCCTCGTGGTCAGAAAGTTCGAAAAACGTGACGAACGAGCCTGAACCGCTACAATGTGCGGACCACAATCAGAGCAGCCTGTGCACCGCCTTGGAGGTCGGCCATCGAAATCTTACGCGTCTCAGGATCGTCGCGGCCCAACTCGGTCGCCGGAGCAATCGCAGCGCTCTTGCGCAGCGCCGGCGAGGTCGAGGTGCAGGCCATCGGACCGCACGCCGTGAACCAGGCTGTTAAGGCAATCGCCATCGCGCGTTCTTACATAGAGGCCGAGGGCCTGGGACTGCACACGGTGCCCTCATTCGTGAAGCTCGAGCTGCACGACGAGGAGCGCACCGCGGTGCGCTTCCTGATAGAGTCGTTCGCTGTGCCCGGGGGATCATCCAGTCAACTCAACGCCCAAGCCTGACCGCAGCGTGGCAGGCGAGGTTAACGCAGTTGGTACCGTTCCGAGCGCCAGGCAACTGGCGCTCGACGTTCTGCTGCGGGTGCTGCACGGCGGCTACCTGGCCCCAGCCCTGAGCGCGGCACTCGATAAAGCTGACCTTGAGGGCCACGAAAGGTCGCTGGCCACGGACCTTACCTACGGCGTGGTGCGCCACCTGCCGCAGCTCGACCACGCGCTGGCGCCGCTACTGAAGGCGCCGGAGAAGCTGCCACCCCAGGTGCTGGGCGCGCTGCGCCTCGGGGCTTACGAGCTGCTGCACCGCGGCACGCCGCGCTACGCCGCCGTGAACGCCTGGGTGGCGCGTCAAGAGCCGCGAGCCGCGCCTGGCCGGCCTGGTCAACGCCGTGCTGCGCCGCGTCGAGCCCCGTGAGGGTCAGCCGCCGCACGTGGCGGCCGCTCTGCCAGAATGGCTGTTAGACGAACTGCAGGCCGCCCTGGGCCCGCAGCGCGCGGTGCAGGCGGCCGCGGGCATGCTGCAGCCAGAGCCACTATGGCTCACGCTCTTCGGCGCCGAGGCGCTCAACCTGCTCACGCTCGACGGGGCCGAGGCCAGTCCGCTCGTTCCCGGGGCTCCCTTCCCCGCTTCGTTCAGGGTGCGCTCACCCCTGCCGCTGGCGCAGCTGGCCGCTTTCAGGCTCGGTAACGTGCAACCGCAGAACCCCAGCTCGCTGCAGGTGGCGCTGGCGCTCGGCGCAGAGCACGGCAGCACCGTTTATGACCTGGCCTCCGGTCGCGGCGTTAAGAGCGCCGTGTTCGCGGCCCAGGGGGCACAAGTGACCGCCTTCGAGCTCAGCGCCGAACGCAGCCAGGCGGCCGCCTCCAACCTCGCACGCTTAGGGCTGCAGGCCCGGCACCTAGTGGCCGACCTGAAGGTGGTGCCTAACGAGCCGCAGGCACCGTTCGTCATCCTCGACGCCCCGTGCTCCGGCACGGGCACGCTCAGGGGTCACCCCGAGATCAAGCTGCGGCTCACCGCCGCCGACGTGACCGAACTGGCCGCACTGCAGGGGCAGCTGCTGGCCAGCGCCGCGCAGCTAGTGGCTCCCGGTGGCGTGCTGCTCTACGCAGTCTGCGCCCTAACGAAGGCGGAGGGGCCCGACGTGATCGAGGCGCTGCTGCGCGCCCGGCCGGACCTGATCGAGGAGCCCGCGCCGCTGGCGGCGCCGCACGGAGCGCCGGCTTCTGGCGGACCCGGCAGCTACATACTGCCTACGGGCGGACTCGACGGTTTCTACCTGGCGCGCCTCAGGCGCGCGGGCTAGTAGCAGCGCCAAGGGCGCGACGGCGCGGTTCGGTGCTGCACCCGAGGTAGCTGGTACCCTGCTTCATGCTCTTACAGCTCTCAGACCGCGTGCACGCTTTCCTGGCCGGCGTCAACTGCGCCATCGTTGATATCGGTAGCGGTCAGGCGCTCCTGGTCGACTCGGGGCAAGACAAGGAGCACGGCCGCAAGATCCGCAAAGCCTTAGAGCAGCTGGAGCTCACGCCCAGCGTGATCCTGTGCACGCACTCGCACGCCGATCATTACGGCGGCAACGCCTACCTGCTACGTCAGTTCCCCGAGGCGCAGGTGTGGGCGCCGGAGGTCGAGGCCGACATCATTCGCACCCCCGTGCTGGAGCCCATCTACCTGTTCCACGGCGCTAAGCCGCTGCCGGAGCTCACCAGCAAGTGGTTGCAGGCGGAGGCGTCGCCGGTGCACCGCCAGGTCGAGGCTGGCAGCGAACAACTGGGCGAGGTGCGGCTCGAACTGCTCGACGTGCGCGGCCACTCGCACCGCCAGCTGGCTGTACTGGTTGACGACGTACTGCTGGCCACCGACTCTCTGTTCGGAGCCGCCACGCTCGAGAAGTACCCCTTCCCGTTCTCCCAAGACGTGGGCGGCCAGCTCGCGAGCCTTGACACCCTGCTGCGGCTGGTGGAGAGCGGCCCTGTGCGGGTGGCGCTGCCCGGCCACGGCGAACCGACCGAACAGGTGGGCGAGCTAGCCGAGCTCAACCGCGCGGCGCTGGAGGCCGCCGCGGGCGTCATCGAGCAAGCGTGCCAGGGCGTGGGCACCGAGGACGTGCTGGCTGCAGCCACCGAGCAGATGGGCGCCATCATGACCGACCTGGCCCGCTACCATCTCAACTTCACCACCATCACCGCCTACCTGGGTTGGCTGCGGCACGAGGGCCGCGTTAGCGCCGACCTGCAGGCTGGCAGGCTCCTTTGGAGGCGCGCATGAAGTTCACCGCCGCGGGCGCCGCCCGCACCGTTACCGGCAGCAGTCATCACCTGCAGATAGACAACGTCAACTTCCTGGTCGACTGCGGCCTGTTCCAGGGCGGCGCAGCCACCGAGGCGCTCAACCGCGAAGCGCTGCCGTTCGAACCGGCCGCGCTAGACGCGGTGCTGGTGACCCACGGGCACCTCGACCACGTCGGCAGACTGCCGCTGCTACTCAAGCAAGGTTACGGCGGGGTCATCCACTGCACCGAGGCCACAGCCGAGATAGCCAAGGTCATCCTGCGCGACTCCGCTCGCATCCAGGAGGAGGATCACGAGCGGGCCGTACGTAAAGCGCAGCGCGCCGGCAAGGAGCACGAGGTCCCGCCGCCGCTCTACACCAGCGCCGACGCCGAGGACGTGATCGAGCGCTTCCGCAGCGTCGAGATGGACATGCCGCACGCGCTGTCAGACAAGGTCAAGGCCGTGTTCCGGCCCGCCGGGCACATCCTCGGCTCGGCGTACATAGAGGTCACGGGCGCGAACGAGCGTATCACCTTCTCAGGCGACCTCGGCAACCGCGAAAGCGCGCTTCACGCCGCGGCGGTCAGACCGCACGAGACCGACGTGCTGGTGGTCGAGACCACCTACGCCGACCGCACCCACCCCAGCCGCGCCGATACCGAGGCCGCGTTCGAGGAGGTCCTCGTGCGCTCGTTCGCGCGGGGCGGCAACGTGCTCATCCCCTCATTCGCGCTCGAGCGCACGCAGCAGGTGCTGTACCTCATCAACCAGGAGATGCGTGAGGGCACCGTGGCCTCCAGACCCGTGTACCTCGACTCCCCCATGGCCACGCGCATGACGCGCCTGTACCAGCGCTGCCAGAACGACTTCCTGCCGGAGGTGGCGGCCGAGCTCGCGCGGGGCCGCGATCCGTTCGAGCCCGAGCAGCTCAAGTACACCGTCAGTTCCGAGGAGTCGAAGAAGCTCAACGACATCGAGGGCGGCGCAGTCATAGTGGCGGGCTCGGGCATGATGACCGGCGGGCGCATCCTGCACCACCTGAAGCACAACCTGTGGCGCGGCGAGGCCAGCGTGATCATAGTGGGCTACCAGGCGCACGGGACCTTCGGGCGCATGCTGCAGGACGGCGCTCAGCGCGTGAAGATCTACGGCGACGAGATCGTGGTCAGAGCCCAGATCCACACCATCTCTGGCCTATCTGCCCACGCGGACCACGACGACCTCATGGCGTTCATCCAGCCAGCCAAACCCTCGAAGGTGATCATGGTGCACGGCGAGCCCGAGGTCATGGACGCGTTCGCGCCGCAGCTCTCGGCCCTGGGCATCACGCCGCTGGCGCCCGACCTGGGCGAGACGGTGCAACTGTAGGAGTTAGCTGGCAGTCAGCCACCTTACGGTCTTAACACCCTTTGGCAGGGTTTACTTGGTGCATGGATTGGGAACTTCCCGTAATCGCACTCAGGACGCAGGTCGTCCTGCCACGCACATTGGAGAACGTCGACGTCGGTCGGCCCAAGTCCAAACGCGCGCTAGAAGAGGCGCAGGCCGGTGACAACCGCGTCTTACTGGTAGTTCAGCGCGATTCGCGCGTAGACGACCCCGGCGACAACGAGCTGTACGACGTGGGCACCCTGGCCCTTGTCAAGCAGGTCATCCGCCTCCCCAACGACACCCTGCAGGTCCTCGTGGAGGGCCGCGACCGCGCCCGCATCGAGGAGTACGTGGCGGGCTCCAGCCTGCGCGCCCGCGTGAGCACCATCGCCGAGGTACCGGCCGACAAGCAGGACGAAGAGATCACCGCCCTCATGGAGCAGGTCAAGTCCGCGTTCGGCGAGTACGCCACGCAGAACAAGAACCTGAGGCTCGACTCGTTCCACCTCGAGAACCTGCGCTCTATGAAGGAGCCCGGCTCGCTCGCCGACGTCGTGGCCAAGTACGCCACCTGGGAGGTGGCCGACAAGCAGGCCGCTCTCGAGGAGGCCTCGGCGCGCAAGCGGCTCGAGCTGGTCTTCGGTTTCCTCACCCGCGACCTCGAGTGGTACGAGACCGAGAAGCAGATCAGCGCCCGCGTGAAGCAGCAGATGGATTCCAACCAGCGCGAGTACTTCCTGCGTGAGCAGATGAAGGCCATCCAGAAGGAACTCGGCTCCGACGAGGGCTCCGAAACCGACGAACTGCGCAAGAAGGTCGAAGCCAAGAACATGCCCGAGCACGCCGCGGAGCGTGCCATCAAAGAGATAGAGCGGCTCGAGAAGATGGCCGGCGGTTCGCCGGAGGCCACCGTTGTGCGCACGTACCTCGACACGCTGGTCGACCTCCCCTGGTCGGAGGTCGACGAGGAGAAGCTCGAGATCAAGCACTCCCAGGAGGTGCTCGACGAGGACCACTACGCCCTCGAGGAGCCAAAGGAGCGCATCATCGAGTTCCTGGCCGTGCGGCAGCTCACCAGGGACATCGAGGAGTCCGATTACAAGGCGCCCATCCTCTGCCTGGTCGGCCCGCCGGGCGTGGGCAAGACCAGCCTGGGTAAGTCCATCGCGCGCAGCCTCAACCGCAAGTTCGTGCGCATGAGCCTGGGTGGCGTGCGCGACGAGGCCGAGATCCGTGGCCACCGCCGCACCTACATCGGTTCGCTGCCGGGCCGCATCATCCAGGGCATGAAGACCGCCGGAACCATCAACCCCGTCTTCCTGCTCGACGAGATCGACAAGATGACCTCCGACTTCCGCGGTGACCCCTCCAGCGCCCTGCTTGAGGTGCTCGACCCAGAACAGAACGACACCTTCACCGACCACTACCTCGAGATCCCCTACGACCTCTCAAAGGTCATGTTCATCACCACCGCCAACAGCCTCTCCACCATCCCGCGCCCGCTGCTGGACCGCATGGAGGTCATCCAGATTCCCGGCTACACGCTGGAGGAGAAGATCCAGATCGCGCGGCGTTACCGCGTGCCGCGCCAGCTGCGCGACCATGGGCTGGAGGAGCGCCTCGACCTGACCGACGAGGCCCTCAGGCGCATCGTCACCGAGTACACCCGCGAGGCGGGCGTGCGTAACCTCGACAGGCTCATCGCCAAGGTGGCGCGTAAGAGCGCCAAGGAGTACCTGGAGGAGGCCTGGGAGGGCAAGCGCGTCATCGATCCCGAGCAGGTGCGCGAGCTGCTGGGCGTGCCGCCATACCGCGACGATCAGGCCGAGAAGGAGGCCCAGGTGGGCCTGGCGCACGGCCTGGCGTGGACCTCTGTGGGCGGCGTCACGCTGGACATCGAGGCCGTCGCCATTCCCGGTAAGGGCACCGTGACGCTCACCGGTCAGCTGGGCGACGTCATGAAAGAGAGCGCCCAGGCGGGCATCGCCTACCTGCGTAAGCACGCCGACGAGTACGGCATCGCCCCGGGCTTCCACGAGTCGCGCGACCTGCACGTGCACGTGCTTGAGGGCGCCACGCCCAAGGACGGCCCCTCCGCCGGCATCGCCATGGCCAGCGCCGTGGTCAGCGCGCTCACGGGCCGCAAGCTGCGCGGCGACGTTGCCATGACCGGCGAGATCTCGCTGCGCGGCCGCGTGCTGCCCATCGGCGGGGTCAAAGAGAAGCTGCTCGCCGCTCACCAGGCTGGCATAAAGACCGTCATCATCCCGCAGGAGAACGAAGCCAACTTAGAAGAGGTGCCCGACACCATCCTCTCCGAGCTCGAGGTCATCGCCGTCAAGGAGTTCAGCGAGGTGCTCGACGTCATGCTGGTGGGCGAGGCCGAGACCAG
>JBAYRM010000104.1:0-6537 GCA_041676665.1 Trueperaceae bacterium
GGAGTGGGATCAGGAGATGGGGCGGATGGCTATGCTCGCCTCGTACGGTCACACCGCGTACCACCTGGGCGCCATCCGCCAACTCGCCAAGCAAGTGGCTGACTGAAGGCCGAACGAAACGGCGCCAGCGCGGTCAGCTGAAGTAGACGCCTATCTGGTGGCCGCCGATCTCCTGCACGTGCACGTCCATGTCGTATATCTCGCGCAGCACGGGCGGCGTCATGACCACTTCCGGACCGGCGTGGTGGACCACCTTGCCGTCCTTCATGGCGATGATCGAGTCCGCGTAGGTAGAGGCGAAGTTGATGTCGTGCAGCACGATGACCACCGTCTTCCCTAGCTCCTCCGTCACGCGCCTGAGCTGCTTCATCATCGCCACGGCGTGGCGCATGTCGAGGCTGGCGAGAGGCTCGTCGAGCAGCACGAAATCGGTGTCCTGGCACAGCACCATGGCCACGAAGGCGCGCTGGCGCTGACCGCCTGAGAGCTCGTCTAGGAACCGCTTACGCAGCGGACCAAGCTCGAGGTACTCGATGGCCGCCTCGATGTGCTGCTGGTCCTCCAACGTGGGGCGCCCCTTCGAGTGGGGGTAGCGCCCGAACGCCACCAGGTCCTCGACCGAAAGGCGCACGGCCAGGTGGTTATCTTGCCTAAGCACCGAGATGCGCCTTGCCAGCACGTCGCTCGGGAGCCTGCTGATGTCGTCGCCGTCGATGCTGACGGTGCCCGAGTCGTACTTCATGAGGCGACTGGCGATAGATAGAAGCGTCGACTTGCCGGCGCCGTTGGGCCCGATGATGGCGGTGATGCCGCCGCGGGGGATAGCGACGGTCACGTCGTCGACCACCGTGGTGTGTCCGTACTTCTTGGTGATGCCCTTCAGTTCGATCACCGGACCACCCCTTTCACAAGTAAGTAGATGAACACGAGTCCGCCAACGAACTCGACGATGACTGAGAGACTCGTATCGAACGAGAACACCCGTTCGAGGATCATCTGGCCGCCCACGAGCGTGATGATGGCCAGCAGTGCGGCCGCCACGATTATGACCCCGTGCCGGTACGAGCGCACCAGTGCGTAGGCGAGGTTGGCCACCAGAAGGCCGAAGAAGGTGATGGGGCCTACCAGAGCCGTCGATACCGCTACCAGCGCCGTGGTGGCGCCCAGCACGATCATCACGCTGCGTTGGTAGTTGACTCCCAGGTTGATAGCCATCTCTCGGCCCAGCGCCAGCAGGTCCAGCGTGTAACGCATGCGCCACATGCCCACCAGCACCACTATCAGTACCACGGACGAGATCATCAGAAGGTTGCGGTCGATGGAGTTGAAGCTGGCGAAGCCGAGGTCCTGCAGTACCGCGAACTCGGTTGGGTCCATAACCCGTTGCAGCAGGTTCGTGAAGCTGCGGATCATCAACCCGAACACGATGCCCACCAGCACCAGCAGGTGCAGGCTGCGCTGCCCGACCACGAACAGGAAGTAGTACAGCACGGCGGAGAAGCCCATCATGATGGCCACCTCCACCGCGAACTTGGTGTTCACCCCGATCTGCAGCAGCCTGTTCGAGCCCAGGAAGAACACGAGGCAAGTCTGGATGAGCATGTAGAGCGCGTCGAAACCCATGATGGACGGGGTGAGGATGCGGTTGTTGGTGATGGTCTGGAACATGACCGTGGAGGCGGCTATCGAGGTACCGACGAGGGCCATGCCCAGCACCTTGCGCCCGCGGAAGGGGATGATGAAGCTCCACGATCCGCGGGCCTCGAGCGTCATGAAGAGCACCACCACGCCAGCGGCGAGCAGCGCCAGGATCACGAGGCTGGTGGAAGGGGCGAAGCGGCCCCAGCGCCTGCGCGTCGGCCTGGCCGGCTGGATAGCGCTAGCCGACACGCGAGGACCTCCGCAGGAGCATGGCCAGGAAGAGCGCGCCCCCAACGAAGCCGATCACGGTGCCTATCGGGATCTCGAACGGGTACCTCAGGGTTCGGCCGAGTATGTCGCACGCCAGCACGAAGCCGGCGCCGAACACCGCCAGCCACGGGATGGCGCGCCTGACGTTGTCGCCTATGAGCATGCTCACCACGTTCGGCACCACGAGACCGATGAACGGGATGGCGCCTACGGTCACGACGTTCACGGCCGTGATGAGCGAGACGATGGTGAGCCCGAGCGCCACGATGCGCCCGTAGTTGACCCCGAGGTTCTTGGTGAAGGCCTCCCCCATCCCTGCGACGGTGAAGCGGTCAGCGGCGATGTACGCCAGCAGCGTCAGCCCGCCTGAGAGCCAGAGGAGCTCGTAGCGGCCGCGCAGCACGCGGGAGAAGTCGCCGTTGGTCCAGGCCGCCAGCGATTGCAGGAAGTTGTAGCGGTAGGCGAGGAAGGTGGTGAACGCTGCGATGACCCCGCCGAGCATGATGCCCAGTAGGGGTACCACCAGAGGCGAGCGCAGGGGCACACGGCGCAGGATGGCCAGCAGCAGGGCCGTGCCGGCCAGGGCGAAAAGGCTCGATATCAGGATCTTGAAGAACACCGACGAGTTCGGCGCAAACATAGTTACGACCAGAATGCCGAGGCTGGCGGCCTCGAGCGTGCCGGCCGTTGAGGGCGATACGAACTTGTTGCGCGAGAGCATCTGCATGAGCATGCCGGCCACCCCCATCGACATGCCCACCAGGATTATGGCGATAGTGCGCGGTACGCGGCTCACGAGCAGCACCAGGTTGGCGCGCAGGTTCTTTACGTCGAGAAGTTCCGCGATCGCCAGGTCGTAAGCGCCGATGGTCACGCTCACTAGCGCCAGAATCAGAACGACCGCCACTCCCAGTATCAGGAAGGTTCGAGCGAGCTTGGGTCGCGGTTGCGGGACTATCAACGGTTCCTCCGACATGCCGGGCGGGTGGCGAGGAGCGTCTCGGCCTCGCCACCCGCCCGAAGGCTACGTGGGTGCTACCTAGTGGAGCGACTTACTCGGCGTACGCCGCCGCGATCTCGTCCAGCATCTCGTTGGCGCTGGTCAGGCCGGCGCCGGTGATGATGTACCAGTTGAACGGGTCGAGGTAGACGATGTTGCCTTCCTTCCACGCCGTGGTCTGGTGCATGAGTTCGTTGTCGAGCACCTGTGCGGCGGGCTGACCCCCTTCAGTTCCGACGGCGGCGTCGCGGTCGAGGATGAAGAGCCAGGTGGGGTCGTGCTGCAGCAGGAACTCGAACGAGATCGGCTCGCCGTGAGTGGCGGCCTCCACGTCCTCGACGGACGGCTTGAGGCCGAGGGTCTGGTAGAGCAGCATGCCGCGGGCAGCGCGCGCCGTGGCGGGCGCCAGCACCGAGAGGCTGCCGCCGTTCACTATGACGACCAGGCCATCGCCGCCAGCTGCAACCGCGTCGCGCAACGCCTCGATCTTGGCGTCTATCTCGGCCAGGGCCGCTTCGGCCTCGGCTTCCTTATCGAAGATGGTGGCCAGCAGGCGGGTGTTGGCCTGCAGGCTCTCGTAGAAGTCACCGCCAAAGGTCACGTCGATGGTGGGCGCCATGCGCGCCAGTTCGCCGTACACGGTTGCGGAGCGGCCACCGACGATGACCAGGTCGGGCTGAGAAGCGTTCACTTCTTCGTAATCGGGTTCGAACAAGCTGCCGATGTTCACGAGGTTAGCGGGCAGCCAGCTGGGGGCGGCGCCGGCCAGCGGCGGGGCGCCGTCGACCTCGATGCCGAGGGTGTGAAGCGTGTCTATAGAGGCGTAGTCGAAGCTGAACACGAGCGCGGGGTTCTGCTCGAGGGTGGTCTCACCCTGAGCGTGCTGGACCGTGATCGGCTGCGCGAAAGCGAGTGGGAGAACGCCCACGAGGGCGACTAATAGAGGTGCGAGCCTGAGTTTGAGGGTCCGTGACATTGCGGCCTTCTCTCTTCCCGGGAGGGCTCCCGAGGGTTATGGGGTAAGCGCCGGAAGCGCGTCTACAGCGCAATCCGGCAATCTTGAGTACACAACTCAAGATTGCGTTTCCGAGGTTCGCACATGGGAATCCCCGGCGTCAAGCTCGGGATTGTGAAGATATCACGCAGCGCGGGTGTTCGCGGGCGCCCGCACGTTACACTTCCAACAGGATGAACAGCCCCCTAGTAGCTACCTTCTCGTTGGTGGCGCGCGATCCCGCCAGCGGCAACCTCGGGGTAGCAGTAGCCAGCAAGTTCCTGGCAGTAGGTTCCATAGTTCCCACCGCCACCGCCGGCGTGGGCGCGTTCGCGAGCCAAGCCAAGTCGAACACCACCTTCGGGCCGACCGCCTTACGCGCGCTGGCAGAAGGCCGCAGCCTGGAGTCGATCGCGGCCGACCTGGCAGCCAGCGACGCCGAATACCAGCATCGGCAGTACGGCCTCGTGACCGCCCAGGGCGCGAGCTATTCGCATACCGGCTCCGCCTGCTTGCCGTGGGCCGGTGGCCGAACCGGCCCCGATTACGCCGCACAGGGCAACATCCTGAGCGGCCCCGAGGTCCTAGATGCTCTTGCCGACACGTGGCTGGCTGGCACCGAACCGTTCCCCGAGCGGCTCCTGAAGGCGCTCGCCGCTGCAGACCGCGCCGGTGGCGACAGTCGGGGCCGGCAATCTGCGGCGCTGTACGTGGTCGGGCCGGGGCTCGGTTACGGCGGGCGCTCCGACCGCTGGATCGACCTGCGGGTCGACGACCACCCTCAGCCGATAGGCGAGCTGGAGCGGTTGCTGGGCGTGTTCCGCTCCACCTTCGCAGAGCCAGTAAGAAGCACCAGCAGGTAACAGCCGACCCCCAGCCACAGCGAAGCCTGATAACCAAAGGTCAGCGCCAGCACGACCGTGGCTACGCTGCCGATGACAGAGTAGACGCCGTTCACCGCCCAGGCCGCCGCCACGCGCTGCGGCTGGTTACCTAGCCGCCGCAGGCCCGCTGGCAACTGGAAGCCGAGGCACAGGCTTAGAGGCAGAACGCTGAGGCTGGTAACTGCGGCGCGTAGGGCGGGGCTCGAGCCCTGCAGCGCGCCTGTAAGCACCGGCCACGCGGCGTGCCACAGCAGCATCAGCGCTACGGTGAAGAGTGGTCCCCACAACAGCGGCCTCCGCAGCCTCTCCCCCATCAGGCTCCCGAAGCCGCCGCCTATGAGCAGAGTTGCCAGCACCACGCTGAGGGTCATGGTGGGGTGGCCGATGAACAGTTGCGCCCTATGTATGAGGCCCAGTTCGGTGGCTATGAAGCCGGCGCCCAGCGCAGCGAAGGTAACGGGAGCGGCCGGCCAGGCGGCGGGCCGGCGCCGCGCCCCGAGCAGTAGCAGCGTGACTAGCAGCAGGCTCAGACCGGCCCAGGCCACGGGTCTCAGCACGCTGGGAACGCCAGTCTCGAACTGGAAGAAGTACGGCGCCGCGTCGGTAACCGGCGCGAGCGCAGTACCGCCTTCACGCGCCTCGTTCACGAGCTGCGTCACGTCGGCCATGCCGCCTACCAACCGGTCCAGCGGCGGGTTCACCAGCAGCCCCGGCACGTAGAGAAGCGCGAAACCCATCGCCTCAGCGGTGCGCGCCAGAGCCACGGCGCCAGCCTGCTCGAGCGGCGCCTCCGTGACGAGCAGGAGCGGCAGGGGTTGCGAGGCGGCGGGATCGAGCGCGGCGAACAGGTGCGCACCTGGCTCAGCGCCGCGCAACTCTAGGGCTCGCCAGGCGGTGAAGAACGCCCGGGAGAGCGTTAGTTCGTCGTACAGCTTCAGCGCCAGCGCCCCGCCGGGATTGAGGTGATCCAGGTAGTCGCCGAACGCTTCCACCGTGTACGTACTGGCCTCGCTCAGCGCGAAGCCGCGCAGGTCACTCGATTGAGTGATGACGTGCGCCAGGAAGACGACGTCGAACCGCTCCTGCAGGTGCCGCAGCACGCTGCGGCCCTCGTCCACGTGCAACTCCACGCCCGCGTAGGCGGCCGGGTTCACGCCGGCTACCAGCTCGAGGCCGGCGGCGTTTAGCTCCGCCGCCACGATCCGCTCGACGCCCGCCATGCGCGCCAGGCTGGCGTCGAGCCCGCCGCCCGGACCCAGCAGGAAGGCGCTGTCAGGCTGCAGCACCCGGAACGGTAAGTAGCCGATGTCGCTGAGCAGCCTGGGGTCGTCTGACAGGGGAACTAGAGAGCCTGCTGCCCCGTCCACGAACAGGTAGTGGCTCCCTGAGCCGAACCTGCGGATCAGGTCGCTGCGCGCGAAGGAGTCGCTACCAGTAGCTAGCGTGACGGCTCCGGCGGTCAGCTCGGCGGTCAGCGGCTTTTGGCTCTTTAGGCGCGCCATGTCGGGCTCCAGCCACGCGCCCGCCGCGTTTCCCACCAGCACCGCCACCGCGATGGCGGGCAGCACAGCCAAGCGGGGCTTGTAGACCACGGCGGCTACCGCCAGCAGCATGGCGCCAACCAACGCCGTGGAGGTGCTGCCCAGCCAGCCGAGCAGCGGCAGCGCCAGCAGCGTGCCGCATCCCGCCCCCACCAGGTCCGCCCAATAAAGGCGGTGGCTCAGCTCCGGCCGGAGGCTGAAGAGCGA
>JBAYRM010000105.1:0-6485 GCA_041676665.1 Trueperaceae bacterium
GCCAGCGCGCTCAGCTCCGGCATGGCCTTGCCCAGGCCGTAAGCCACCGTGGGGTCGGACTGCAGCAGCATGCCGTCGTCGAGCCGGTTCAGGAACACGCCCGCGATGATAGGCATCTCCTCGTGCGACGCCGCCTCGGACTGCACGATGCTCGCGAGCGTCACCCACTCGTGCACGGTTAGCGAGCGCTCGATCAGGGCGTCTACCACCCCGCCCGTAAGCTCCTCCTCGAAGCGCGCCACCATGGTCCTGATGACCTCCTCCGGGCTGGAGCGCACCGGCACGTCGTACGTGGCGGGGAAGAGGTACCCCTCCAGGTTGGCGCCCTCCGGCAGGTACGCCGGCGCCAGGTCACCGGGCTCGACGATGAGGGCCTCGATCTCGCTCTCCTCACCGAAACCGTTAGCGGCTAGGCGCCGCACCACGTCAGAGGCGCGCCAGCCCTCCGGCACCACGATGCTCACCGTCCGCGGCCGCCCACCTTCGGCCAGCGCCGCAGCAACCTCGGCGGCGCTCATGGTGGGACTCAGGTCGTAAAGCCCCTCGCCCACGTTGCGGTCTGTCTCGGTGAAACGCAGGTAGTAACGGAACGCCAGGGCCGAGCGCACCAAGCCCGCTTCCTCCAGCTCCGCAGCCACCCGCGCGCCGCCCCAGCCGGGCAGCACCTCGAACTCTGTCACCTGCGGGGTGGCGCTGGGCGCACTCAGAACGAACTGGACGGTCACGAAAGCGGCCACCCCCAGGGTAAGCAGCGTCAGCAGGATGATGGCCCAGCGGCGACCACCGCTGCGGGCGCGCTGCGGCTTCTCGTCAGCCATCCGCGCCCTCCGTGTCCGCGGGCGGCACCGCGGGTGCACCCCCGAGCCGGCTCAAGTACGACTCTAAGATCAGCACCGCCGCGGCCTCGTCCAGCAGCCCCTTCTCCTGACGCCGCGTGCGCGGCAGTGCAGACGTGCCCACCTGACGCTGGGCTATGCGCGTGGTCATGCGCTCGTCTTCCAACACCACCCGCAGCCCCTGCGGCTCCGCCGCAGCTTCGAGAGCGGCCGCGAAGGTGCGCACCCGCTCGGTCTGCGGCGACTCGCTGCCGTCTAGTCGCAACGGGAGTCCCACCACGATCACGCTGGCGCCCTCGCGCCGGGCGGCTTCCAGCACGGCCGGTACGTCGCGTTTGGTGCCCTCGCGCGTAAGCGCGCCTCGGCCGAACACGAAGCTGGAGCCCTGCTCGCCGGTCGCCAGGCCTATGCGGGCGTCGCCCACGTCGAGCGCCAGAGCCACCACGCCGGCGCTATGGGTGGGGCCTGCACCCGCCTGGTCCGGCGCCAGGCTCAAGAGCCGGGAACTCCTGCCAGCGCCGCCTCTACGGCCGCTAACGCCTGACGCAAGCCGGCCTCGTCCTTCACGCCCGCCTGCGCCATGTCGGGCCGGCCGCCGCCCCCGCCGCCGCCAGCCGCCGCCGCAGCGCGCGCCAGGTTGCCCGCGTGCGCGCCGCGCTGGCGGGCGGCCTCGGACGTCTTCGCCACCAGCAGGCTGCCGGAGCCGACCACCACCACGTCGGCGCCGCTCCGCTCCAGCAGCCTGTCGGCCGCGTTACGCAGCGCGGTGGCGTCGAGCCCATCTAGCTGGGCTGTGGCGTAACGGAAGCCGCCGGCTTCCTTTAGCTCGGTAGCGGCGCCGGTGTTGGCGGTCTGCGCCGCAGCCAGCTTGTCGCGCAGCTGAGCGGACTGCCGCTGCGCCTCCTTGAGGTCCGCCTGCAGCTTCAGCAGGCGTTCCTCCAGCGTGGCCGCGGTGCCGCCCAGATGCTCCACCAGGCTGCGCTGCGTGGCTCTCAGCTCCTGCAGGTACTCGAGAGCGGCGTTGCCGACCCGCGCCTCCACGCGCCGCACGCCGGCCGACACGGCCTCCTCGGCTGTGACCACCAGCAAGCCGATCTCGCCCGTGCGGGCCACGTGCGTGCCGCCGCACAACTCCACCGACACGGGTGCGCCCGCGCCGATGGAGACCATGCGCACCTCGTCGCCATACTTCTCGCCGAACAGCATCATCGCGCCAGCCTTGCGCGCCGCCTCGATGGGCACCACCTGCCAGCTCACGGGCAGGTCCTGCTGCAGCCAGGAGTTGACCATCTGCTCCACGCGCGCGACCTGCTCCGCCGTGACAGCCGCCGAATGCGAGAAGTCGAAGCGGAGTCGGTCCGGCGCCACCAGCGAACCCGCCTGCGTGACGTGAGTGCCCAGCACGCTGCGCAGCGCGGCGTGCAGCAGGTGGGTGGCGGTGTGATGCTTCTGGGTCTGCAACCTGACCGGGTCAACGTTGGCACGCACGGTGCGCCCCACGTTCAGCGGGCCGCGCACCACGCGCACCCGGTGGCGCACCAGCCCCTGCGGGGTGCGGCTGGTGCCGGTGACGACGGCGCCGCCGTTCTCCCAGGCGAACTTGCCCGTGTCGCCGATCTGCCCGCCGCCCTCAGGGTAGAAGGGCGTGCGGTCCAGGATGACGCTGCCCTGCGAACCGTCGGTCAGTTCGGGCACGTCCTCGTCTTCGGCGCTCACAAGGGCCACGACGGTGGCCTCGCCATCGAGCGCGTCGTAACCCACGAACTCGGTCTCGTCCACGCGCTCGGCGATCTGACCGAGGGCGCCCGCGCCCGCGCCGAAGAGTTGCTTGCTGCCGTCGCCGCGCGAGAGGCGGCGCGCCTCCTCGCGCGCCGCGTCGTAACCGGCTCTGTCAACCTTCACGCCCCGCTCCGCGGCCATCTCCACAGTGAGGTCCAGCGGGAAGCCGTACGTTTGCCACAGGTCGAACGCCACGTCGCCGCCCAGCACGTCGCCCTCGAGTTCGGACAGCAGCGAGCCCACCCGCTCGATACCGCTGCCGAGGGTGCGCAGGAACTGCTCCTCTTCGGCGCGGATGGCGCCCTGGATGCGCTCCCTGGCCTCGACCAGTTCAGGGTAGGGCTCCTGCATGGCCTCCACCACGGCGCCGGCCAGCTCGTACAGCACCGGCTCGTTGAGACCCAGCAGGAACGCCTGACGCGAGGCGCGGCGGATGAGCATCTTGATCACGTAACCGGCGCCGTCGTTGGCTGGCGGCACGCCGTCGGCGATGCAGAACGTAACGGCGCGCACGTGGTCCGCGATGATGCGGTGCTGCACGCTCTTCACGTCCTCGTACGGCCGGCCCGAGGCCTCCACTAGGCGCCTGATGACCGGCATGAACAGCTCGGTGGCGTACGCGTCCTTGGCGCCCGAAACAACTGTGGCCAGGCGCTCGAGGCCCATGCCCGTGTCGATGTTCTGCTGAGGCAAAGGCGTCAGCACGCCGTCATTGAGGTCGTACTGCGTGAAGACCAGGTTCCAGATCTCCATGAAGCGGTCGCCGCTGCCCGTGTTGGGACCGGTCTCGTCAGGCGTGCCGAACTCGGGGCCGCGGTCGTAGAAGATCTCGGAGCACGGCCCGCAGGGGCCCTGGCGGTCGTCCTTGATGGCGTTGGCGGGCCAGAAGTTCTCGGACTCACCGAAGCGGCTGATGCGCTCCCGCGGCACGCCCACCACGTTGGCCCAGATGTCGTACGCCTCGTCGTCGTCGGTGAAGACCGTGACGTAGAGCCGCTCCGGGTCGAGCCCCAGCCACTCCTCCGAGGTGAGGAACTCCCACGCCCACAGGCTGGCTTCCTTCTTGAAGTAATCGCCGAAAGAGAAGTTGCCGAGCATCTCGAAGAAGGTGTGGTGGCGGCGGGTGCGCCCCACGTTCTCGATGTCCGAATCCTTGCCGCCCGCCCGCATGCACTTCTGCGAGGTGGCCACGCGGTGCCACACGCCGTAACCGGGGAAGCGCGGGGTGGCGCCCTGGAAGTAAGGTTTGAACTGCTGCATGCCCGCCACGTTGAAGAGGAGCCCCGGGTCGGAGCTCTTGAGTGGCGCGCTTGGGTAAGCCAGGTGCTGCTTCTGCTCGAAGAACCTAAGGAACTTCGAGCGGAGTTCGTTCACTTGTGTCGTGCCGTCTGCCACGGGGGCGCCTCCTGAGTAACCAGGGAACGAGTATACAAGCACCGCCTAAGCGGTATCTTTCCTGCACATGCTTCTCTCCGCCTTCCAAGATCCCCGGCGCCGCCACCTTCTCATAATGGGTTTCGCGGCGTTCTTCCTGCTGGGAGCGCAGCAGGCCATGTACGGCCCCTCGCTGCCTCAGTTCCGCGCCAAGTTCGGTCTCGAGGTAGACCAGGTAAGCGCCGTGGTCAGCGCCCAGTTCCTGGGCGCGTTCATCGCTATCGTGATCTCTGGCCTGGCCATCAGGCGCTTCGGTTACCGGCGCGTGCTGGTGACCGGCAGCCTGGGGGTGGCAGGCGGCCTGGTCGGGATCGCTGTGGCGTCCGCCTGGTGGCAGGTGGTAGCGGCCGCGTTCGTGGCGGGCGTGGGCTTCGGGCTTCTCAACCTGGCGTTCAACCTGCTGCTGGCCCTCAGCTTCAGGCCCAACGCGGCGCCCGCCCTCAACCTCCTCAACGCCGTCTTCGGCGTGGGCGCCATGGTCGGTCCGCTGCTGGTCGCGCTGCTTGAGCCGCGCCTGGCCCTGCCGTTCCTGATCCTGGCCGGGGTGGCGCTGGTGCTGCTGCTGCTCGTCACTGTGCTGAACGTGCCCCAGGCGGTGGTCGCCACTAAGAGCGCCGCCCCGGCAGCTATCGGCCTGCTGGCGCTGTTCGTGCTGCTGTACTTCTTCTACGTGGCAACTGAGGCGGGCGTGGCCAACTTCCAGACCGAGCACCTCACGCCGCACCTCGGGGCCGCCGCCGCTGCGGGCTTCCCGGCGCTCTTCTGGGGCGCAATCACGGTCGGGCGCCTGCTGGCCGCGCCGCTCTCGGCCCTGGTGCGACCGCCCGCCATGGTCCTCGGCTCCACGGTTCTGGCCACGCTAACCCTGCTCCTCGCCAGCAACGAGGCGGTGGCTCCCTTCGCTTACGCCGCGGTCGGGTTGTTCCTGGCGCCCGTCTTCGGGACCTCGCTAGCGTGGCTGACGGAGGTGTTCCCCCAGCGCGCCGAGCAGTACACGCCGGTGGTGGTGGCGGCGGCGAACCTAGGCCCTGTGCTCACCGCGCCACTCATCGGCCGTGCCGTTACTGGCTACGGTACGCAGGCCATCCCGCTCGCGCTCACTGGCCTGGCGTTGCTGCTGGTGGCGTCGGCGACGCTGCTGTTCTGGCGGAGCCGAGCTCGAGCCTGAAGAGGGCGTACGCCGCCACGGCCGGCGGCAGCAGGCTGGTGTAGGCCGCTAGCGGCAGCACCCACAGGCCGCCCAGGCCCCGCGGCCATAGCGGCGTCAGCGGCGCCAACGCCGCTACCATGACGCCCACGGCCAGGGCGAACAGCCCGGCGCCGTGGAACGCTCCCTCGCCTAGCTGCGCGCGCATGGAGTAGATGACGCCGAAGCTGATGGCACCCAGCAGGAAGGCGTGCAGGAAGAAGATCCGCAGCGACGACTGCGTGACGAACTCGGTGAGCCCCGGTGTGGCGGCGCCCAGCTCCACCAGGCCCTTGACCAGTAACAGGGCCAGGGTCAGCTGTCGCAGTGCGCGCGTTACGCCAGTCGGCGGGGTGACGACCGTGCCGTCCGGGCTGGCGGTGGCGCTTGAAGTCACGCGCCACACGAGGAACACGAGACCCAGCCACGCCAGGGCGGCAACCGCGCCGCCGGCGCCCGCCAGCGCTGTTGCCCAGCTGGCCCCCAGGGTGTCCTCGTAGTAGCGCCCGACGCTGCGCACGAGCATGGCGGCGCCCAGCAGCCAGCCGAGGGTGCCGGCGCGCAGCCGCGCCAGGCGTGCCGGGTCGGCGTGCAGCGCGGCCAGGCCCAGCACCGCCAGCCCGAACCAGCCGTCGGCGAACAGCGTGAGGAACCAGTCGACCAGCGCCAGCATCACGGGCCTTTGCATCTGGCCCGTGGCGCCCAGGTAGGCCAGAGCCACCACTGACACCGTGCTGGCCACCAGCAGCGCCACCGACGCGTCGAAGAGCCGCAGGCGCGCGTCGCGCCGCACGCCCCAGGCGGCCCACACGTAAAGCGCCGCGAACACGTACCAGACCACGCCGTTGAGGGCCGAAGCGATCATGGAGATGGGCAGCAGCCGGCCAGCGAACGGCGTGAGCTGGTAACCGCCCTGCAGGAACGGAACGTACGAGACCAGCCCCCCGATGGCGGCCAGCAGCGCCACCGCCGCGAAGCCGCGCGGCTTCGCGCCCCGGCGCGCCAGGTCTGCGCCCAGAAGCAGGATCAAGGGCGGCGTGACCCACGAGAAGAACATGAGGTGCGAGTGGGCGTGGCGGATGTTGTCGAGCACGCCCGCCAGTGGCGTGATGAGCGAGAAGCGGTAGTAGGCCCCCGTGGACGCCGCCAGCACGAAGCTGGCCAGCGCAACACCCCAGATCCAGCGGCCCTTCAAGTCAGGCAGCGCTTTCCGGCATACGAAGCCGCGTGCGGAGCTCCGAGAGGAACGA
>JBAYRM010000106.1:0-6482 GCA_041676665.1 Trueperaceae bacterium
AAGCGCAACGTCACGTTCTCCGTGCAACTCACCGAAGTAATGTCGGACGCCGGCAACGCCGTAACCGGCGTGCCCCTCACTGGCCCGGAGATCGCCGTCACCTACTAAGTCGCGACAACGCACACTTTCCTGCCCCGAGGGTTGCCTCGGGGCAGGCTCACTTAAGTCAGGTCTAATGGCCCACCCCGTATAAGAACTAACAAGGAGGCACGATGCTGCAACCACACCTGAGCAGAGCTCCACGTCCGTTCGTCACTACGCTGTTGACTGTCCTCACGCTTCTGGCCACGACGTTAGTTCCGACCGCCGCAGCGCAAGGCGCGACCGGGGAGCGCGCCACGCTCGCCGACCGGTGGTTGCGGGCGCAGTTCACCCCCTACTTCGGCAAGGTCCCGCTGTTAATCGGCGAAGTAGCGGAGGTCACGTACACCTCCGGCGAGGAAGGTAGCGAGGCCGAGATCCACACGTGGCGCTTCAACCAGGCCGGTTGGCCCGAAAGCACCGAGTCCGACCTGAACCCTGCGTCAGGCGCCTTCCTGTACAACAGCACCTGGAGCTACGGATCAGACGGCCTGCTCAACCGCATCGAGATAGGCGGCCGCTCCTCCTACGTGTGGTTCTTCTCGTGGGGCGCCAACTCGCTTGAGGTGAACGGCGACCCGTTCTATTGGCAGTACACCTACGACCCGACCCAGGACGTACTCACCCAGCTCGAAACCGTGAACGAAGTTGAGTTCAGGCGCGTGTACGAGTTCAACGCTGACGGCTCTTACAGCTTCACCGCCTACGCTCTAGACGACGAGGGCGAGTGGGTGGCGGCGTCCACTGCCGTCGTCGACTCCCAGAACCTCCTGGTCGGCACCTACAGCGACGCCTTCAACAACGAAACGACCATCGTAGAGCGTGACGAGGCCGGCAACCCGGTAGCCGGCGAGCGCGTCACCTCCGGCGGGCGCGAAGCCGTGACGCCGCTGTTCTGGGAGGTCAAGTACCGCTAAGGGCCCTACCCCCGGTGTGACGAAGGCGGCCGCTGCCCCCTCGCGCGCCGCCAATAGTGAGGCGGAGTAACCATGAAGACCGGTCCGCCAACGACAGCGGCGGTGGCCTGGGCTACTTCCACCGCGCCCAGGCCGCAGCAGCTCGTGAAGACCGGGCATGAACGGAGGGGGTCCGGGATGGGCTGGAACAAGACGCTCGCCGCTGGTCCGCTGCTTGTGGCCGCGCTGTTCGTGGCTTCCGCCTCGTTCGCGGAGCCGTACGTGTTCCCCGACGCCTGGACCGACACTCCGGCCAGAATTGCGAAGTACGGCGGTGTGCTGCGCTACCCGATGCTGGGCTTTCCACGGACCTTCAATCCGCTGGTATCGGTCGAGGAGAACCTGGTGGTGGCCATGAACGTCGCCTCGGACCTGGGTGCGGCCACCCTCGCATGGATTCGGCCTGACGACGGCATGCTAGAGCCACGTGCGGCCAGGTCTTGGAACGTGAGCCCTGACGGGCTGACCATCGACGTGGAGCTGCGCTCCGGCCTCACCTGGTCGGACGGCACGCCCATCACTTCCGCCGACTACGTAACGAGTTACGAACTGCAGGTCAACCCGGATACCAACACGGCCGGGCCGCACGCCTGGCTGATAGGCGACCAGCTCATTACCGTGGAGGCCACCGGCGCGCGCTCACTGCGCATAACGCTGCCAGCGGCCGACCGCGTGTCGGCCACGTACGTCGGCGGCCTCTACCCCCTTCCCGACCACATCTTTGGTCACGCCTTCCGCACAGGCGGCGCCGACGCGGTCACGCAGCTATGGGGCACCGACACGCCGCCAGACCAGCTGGTGTTCAGCGGCTTCATGGCGCTCACAGGAGCAGACTGGGAGGAGCGGCTGACGTTCGAGCGCAACCCGTACTTCGGTCACTGGAACGTGGACACCGAGGGTCGGCCGCTACCCTACGTGGACGGCGTCACGTTCTCGTTCCACCAGGGCGACGCCGCACTCAACCTGTTCCTGGCGGGCCAACTCGACTTCCTCCGACCCCGTAACCTCGACGACATCGGCGCCATCAACGACGCCGTGGCCAACCACGGTCTAGACGCCTTCGTGGCCGAATCGATCTACCCCGTGTCTTCCACGTTCTTCCTGACGTTCAACTGGAACCTCGCCTCGGACCCCTTCAAGCAGCAGCTGTTCCGCAGCCGCGACTTTCGGCGGGCCGTGTCGCACCTCATCGACCGGCAGACCCTCGTAGACCTGGTGCACTCCGGAGCGGGCTACGCCCTTCAGGGCCCCGTACACCCGTCGGACACGTTCTGGTTCCACCCGAGCAGCGCCTTCGCCGACTACGATCCACAGGAGGCCGCCCGGCTACTGACCGGCCTGGGATTCGACCGCCGCGACGCAAGCGGTTACCTTATCGACGCCGAAGGACGCAGGCCCGCCTTCAGGATCACGTACAGCGCCGGTCAGGTGCTGGCTGAAGGCCCCGCGCAGGTTCTGGCCGACGTGCTCCGCGAGGCTGGTATCGATGTGAGCCTGGACCCCGTGGCGTTCCCGCTACTGGTCGACCTGATCCAGGCGGACGGTCACGACCGGCCGTTCGAGGCCGTGATCATTGGCGTAACACCGGGCGATCCCGCCTGGCCGTTCTTCGAGGCACTGTACGACTGCGGTGGCGCTATCCACGTCTTCAACCGCAGCGGCGAGTGCCTGACGAGCGCCGAGCTGCTGATCGCAGACCTGGTGAGGCGGGGCCGCACAACGCTCGATCATGAGGCGGCGCAGGCGTTGGCCCACGAGATACAGGACCTGATGGCCGAGCTGGCTCCGCTGGTCTACCTGTCGGTGCCGGCAGCTCACTACGTGAGCAGCGGCCGCATCGGCGGCGCGTTACCGCGTGAGCTGTGGAGCCCAGACGCCGGTACTGGGTACATGTTCATGTACTCCGTGCGTTAGCCGGGTCGCTGCCTAGCTGGCTGCGGCACCGCGGTGCCTGTGCTCATGTACTGCCTGCGTTAGCTCGCTGCAGCAAGCCAGCCAATCCGAGCCGACGGCCGCCCTGTACCTGCACTTGCATGGGGCCCTCCCCCAGCATGCTCTGCAGAAGCGCGGCCCGCTCGTCCAATTGCGCCCGCAGCGGTGCGGGCGGCTCGAGCGCCTCGGCGGCGCCTATAAAGGGCGCCGCTTCGACCGGCGTACCCTGCGCGACTGCGCAGTCGCATAGCAGCAGCACAGCGCTAGCCAGCTGCGCGGCGTTATCCGGAGTCTCCAGCGCCAGTAGTACGAACCTAAGGAGCGTGTCGAACGCTTCAGCTGGCCGCTCAGCCTGCAACTGCACATGGGCCAGCTGGTAGATGGCCGCAAGCTCCTCGTTCCTCGTGCCTTCGACCTTTAGCACGCTTACCGCCCGGCGAGCGTGCTCCTCCGCCACTTCCAGGTCCGCGGCCTCCAGCGCACGCTGCACCAGGTAACCGAACGGTTCCAACCTCCCGATACCCAGTTCGCGGGCTAGGGCGTGCGCCTCCTCGAACAGCGCATCGGCGCGCTCCTGGTCGCCGCGCCCCAGGTAGTGCCAGCCGGCGTTGCGCTTCATGTGCGTTAGGTGCACGGCGGTTCCGAAGCGCTCGACCTCACTGATCGCCCCCTCCAGGAACTCGTCCGCCTCTGCTGGCTTCAGGCGCGCGGATTCCAGGCCGGTGATTATCGTGAGGTACACGCTCAGGTCGCGCGCTGTGCCTACGCGGCGGGCCAGCTCGAGCCCCCGCTGCCAGTGCGCCAAGGCCTCGTCCTGTCGGCCTTGAGCCGCCTCGCTGAACCCCCAGCGCACCAACGCACGCATGGTGCCCACCTCGTCATCCAGCGGTTCGAGTAACGCGAGCGCCCTCTCTGCCGTTGCCCGACTGTTGCCGCCGGGCTCGAACACCTCGAAATGCGCGAGGTAGGTAAGCAGGTGCGCCAGAACGGGTCGGTGTTCCGGGTCTCGTTCGTCTAGTCCCGCCACTGCCTCGGCGAACACCGCGTGCGCCTGTCGCAGGTGGTGCTGAAAGATCGAATCGAAAGCCCACGCCGTGGCGGCCAGTTCGTCGAGCTCACGCGTGCGCACAGCCCAGCGCCAGGCGGCCTTCATGTTGGCTAGTTCGGGCTCCAGCTTCGCGAGCGTCTGCGGCCGCCCCACGAACCAGAGTCCCTCCTCGTGCTCGCGAGCGAAACGGAGGTACCAGCGCCCGTGACGCTCCCTCACCGTAGCCTCGTGATCAGGGGTCTCCGACAGTTTCTCGAGCGCGAACTGGCGTGCCAGCGGATGCAGGCGGAAACGCTTCGCGCCGCGCACCTGCAGCAGCGAGCGGTCCACGAGGTCGCCCAGCTCGGTCGCGCCGGCGCCGCAGACTGCGCCGGCGGCGTCACGCAGGAACCCGCCTTCGAACACCGCCACGCCAGCCAACACGCGCTGCTCGCGGTAAGCCAGGCGCCGCCACGACGCCTCGAACACCGCACGCATACTGCCGTGACGGCCGCCGGCGAGTTCGGCCCGGCGGCCCAGCAGGTCCAGGCTCTGGCGCAGCTCGGCCAGGATCTCGCTGCAGGTCATGAGCCTCGTCCAGGCGGCGGCCAGTTCTATCGCCAGCGGCGAGCCCGATAACGCGCTACAGAGCTGCCCGAGCGCCTCCCTCTCCGGCCCAGCGGACGCGAAGTCCGGCACCACCTGGCGAGCCCGTTGCACGAACAGCGTCTCAGCGTCCGAAAGTGCGGCCCCGGCCGGCGACTCCGCGTCTGAAGTCAGCGCCAACCCTCCCAGCGAGTACACGTGCTCGTCGGTCAACCCGAGCCGCTCGCGCGATGTGGCTAACACCGTGAGGCGCGGGCAACCGGCCAGCAGGTGCTCGACAACGGCGGGGTTCAGGTGCTCGAGGTTGTCGAGCACCAGTAATGCACGCTCGTCCCGCAGGGCTCGCACGATGCGGTCAAGCGGCTCGCTCTCCAACCCGAGGTCGACGCCGATCCGCGCCGCGATGCGCGGCGGCACGTCGCCGTCCGTTTGCACGTCCTCCAACGCCACGAACGTGCTGCGAGAGTAGGCGGCCGTAACGTCTTCCATCACTCTCTGCGCCAGGCGGCTCTTGCCAGTTCCGCCGGGCCCATGTAGCGTCACCAGCCTCACCTCGTCACGCGCCAGCAGCTTGGCCAGCTCCGCGCGTTCCTCAGCGCGCCCCACGAACTCTGTAGCGGCGAAGCGGCTCTCGGTCACGGGCGCCGGCGCCTCTGCGGGCACCGCAGCTCCCGGCCCAGGACCCGCCGGCAGCGCCTCGTTGTCGATCCGGCCGCTCTCGATATCTGCCACCAGTTGCAACGTGGCGGCGCTGGGCTCCGCGTCCAGCTCGTCGAGGAGGCGTTGCCTGAAGTCGTCGAACAGCTCCAAGGCGGCCTTACGCCTGCCGCGCGCCGCCGTCAGCCTCAACAGGGTGTGCAGCGCCACTTCGTGCACCGGGTCGAGCGCGAGAAGGCCGCGCGCCAGCTCTGTAGAGAGGCTGGCGTTCCCGGCCGCCACCGCTTGGCTGAGCAGCTGTTGACCCACGTCTATGGCCACGCTTGCGTAGCGCACCTGTTCGCCCGCCATCCACGACTCGAAGGTCGGGCTGTGATCGAGGTAGAAGCCGTTCAGGAACTCGCCGCGATACAGGTTCCAGGCTTCCTCGAGGCGGCCGCGCCGAACGTGCTCGTCGAACTCGGTTGCGTCCAGTTGGACCCGGTCGCTCAGCAGCACAGCTTGCGGCGGGGTTTGCAGGTCGTCGCCGAGCGCCCGCCTTAACCGGTGGAGGATCGACCTGAGGTTGGTCCTCGAGACTGCCTCGGGCTGCTCGGGCCAGAACAGCTCCGCCAAGTGGGCGCGGGGAACAGCGCGGCGGCTGGCGGCCAGGTAAACCAGGACCGCCGCTGTGGTCTTCGCGCCGAGCCCGGCGACCTCAGGACCGCCAGACTGGCTGACCCGTAATCCCCCGAACGTCGCTATCCGGAACGGTCCCGCCATCTACCTCCCCCGGCCCGGTAGGCCCGTCGAGGTCTAACGCTTGAATAACGAAACTACAACGACTCATCTCTAGCCTAAGTGCTGAAGGCCCGTCCGACAAGGACGAGGAAGTGCAGGGAAGGAGCTAGGCATGAACATTCCGTTCCGGAAGAGGTTAGTCGCGTTTGTAGGCGTCTGGTTGCTGGTTCCACTGGCGGCAGCCAGGATGACGGAAGGCAGCGGTGCTGGCCTGATTCCAGATCCTACGCCCGTAACGAGCACCGTGCACGTGGCGGACACCGTTCAGGGCTCGCTGGTGCCGTGCGACGGCTCGGAGCGCGCGTGCGTTAGCGAGCGACCGTCGGCGGACGACATCGCGGGGGTGTGGCGCATGTACTTCAGGCACCCCATAATCCAGCCGCCGGGCGGCATGGCTTACATGCGCTTAACGGCGGACGGGCGCTACATCATTGCTGAGACTC
>JBAYRM010000107.1:0-6458 GCA_041676665.1 Trueperaceae bacterium
CCCCCGCCTCCAGGCGTTCCAGCACCTGGTGCGCCAGCGCGTCGACAGGCTGAGCGGCGCCGGCACCGGCCAGCGAACGCTCGAGGCGCTTCAGGGCGGTGGTGAGCTCACCGGCCGAGCGCTTGACCTCGGACCGGCGCTGTTGCCAGGCGTCGGTTACTGCGCTCAGCACGCGCGTGAAAGAGGGCACCCCGTGGCGGTCGTCGGGCGGGAAGTAGGTGCCGCCGTAGAACGGTTCGCCAGCCGGGGTCAGGACCACCGTCAGCGGCCAGCCGCCGTGCCCGGTAAGCGCCTGCACTGCGGCCATGTACACGGCGTCAACGTCCGGGCGCTCTTCCCTGTCCACCTTCACGCTCACGAAGTGGCGGTTCATGAACTCCGCCACGCGCTCGTTCTGGAACGATTCGCGCGCCATTACGTGACACCAGTGGCACGAGGAGTAACCGATCGAGACCAGCAGCGGCTTCTGCTCCTGCCGGGCCCTTGCGAACGCATCGTCACCCCACGGGTGCCAGTGCACCGGGTCGTTGGCGTGCTGTCTTAGGTAGGGGCTGGACTGGCCTGCCAGCAGGTTGCCTGGGCTCATGGTCAGAGCCTAGCGTGACCACGCCACCCGCGCCCTTACGGATGGGCCGAGCGGTCAAGTAATCGACTCAGGGTTGGCGTGGTGTCGGCGCTGTTGGAGGACGCAGCAACTAGGCGAGGGGTCGCAACAGATCGGTCAGCGCTCGCTGGAGGATATTGCCACAGTTCTCACGGCTTTCTTACACGGCGCGGTTCGTGCGGCCGCCCCGCGCGGTTCACACGCATGTGGCTGCCAACGTGCCACCCTAAGGTGTGAGCTACCACGATATGAGACGCAGCTACGGCGCCGGCGAACTCGCGGACGGGCGCACGCCTACGGACCCACTGAAGCTCTTCAGCGCCTGGCTGGAGGACGCCGTGAATGCAGGTGAGCCGGAGCCCAACGCCACGGCGCTGGCCACGGTGGGAAGCGCCGGGCAGCCGCACGTGCGTTTCGTGCTACTTAAGGACGCTACCCCGACCGGTTTCGTGTTCTTCAGCAACTACGAGAGCCGCAAGGGGCGCGATCTTGCTGAGGTGCCGCGCGCTTCGTTGGCGTTCTGGTGGCCGCGGCTAGAGCGGCAGGTGCGGGTGGACGGCGGCGTGAGCCGGGTATCCGCGGAGGTGTCCGACGCCTACTTCGGCAGTCGGCCACACGGCTCCCAGGTAGGCGCCTGGGCCTCGCGGCAGGGCGAACCCGTGGCGAACAGGCAGGAGCTGGAGGCGGCGTTCAACGCCGCAGCGGCCCGCTACGCGGGTGGGAACGTGCCGCGGCCGCCCTACTGGGGCGGTTACGTGCTTACGCCTGAACGCTACGAGTTCTGGCAAGGGCGAGAGGACCGGCTGCACGACCGCTTCGAGTACCGCCTCGAAGCGGGCGCTTGGCGCAGCCGGCGCCTCTCGCCCTGAGATCACCGGCCCGCTGCGCCGGTGAGTGAAGCCTGGTTCAGGGAGCTATGGGCGCCAGGCGCTCCGGGAACACCCGCGCGCCGGAGCCCCTGATGATGCCGTCTATGGCGGCCTCGGTGGCGAGTCCCACCACGTACTCACGCACCTCGTCGGCTACCTCTTCGAACGGCAGGATACGCGCGGGCGTGTGCTCGTAAACCAGCAGCACGTGGAACCCGAACTGGGTCACCACCGGACCGGCAGGAGTGCCTACCTCGGCGTCCAGAACGGCCTGCTCGAAGTCGGCCACCATGGCGCCGCGGCCGAAGCAACCCAGGTCGCCGCCGCGCGTGCGGGTGCCGTCGGTGCCGTACTCGGCCGCCAGGTCAGCGAACTCCTCGCCGGCCGCCAGTCGGTCCAGCAGCTGCGAGGCCAGCTCCTCCTCGCTCACGAGGATGTGCCGCGCACAGAACGACTCGTTCTCGCGGAAGCTCTGACGGTCAGCCAGGTAGCGCGTGCGAACGGCGGAATCGGTCACGGACGCCTCGGCCTGCGCCCGCAGCTGCTGCACGAGCTGGTTCACTATGTCGGCCTCAACCAGCATGCCGCGGATCTGGTCCTCGCTGCTGAAGCCCGCGCTGCCTATGAGAGCCAGGAACTCCTCCTCGGTCTCGCTGCTGGACCGGATGGAGTGGATGTCGGCCTCGATGGTCTGCATGTCGGGGACGATGCCGCGACGCTGGGCCTCGACAACCAGCGCCACCTCCTGCGAGCGCTGCTCTAGGTAGGTGGGCAGCAGGCCGCGCAGCTGCAGCGCGACCTCCGGGCCGAACGGCGCGCCCTGCTGGGCGGCGATGTTGCGCAGCGCCACCTCGAAGCGCCACTCGATGTCGCTGGCGCGCTCCACCGTGCTGCCGACCTGAAGGACGATGGGGTCGTGGGCGGCTAGCGCCTGGTCGGTTACTGGCTCTGTGGCGGCGCTGTCGCCCTGGGCGGCGGCCAAGGGCGCGAGCAGCAAGACAGCTAGAAGCGTGGTCAGGAAGGTTCTTGGCGAGTACCTGGTGGCGGTCATGCGAGAACGCTACCACCTGGAAAGGCCAGTGCCGGCATCGTCACGGCGCGCCGCCTCGATGCGTGCGTCAGCTGGCCGTTTCGAGCTCGAGCAGTTGGCGGTAGAGGCCGAGTTGCTCTTGCGTCGGCCCCTCGGGCACGGTGAGGCGCACCTCCGCGAGGAGGTCGCCGCGGCTGCCGTCGGTCCTGGGCCAGCCCTGGCCGCGCAGGCGCATTACGCGCCCGCTGGAACTACCGGCGGGCAGGGTCGTTTCTACCTCACCCTCGAGGGTGGGCACGCGCAGCGTTCCGCCTACGGCGGCGAGGGGTGCGGGCACGCGCACGCTTACGCGCACGTCGTCCTTGTCGAGCCTGAACGTCGGGTGCTGCAGGTGACGGACTTGCAGGATGAGGTCGCCGCCGCCGGGCGCCTGTCCCTTGAGCCTAAGCTTGGCGCCGTCGCGAACGCCCTTCGGGAGCGTCACCTCCAGTGAGTTGTCGCCCACCCGGATGTTGGTGGGGCCGCCCCTGAACGCGTCTGGCAGGCCTACGTCGAGGCGCGCCTCGGCAGTGGCTGGCCGGGTGGCGACGCGCCGACCTCCGAACTGCTGGCCGCCGAAGTCAGTGGTGAAGCCGCCGCGCGCCGCCCCAAAGCCGCCGAACAGGCTCTGGAAGAAGTCGGAGAAGTCTCCGAACTCCTCGGGCGACACGGGCCGGTAGCCCGGTCCGCCGGCTGCGGCGCCGCCCGGCTGGTACGGCGGCACGCTGCCGGTGGAGCCGTACTGGTCGTAGAAGCGGCGCTTCTCCTCGTCGGCCAGCACGGTGTACGCCTCGTTGATCTCCTTGAAGCGCTCTTCGGCGCCCTCGTCTCCGGGGTTGCGGTCGGGGTGATGCTTGGCCGCGAGCTTACGGAAGGCGCGGCGGATCTCGTCCTTACCCGCGTCCTTGGACACGCCCAGTGTCTGGTAGTAGTCCTTGTAAGTTGCCACGCCTCACCTCACTCCCCTACGGCCGCTGCCTCGTTGGCTGCGCGCCGCGCTCCTCTCAGGAACCTTCGTCCGCGAACACCGTCACGCGCGCTACGCGCACCAGCTGGTCGCCTTGAACGAAGCCAGCTTCGAACACCTGGTCGATCGTCCCCGGCTCGGCGCCCGGCCGCAGCTGGACCACTGTCAGCGCTTCGTGCAGGTTGGGGTCGAACCGGTCGCCGGGCACGCCTACCAGCTTGACGTCCAGCGCGGCCAGGTTGCGCAGCAGCGCGCTTTGAACGGCGCGCACGCCGGGCACGATACTGCCGGCGTCGGCGGCGCGTTCAGCGGCGTCCAGAGCGCGCTCCAGGTCGTCGAACACGTTCAGCGATGGCGCCAGGGCGCTAGCTACACCCTCGGCCCGCGCCAGTTCTGCTTCGCCCTGCAGGCGCCGGCGGATGGTGTCCTGCTCGGCGCGGGCGCGCAGGTAGCGGTCCTCCGCTTCGCGCAGGTCAGCCTCCAGGCGGCTCAGCTGCTCCACCGCCCTGCCGAGTTCCTCCCGCAGGATCTCGGCCTCGTCGCCGGCCGGGGCGGCGGCCCCGGCCTGGTCGGCGAACTCGAACTCCGGCTCGGAGCTCTCCACGTTGGCGTACTGCTCGGCGGCGTGCGCCCCTTCTTCCGGTCTGTCTTCGTCGCGTCGCATTCGGGCCCGCGCCTCAGCCGGCCGGCTTGAAGTCGGCGTCTATCACGTCGTCGTCGGCGGTCTCGCCCTGCGCTTCTGCGCTCTGCTCCTCCGGCGCGGCCTGCGGCTGGGTGTTGACCTGGAACAGCTGGAGCTTCTCGGCCAGTTCGCGGGTGCGGGTCTCGAGCTCGGACTTGTCGTTCGCGCTGTCGAGTGCGGTCTGGGCGGCCGCCACGGCGTCCTGCAGGTCCTTCTTCTGCTCGTCGGTCGCGTTCTCGGCGTCGTCCAGGGCCTTCTGGGCCTGCAGCCGCACTCCGTCGAGCTGGTTCTTGGCCTCGGCCAGTTCGCGCAGCTTGCTGTCCTCTTCGGCGTGCGCCTGAGCGTCCTTCACCATGCGTTCCACCTCGTCCTCACCGAGGGTGGTGGTGTTCTGGATGGTGATGCTGGCTTCCTTGCCGGTGGACTTCTCCTTGGCGGTCACGTGCAGGATGCCGTTGGCGTCGAGGTCGTAAGTGATCTCTACCTGGGGCATGCCGGCGGGCATGGGCGGGATGCCGTCGAGCTGGAAGCGGCCGAGCAGCTTGTTCTGTGCGGCCATCGAGCGCTCGCCCTGGAGGACCACTACCTCGACGCCCGTCTGGTTGTGGGCGGCGGTGCTGAAGGTCTCGGACTTGCGTACGGGCACGGTGGTGTTGCGGTCGATGAGCTTGGTGAACACGCCGCCCTTGGTTTCGACGCCGAGGCTGAGCGGGGTGACGTCGAGCAGCACGATATCGTCGACGGTGCCCGTGAGCACGCCCGCCTGCACGGCGGCGCCCAGCGCCACGACCTCGTCGGGGTTGACCGACTGGTTGGGATCCTTGCCGAGGATCTCCTTGACGATGTTCTTCACGGCTGGCACGCGCGTGGAGCCGCCGACCAGGATTATCTCGTCGATGTCGGAGGCGCTGAGCTTGGCGTCCTTGAGCGCCTGCTCGAGGGGGCCGCGCACGCGCTTGAGGAGGGGTTCGATGAGCTCCTCGAACTTGGCGCGCGTGAGCTTCTTCTCCAGGTACAGGGGCGCGTTCGAGCCGGGGTCCATGGCGATGAACGGCAGGCTGATGGTGGTTTCGGGCAGTCCGGAGAGCTCGATCTTGGCCTTCTCAGCGGCCTCGATGAGGCGCTGCAGCGCCTGCTTGTCCTTCCGCAGGTCGACGTTGTACTCCTTCTGGAACTCCTCCGCGAGCCACTGCACCACGGCGTAATCCATGTCGGAGCCGCCCAGGTGGGTGTCGCCGCTGGTGGAGCGCACCTCGAAGACGCCGTCGCCCACTTCGAGCACGGAGACGTCGAAGGTGCCGCCGCCCAGGTCGAACACCAGAACGGTCTCGTTGCCCTTCTTCTCGAGGCCGTACGCCAGCGCGGCCGCGGTGGGCTCGTTGACTATGCGCAGCACCTCAAGACCAGCGATGCGGCCAGCGTTCTGGGTGGCTTCGCGCTGTGAGTTGTTGAAGTACGCGGGTACGGTGATGACGGCCTGGGTGACCTTGGTGCCGAGGCGCTCGCTGGCGTCCTCCGCCAGCTTGCGCATGACCATGGCCGAGATCTCTTCTGGGGTGTACTGCTTGCCTTCGACCACGAACCGCACGCCGCCGTCGTCGCCGCGGACCACCTCGTAGGGGGCCCGTTCGGCTTCGCTCTTGACCTCGTCCCAGGTGCGGCCGATGAAGCGCTTGATCTCGAAGAGGGTCCCGGCGGGGTTGAGGACCGCCTGGCGCTTGGCTACCTGGCCGACCAGGCGCTGCTCTCCTTTGAAGGCCACAACGGAGGGTGTGGTGCGGTTACCCTCGGCGTTCACGAGCACCACGGGCTCGCTGCCTTCCATTACGGCGATGACGCTGTTGGTGGTTCCCAGGTCGATTCCTACGGCTTTTGCCATGTTCTCAGCTCCTCGTTCGGTGGGGTGTGCGGCCGTAGCGTCTCGCTGCGCGGTTAGCGTTCCGGCCGACTGGAAGCCGCCACCTTGGCCTGTTTCCGGCCACGAACTGACTCGTGGGCAACATGAAACATGAGCAGGCTGGGCGCAAGCTCCAACTAGGCAGGATTATAGCGGTGCTGGCAACCTATTGTCAATTGATATGAGTGTGGTTGTATCAACTTTGTGTTCGCCGGCCCGTGCTCACCCGCCAGCGCCCGGCGCACATTACCGCGCAGCACTGTAGCATCCGTACAGCGGGAGTGGCGACCAGGCCCCGGCTCAGCCGCTACCCAACACGAACGAACGGAGGCACAACATGCTCTACGTGGTGATCGCCAAAGACGGAACC
>JBAYRM010000108.1:0-6387 GCA_041676665.1 Trueperaceae bacterium
GCCCGTTTCCTCGTCTAAGATCCAGTTGCCGTCGCGGTCCTTGCGGGGGGAGCCCACGCGGGCGAGGCACATGCGGCAGGCCCCGATGGGCGACATGTACTCCTGCGAGCAGAAGTACGGCACGTCGTCGCCGGCAGCGAATACGGCATCGATGGCGCTGGTGCCCGGCGCCAGTTCGAGCTCGACGTCGTTAACAACTACCTTCATGCTTGCCACCAGTCACTCTTCTGGTACTTCGGCCGGCCGTGCTCGGCGAGGTACTCGTACTCGTCGCGGAACCATTTGAGGCTGGCCTGCACGGGCATGACGCAGGCATCGGCCAGCGGGCAGAACGCGTTACCGCGGATGTTGCCGACCACGTTCTCGAGGAGGTCGACGTCCTCGGGGCGGCCGAGTCCGGCCAGCAGCTTCTGGTACATGCGCGGCAGCCAGTGCCCTACGCCTTCGCGGCACGGGGTGCACTTGCCGCACGACTCGTGGGCGTAGAAGCGCACGAGGTTGTAAAGCGCGTCGACGATGCACTTGTCGCGCGGGATGACGATGACACCGCCGGTGCCCAGCATGGAGCCGTTCTTGGCTAGCGAGCCGTAATCCATGGGCATGTCGAGGAAGCGGTCCTCCCACGGGAACATGGGAGTGGAGGAGCCGCCCGGGATGAACGCCTTGGGCTCAACGGTGGGGCCGCCGGCGTAGTCGTAGATGAACTCGCGGAAGGTGGCGCCCATCGGCATCTCGTACACCCCGGTGCGCTTGACCGGACCGGAGATCTGGTAGAGCTTGGTGCCCTTGCTGTCCTCAGTGCCCATTGAGGCGAACCACGCGGCGCCCTTGTTGATGACGTGCACCGCGCTGGCCAGGCTCTCCACGTTGTTGATGGTGGTCGGCCGGCCGTACATGCCAGCCGCCGCCGGGAAGGGCGGCTTGAGGCGCGGGTTGGCGCGCAGACCCTCCAGCGAGTTCATGAGGGCCGTCTCTTCGCCGCAGATGTAGGCGCCCGCGCCGCGGTGCACCGTGATGTCGAACGAGAAGTCGGTGCCCATGATGTTCTTGCCGAGCAGGCCGGCGGCGCGCGCTTCTTGGATGGCGGCCACGGTGCGCTCGTACCCGTGGTAGTACTCGCCTCGGATGTAGATGAAGCCGTACGTGACGTGCATGGCGAAGGCGGCGATGATCATGCCCTCGATCAGCTGGTGGGGGTCATCCTCTAGGAAGTAGCGGTCCTTGAACGAGCCGGGTTCCGACTCGTCGGCGTTACACACGAGGTAGCGCGGCCCGCCGTCGGGCGGCGGCATGAACGACCACTTGACCCCGGTGGGGAAACCGGCGCCGCCGCGGCCGCGCAGGCCGGAGGCCTTCATCTCGTCGACCACCGCGGCGGGCGTCATGGAGGTGAGCACCTTGCGGGCGGCCTCGTAACCGCCGTGCTGCTGGTAGTAAGCCAGCTGGTGGGAGCCCTCGGCGCCCACGTGACGGTACATGGTGACTTCGTAGCGGGGGTCGTGCCTGCTGTTGACGAGCTCGGCGCGCCCGGCGTTCTGATCGCTCACGCCTCTCCCCCCTCCTCAGCCGGAGCAGCCGGGGCGGGCTGACTCAGGGGCCGGGCCTTGGCTGCACCCTCGGTGTCGCCGCCGCGCTCGCGCCACGGTTCGGGCATCTCGTCCTGCCTCAGCGCCTGGATGAGGTGCTGGCAGCGGCTCCTGGTGACGCGTTCGTAGTACGTGTCGTTAACCAGCAGCACGGGCGCGGTGCCGCACGAGCCCACGCATTCGGCCTTCTGCAGCGAGAAGCGCCCCTCTGCGTCGGTCTCGCCGTTCACGATGCCGAGCTCGTTGACCAGGTGGTCGTACATCTCGTCCGAACCGGCCAGCGCGCAGGAGAGCGTGGAGCAGATCTGGATGTGGTACTTGCCCACGGGCTGCTCGTGATAGGTGGAGTAGAAGCTCAGCACGCCCTTGACCTCGGTGGCGGTGATGCCAACGATCTCTGCGATCTCGTGCATGCGAGCCTCGGAGATGTAGCGCTCGCTGCGCTGCACTTCCCAGAGCAGCGGCATCAGCGCGCTGCGCCGGCCCTCCTTCGGGTAGCGCGAGAGGATCTCGGACAGAACTTCCGGCTTGTCGGCGAAGTACGGGGTTGTGGTCTCTAGTTCGATCATCGGCTCACTTACTTGTCTACGTCGCCCAGCACCGGGTCGAAGCTGGCGATGTTGATGACCATGTCGGCGAAGAGCCCACCGATGCTGGAAGGCTCAAGCGACTGCAGGTTGGCGAGGCTGGGGGCGTGCACCTTGACCCGGTAAGGCATGGAGCCGCCGTCGCTGATGATGTAGTAGCCAAGCTCTCCACGGGCGGACTCGGTAGGGACGTACACCTCGCCCTTAGGCGGGTGGAAGCCCTCAGTCACCAGCTTGAAGTGGAAGATGACCGCCTCCATGGAGTTCTCGAGCTCCTGGCGCGGCGGCAGGCTGATGCGCCGGTCCGGGTCCTTGACCGGTCCGGGCTCCAGTAGGTCCAGCGCCTGCTTGACGATGCGGGCGGCCTCCACCATCTCGTCGAAGCGGATCATCATGCGCGCCCAGAGGTCGCCCTCCTGGTAAACGGGTACGTCGAACTGGTAGTCCTCGTAACTGGAGTACGGCTGCGCCTTGCGGAAGTCGAGGCCGACGCCGCTGGCGCGCAGCGAGGGTCCGGTGAGCGCGTGGTCTATGGCCATCTCGGGGGGCACCACGCACACGCCCTTGGTGCGGGCCAGCACGATGTCGTTGCCCACCCACAGGTTGCGGTACTGCTCGAGGTGCGGCCAGAAGTCGTCGTACCAGGCCTGCACCCGCTCCTCGAAGCCGTCTGGGCTGTCCTGGTACAGACCGCCCACGCGGAAGTAGCCGTAGTTCATGCGCGCACCAGACACCAGCTCGAAGATGTCAAGGATCTTCTCACGTTCGCGCTGGGTGTAGAAGAACGGCGTTAGGGCGCCCATGTCGAGCAGGCCCGTGCCGAAGAAGATGAGGTGGCTCGCGATGCGGTTGAGCTCGTTGAGGATCACGCGGATGCGCTGGGCCCGGATGGGGACCCGGGAGTCCATGAGTTTCTCTACCGCCAGCACGTAGGCCAGGTCGTGACCGAAGCCGTGAAGGTAGTCCATACGGTTCGAGTAGGTGACGCCCTGTTGGTAGGTGCGGTGCTCGAAGGTCTTCTCGAAACCCGTGTGGAGGTAGCCGACCTGCGGCTTGAGCGACACGATCTGCTCGCCGTCGAGGTCGACGACCAGGCGCAGCACGCCGTGAGTGCTGGGGTGCTGCGGACCCACGTTGATGCGCATGTACTCGGTGTGGAAGCTGCCCTCTACGCTGTCCTGGTGGTGGGGCGCGGTCTTGGTCGTCACGACTCTCCCCTTTCGTCCGGAAGCGTGCCCTGCGTGCTGCGGACGCCGTCTCTGGCGCCGCCCTTCCAGCCGGTCAGGCCGGTGTCCTGCCCCATGAGTCCGGCGCGGAACGTGGCAGGATCGAGGAAGCGCCCGTCGTTGAACAGGGTGGGCGACTCACCGATCGGGAAGTCCTTGCGGTGCGGGTGACCCTCCAGGTCCTCGGGGGTAAGCAGCTTGCGCAGGTTGGGGTGGCCCTCGAAGACCACGCCCATCATGTCGAACGTCTCGCGCTCGAGGAAGTCGGCGCCGCGCCATACCCCGGTGGCCGTTGGCGAGGCCTCCCCGTCGTCCAGTTCCACCCTCACGAACAGCCGCTCACGGCCGGTTACGTCGTGGATGTTGTAGACCACGGCGAAGCGCTTGCCCCGGTGACCCGGGTAGGTCAGGTAATCGATGCCGACCACGTCGGTCAGCATGACCATGCCGGCCGCCTTGGCGGCCTCGAGTCCTTCTATCAGTTGGCTCTTGGGAAGCGTGACGCTGGTCATGCCCTTGAACTCGCTGGTTGTGCCGCCCAGGGCGGTAAGCCGTTCCAGCGCCGCTGCGAGCACGCCGCCTGAAGCGAAGGGCGAACCGGTCGCTGGTAGCGTCATCCGCGTGACCAGCCTTCGACCATGGGAAGCTTAACGCCGCGCTCGTCGAACGCTTCGCCTTTCACCTTCTTCTGCAGCTGCATGACCGCATACATGAGCGATTCGGGCCGCGGTGGGCAGCCTGGCACGAAGATATCGACGGGCACAACAGAATCGACGTTCTGCACGATGGCGTAGTTGTTGAACATGCCTCCGGAGCTGGCGCAGGCGCCCATGCTGATGACCCACTTGGGGTCGGGCATCTGTTCGTACACGCGGGTGAGCACGGGCGCCATCTTCTTGCTCAGGCGACCCGCCACGATCATCACGTCGGCCTGGCGCGGGCTGGCGCGGAACACCTCGGAGCCCATGCGGGCCATGTCGGTACGTGGGTTGGTCGACGCCATCATCTCGATGGCGCAGCAGGCCAGCCCGAAGGTCACGGGCCAGAGTGAGTTGGAGCGGCCCCAAGCCACCAGCTTCTGCAGCGAGGTGAAGAGGATGCCCTCCGCTTCAAGCTCCTGCACGTCTTTCTCGAACAAGTCGCGTAGACCCATGCTCACTTCCAGTTCAGGACGCCCTTGCGCAGCAGGTACAGGTAACCAGCTGCCAGGAGCGTCACGAAGATGATGGCGTTGGCGAAGAGGAACTGCGGCGCGGCGCCGAACTTCACGGCTAGCGGGTAGAAGAAGGCGGTCTCGAGGTCGAAGATGATGAACATCATGGCGACCAGGTAGAAGTGGACCGGGAAGCGCTCGCGCGCGTTACCGGCCGCCGGGATGCCAGACTCGTAGGGCGAAAGTTTGGCCTCCCCGCCCTTCTTCGGGCCCAGGAGCCCACCCACGACTAGTGCGGCGACCGCGATGAAGCCCGCCGCCAAGAACATCATGAGAACTTCCAGGTACAAGGCGCCATACTCCCTTCGAAGCGCCGCGCTGCTAGCGCGGCGATAGGGGTGTGAAGCATGCGCAAGGCGACCCGCCTCACCTCGTGCGCGTTTTCACAACCAAACTCTCGAACAGTCTAGCAGGGGCCCTAAGACCCCAACAAGGTGAGTCTAGCGTGAGTAGCGCTGCGCCGTAGGGACGTCCGTCCAGGGGTGCGTAACGGGGCACCGCACACCGCGCAGAGTTGGCGTGCGCGTCGCTTGACAAGGTGACACCCAACCTCTAATACTGCTTGGGCTGTTGGGTCGTTAGCTCAGTCGGTAGAGCAGCTGACTTTTAATCAGCGGGTCGCAGGTTCGAGTCCTGCACGACCCACCACGACTCCAGTGCCGCCCGGCACGGCCGACCAGGCCCCTTCGACTAGCGGTTAGGTCACCACCCTTTCAAGGTGGCGGCACGGGTTCGAATCCCGTAGGGGTCACCAGAGTGGAGGCGCCACCGCGGCGCCTCCTCTTCTTCTCACCCGAAGGTGAGGGCGCGGCCTAGTGGTGCTGGCGTCGGGCCAGGGCGATTAGCTCAGCGGGAGAGCGTCCGCCTTACAAGCGGAGGGTCGGCGGTTCGAATCCGTCATCGCCCACCATCAGCCAAGGAGCGCGCGGACCATGAAACCGGTCCGCGCGCTCTTCTTGTGTGCGGGCTTCACGCGCCCCGTTGCGCTGCTAACGACCACTTCTCAGCGACTGGCACCGCCAGCCAGGAGCCATGCCATGGTCTTCTCCGCCAGAGCGTCAAGTGCCACCACGGACATCTCGATGTGCTCCTCCTTGGTGTCCTCGATCTTGTTATGCGAGATGCCGTGCAGGCTCTGCGTGAACAGCATCACGGTAGGGATGCCGGCGCGCGCCACCTCGGCAGCGTCGTGCAGTGGCCCACTGGGAAGCCGGTGCGAGAGCCCGCCGGTGGCCCCCTTCACGGCCTCGTCGGCCATGTCGATGAGCTCGGGGTGGAACGGCATGGGGTCGATGCGCCAGATGACCTCGGTGCTCGCCTCCACGCCGCCCTCCTCCGCGAAGCGCTGGCTGGCGTCGACCGCCCACTGGTACATGCGCGTTAAGGCCTGCCTGTCGAGGTGCCGCTGGTCTAGCGTGATGTCGCACTCGGCCACCACCGAAGTGACTATGCCCGGCCGCGTGACACAGCTGCCGATGGTGCTCACGCCACCGAGCGCGTCTGTCAGGTCGTAGATCTCCTGGCTCATCTTGCCGGCGGCGAGGAAGGCGTCCCTGCGCCGGTTCATGGGCGTGGAGCCCGAGTGCGCGGCCTGCCCCACGAACTTGAAGGCGTGCCGCTCGACCCCGTACGTGCCGAGAACGACCCCCAGGGGGAGGTCCATGTCGAGCAGCACGGGGCCCTGCTCTATGTGTAACTCCAGGTAAGCGCCCGCGTTGGCCAGTTCCGCGTGCGCTTCGTTCATGCGGTCTAGGTCCACGCCGCAGCGTTTCAGA
>JBAYRM010000109.1:0-6361 GCA_041676665.1 Trueperaceae bacterium
AGCGCCGCCGAACTGCTGGCGGCACTCAACCGCGCAGTGGTGGTGACCGCCGCGCCCGCCGCGCCGGCCACCTACGCCGTGACAGTTAGCCTCCTGCGCGAGGGCCAGCCAGCAGCCGACGGCCCCGTGGTGGCGTTCACGCCCGCCCTCGGCGGCGACGATGACGCCGAGAACCTCGTACTGCGCGACCAAACCTTCCACGCCGACCTGCCCGCCGGCGCCTACGTGGCGCGCGTGTCAGACGCTCACAGCGCCGAGCCCCTCACAATCACCGGGCTAACGATCACGCCCGAGGGCCCCAACGCCTTCGAGTTCGAACTAGCTCCCAGGCTCGACGTGGTCATCACCCCCGCCACCAGCACGCCCAACGCGGGCGCCACACTTACCGTGGCGTGGGAGGGCGCGCCCGACGTGCGCAACGGCTACATCGCGCTGGCGCCCGCCGGCGAGGACATCGCGATCCTCTACATGGACGCCCCAGGCAGTAGCGGCGAAGGCGAGATCCGGCTTCCCAGCCAACCCGGCGACTACGACCTGCGCTACCAGCTCGACCAGCCCAGCGGCGCCACCGACCTCCTGGGCCTCACCTCCATCAGCCTGCTGTCGGTCGCAGTCAGCCTCGACGCCCCCGCCGAAGCGGTGGCCGGCGGTTACCTGCCCGTGACCTGGGAGGGCCCCGACAACCAGTACGACTTCATAACCATCGTGCCCGCGGGCGCGGAGGGCTTCACTTGGCTGGCGTACCAGGAAACAGCCTCCGGCAACCCGCTCGAGCTGCGCGTGCCCACCGAAGCCGGCGACTACGAGATCCGCTACCTCGACGGCTACTCCAACGAGACCCTCGGCACTGTCCCGCTGCGCGTGACCGAAGCCACCGCCGCCTTCACCGCGCCAACGGAAGCGGTGGCCGGCTCGATCATCATCCTCGACGTCACGGCCGCCACCGCCCACCCGTACGATTACATCGCGCTCGTGACGCCCGGCACGCACGAGCACGAGTGGGGCCGCAACTACACCTACATCGACGGCGTCGGCCAGTTCGAGCTGACCACCGACGAGATCCCCGGCGAGTACCTGCTGCGCTACCAGACCGAGGACGCCGGGCCCGTGCTGTTCTCGCAGCCCATCACCCTGCTTCCCGCCACCGCCACCGTCAGCGCCCCCGACTCGGTCGGCGCGGGCCAGCCGTTCGATGTCACGTGGGAGGGTCCAGGCAACGTGGGCGACTTCGTGACCATCGTCCCGGCGGGCACGGAGGAAGGCGAGTGGGGTTACAGCATCGACGTCGGCAACGGCAGCCCCATCGAGCTTTACGCCCCCGACGAACCCGGCGCCTACGAGGTGCGCTACGTCACCAGCCAGTTGGCCATCACGTTGGCCCGCACGCCCATTACTGTGCGCTAAGAAGGCAGCGCGGCCCTGGTACCATCTACAGGGCCGCGCACCACCACGCCGCAGGTGCCTAATCGCAGGCACAGCGCTCGCAGGCGGCCGCGCTGCGCGCCCGGCGTTTGGAGGCCTTCTGCTATGCCCGACCACACCAAGGTAGATCCCGCGCTGGAACAGCGCGCCGTTAACACCATTCGCGCCTTGACCATCGACGCCGTAGAAGCGTCCGGCGACGGCCACCCGGGCATGCCCATGGGCGCGGCCGCCATGGGATACACGCTGTTCACGCGCGTCATGCGCTACAACCCGCGCAACTCCAAGTGGGCCAACCGCGACCGCTACGTGCAGTCCGCCGGCCACGGCAGCATGCTGCAGTACTCGCTCCTCCACCTGACCGGCTTCGAGCTCAGCATGGACGACCTGCGCGACTACCGCCAGTGGGGCTCACGCACGCCCGGGCATCCCGAGTACGGCCACACCGACGGAGTGGAGACCACCACGGGGCCGCTGGGTCAGGGCCTCGCGACCGCGGTCGGCATGGCTCTGGCCGAAGCGCACTTAGCGGACCGCTACAACAGGCCCGGTTACAACGTGGTCGACCACCACACTTACGTCATCGCCTCCGACGGCGACCTCATGGAGGGCGTAGCCAGCGAGGCCTCCTCCCTGGCGGGCCACTTGGGGCTGGGCAAACTCATCGTGCTGTACGACGACAACGGCATCTCGATCGACGGCGCCACCAACATCACCTTCAGCGAGGACGTGGTCAAGCGCTACAAGGCGTACGGCTGGCACACCCACACGGTCATGAACGGCAACGACGTCGAGCAGCTGCAGAGCGCCATCGAGGCCGCCAAGGCCGTGCCCGACAAGCCCAGCCTGATAGCCGTGCGCACCATCATCGGCTTCGGCTCACCCGACCTGGCCGGCACCTCCAAGGTGCACGGCTCGCCGCTGGGCGCCAAGGAGGCCGAGCTCACCAAGCAGAACTTGGGCGTCGACTGGCCCGCCTTCAGCGTGCCGCAGGACGTGCTGGACCTTTACCGCCAGGCGGTGCCGCGCGGCGAGAAGGCCGAGGCGGAGTGGAACCAGCTGTTCGAGAGCTACCGGGGCGTGCACCCGGGCCTGGCCGCGGAGCTCGAGCGCGTGCTGGCAGGCGAGCTGCCGAGCGGCTACGAAGCGAACATGCCCACCTTCGCGGTCGGCGAGTCGGTAGCCACCCGCAAGGCTTCCAACGTGGCGCTGAACGCGCTCGCCAAGAAGCTGCCCGAGTTGCTGGGCGGCTCCGCCGATCTGGCGGGCTCTAACTACACGGACATCGACGGCGAGTCCGCCATGGCGCCGGGCGACTACGCGGGCCGCATCGTGCACTTCGGCATCCGCGAGCACGGCATGGCGGCCGTGGCCAACGGCCTCACGCTGCACGGCGGCGCCCGCGCCTTCGTGGCCACCTTCCTCATCTTCTCCGACTACCTGCGCCCAGCATTGCGCCTCTCGGCGCTCATGAATCAGGGCGTGGTCTACGTGCTCACGCACGACTCGATCGGCCTGGGCGGTGACGGCCCCACGCACCAGCCAATCGGGGAACTCATGGCGCTTAGGCTCATACCTAACCTGCGCGTCATCCGCCCCGCCGACGCCAACGAAACGGCGCAGGCGTGGGCGCTGGCGGTCGAGTCCAAGCAGGCGCCCACCGCGCTGGCGCTCACGCGGCAGAACGTGCCCAACCTGGCCATCCCGGCTGGCGCCGTCAGGCGCGGGGCGTACGTGCTAGCCGAGGCCGGCGCCCAGGGCGGGCTGGCAGAGGGCGCCGCTGGCGCGTGGACCGAAGCGGCGCAGGTCGCAGCCGCGAAGCCGGACCTGATCCTCATAGGCACCGGTTCCGAGGTGCAGCTCTGCCTGGCAGCGCGCGACGTGCTGGAAGCCGAGGGCGTGCGCACCCGCGTGGTCAGCATGCCCAGCTTCGAGCTCTTCGCGCAGCAGCCCCGCGAGTACCGCGACGCGGTGCTGCCGCCCGCCGTGACGGCGCGCGTGGCGGTGGAGGCCGGCGCCACGCTGGGCTGGGAGCGCTGGGTAGGCTCGGCTGGCGCCGTTATCGGCATCGACCACTTCGGCGCCTCAGCGCCGGGCAACGTGGTCATGCGCGAGTTCGGCTTCACCGTCGAGAACGTCGTGAAGAAGGCACGCGAAACCCTGACACAACACGGCTAGAATGCTTTTCGCTATGAATCCCTTGGAGGACCTAATGTCTCTGACTACCATCCACGCGAGGGCGCCGCGCGCCTTCACGCGCCTTGCTGGCGCGCTAGCCGTGACGGTCGCCCTTCTGCTCGGCACCGCCTCGGCGCAACAGCTCACCAACCTGCTGCCCCAGGAGTCGTTCGCGGTCATGGGCGTGAGCGGCATCAGCCAGCACGAGGCCAAGTTCCAGCCGTTCGTGAACGAGTGGCAGCGCCTGGGCCTCACCGAGCTCTTCACTGAGGCGTTCCCTGAGGACGAAGAGTTCGACGTGGACGAAGCGGTGCCCGCCGAGTTCGCTAACCTCGACCTGTTCGACGTGCTGGGCAACGAGGCGTGGCTGGCCGTGTCGGCGTCGCGCACCAACCCGCTGCCCGCGTTCAGCGGCGTGGCCCGCGTGTCGCCCGAAGCTGCCGCGGCGCTGCAGACCGTTCTGGACCGCGAAGCGGGAGAAGGCGAGTTCCAGACCCTCACCGAGGGCGCTATCGAGTTCCGCGTGGGCGCCTCCGACGAGTTCGACGAGCCTATGGCCTACGCCATCGACGGCACCTTCGTGGCCTTCTCCAGCAACCCCGACGTGCTGCGCGGCGTTCTGCGCCGCTACCAGGGCGCGGTCGAGCCGAGCTTCGTCGACAGCCGCGGTTACGCCGACACGGTCGCTCCGCTGCTGCCCAGCAACGCGGTCGTGTACTTCGACCTGCCGCAGATCGTGGACCTGGCCGAGCCGTTCGTGACCGGTATGGGCTTCGACGCCAGCGTGGCGCGCCTAGCGCGCGCCCTGCGCACCTTCGGCTCGTACGCTTCGGTGACCCGCATCACCAACCAGGGCCTCGAGACTCTCAGCATGCAGGTGCTGGGCGACCCCAGCCTGGACCCGGAGCTCTACAGCCTGCTCTCCACCAACGTGCCGGTTTCGCCCACCGCGCAGGCGTTCGTGAGCGGCAACACCGTCTCGTACCAGGCTGCCGGCGCTAACGTTAGCGGTTGGTGGAACTACATCTCCGGCCTGGCCGGCGACCTGCCCGAACTGGGTATCGGCAACCTCGACACCTTCATCGCTCAGAACGTAGGGATCGACCTGAACCAGATGCTGTTCAGCTGGATGGGCTCTACCTTCGCAATGGTGACTCCTTTCACGACCGTGGCCGACATCGGCATGACGCCCGAGAACATGCTGGGTGACTCGCTTTACCTTATTGCCACCAGCGACGCCGCCGCTGCGGATCAGGGCCTAGAGATGCTCATCAGCATGGGCAGCATGATGGCTGGTGCCTTCCTCGACCCGTACGGCGAAGGTGGTGGCATGCCCACCGCGCCCGCCACCCGCACGGTGGCTGGCGTGAGCGTCGACACGTACGACATCGGTGAGGGCGTGGTTATCGAGGTAGCCATCACCGGGGGTTACGTCGTGGTCGCCACCAGCAGCAGCGCCATGGACGACGCCCTGCAGGCCCACGCGGCCGGCGGCGCGCTGCCGCCCGTACTGGCCGGTCTGGCCGGCAACGTACCGCTAGGCGCCGGCAACGTCCTGCTGCAGGACGGCGCGGCCTCCTTCCGCTTGCTGGGTCAGACTCTCACCTCGCAGTTCGGCCTCTTCGCCGGCCTGGCTGGCGACATCGACTTCGACGCCGCCGAGCAGGCCAGCGACGGCGTTGCTCAGTTCATCGAGTTCCTTGCCAACAAGGCGGGCGGGCAGTTCAGCTACGGCGTCGCCGACGGCGGCGTGCTGCGCGGCTACTCTCTGACGGGCGTGGACTGGTAAGCGCACAAAAGCCGGTAGCGGTAACGCTCAGATGATGCGGCGCGGTAGGCGGGCGATGTTGCCCCCTACCGCGCCTTCGTTGCTGCTACTCGCGCCTGCGCGCCAGCAGTTGCGGCCACAGCAGGTCCACCTGCCGAGCCAGCTCGGGCAAACCGGCCGCATTCGGAACCACGAAGTCGGCCCGGGCGGCCTTGTCTTCCTGCGGCATCTGCGAGGCGTCGCGCGCCCTGACCTGCTCTTCGGACAGCCCGGAGCGCGCCGCCACGCGCGCGGCGCGCAGCGGCAGTGGGGCGGTCACGACCACTGTTACGTCCACGCCCTCGTTAAGGCCAACCTCGAAGAGGAGCGGCACGTCGTGCACGATCATGGGCGGCGGCTCGGCGCTGGCGAGGGCCTCGGCCTGAAGTTCCAGGCGCCTCAGTCCCACCCACGGGTGCACGATGGCGTTGAGCCGCGCCCGCGCGTCGGGGTCCGCGAACACGGCGGCGGCGACGGCCTGCCGGTCGAGTCGCCCGCCCTCCACTAGATGCGCGCCAAGTTCCTCACCGATCCGCGTCAGCACACCCGGGTCGTCGGTGGCCTGACGCGCCAGGTCGTCGGCGTCTATCACCAGCGCGCCGCGCTGCGCCAGCAGGCGCGCCACGCTGGACTTGCCGCTGCCGATGCTGCCCGTTAGGCCAACGATCAGAGGTCGTAGTCTGGAGCCCAGGATGGTCTGGCTAGAACCGAGAGACGCGGCGGGAGCGCACACACGTGAAGTCTACCCGTGAGTCCGTAACCGAACGCCTGCGCGGCCTGGTCGCGCGGCTGCAGCCGTGGCCCACCGGGGCGCACCTGGTGGGCGGAGCCGTGAGAGACGCCCTGCGGGGCGAGGCGTCCAGCGACCTGGACTGGGTGGTTGAAGACCCGCGCGCGGCCGCGTTGGAGCTGGCGGCAGCGCAGGGCGGCTCGCCGTTCGAGATGGACGCCAGC
>JBAYRM010000110.1:0-6356 GCA_041676665.1 Trueperaceae bacterium
ATAGCCGCGGTGGACGTCAGCGCCTACGACGCCGCGCTCCACTCGCTGGCTTCACAGAGCGGGCTTAGGGTCCACTTCGGGCACGGTTCGCCCTTGACCACCACCGCCTCGGGCCAGTTCGCCGCCGCGCTGGCCGACGCGCTGCATAACGGCGCCGATCAGTGGCGCGTCCGCAGGCTGATAGGCGCCGCTACGACCGCGGGAGACCCCGTGCTTGGCGCCCTCCCGCCCGACTGGAGCGAAGGCATCTCCCCCGACGCCGCGCTGGGCACTCCCGCCCATTGGCGCCGGGCGCTCGAGCGTAGCGGACGGTCGCCGCACCTCACTGACCTGCTGATGCGCCTGGTACTGGATCTGGCGCTGGGCCCGGCAGCCGCCGCTAGCGTAGGGCAGCGCTGGCTTAGCGGCACCGCGGCGCTGTCGTGGCAGGCGGCCCTGGCGGAGGGTCCCGCCGAGGCGCTGGAGAGCTCGCTGCTCAGGTTGCGGGTGAGCGACTCGGTTGACCCCGCCACCGCGGTCACTTGGTGCTCCGCCGAGTCGCTAGCGGGCTGGCCCCGGACGCACGTCCGCCTCCTCGGCCTCTCAGCACGTTCGTGGCCGCGGCGCAGCAGCGACGACGACCCGCTACTGCCGAAGCGTGTGCTCGGCGAGCACGTCCTGCACGAACAGAGCACCGCCCGCCGCGACAGCCAGACGCTAACGACCCTACTGGCACAAACGAGCGAACACGTGACCTTGTCGCGACCGCGCCGCGGCGGCGACGGCCGCAAACTGAGCCCGAGTCCGCTCCTGCGCGGACTCACCGGCGCCGCCGAACTGGAGCGGCTACCCAAACGCGGCACCGTTCACGCGCTGAGCGAGGCAGATCGGCGCTCCTCGCGGCAAGACGAGCTAGCCACCGACCCGGCCATGCGCCGCGCTGTGGCTGCGTTCGCGGCGGCGCGCGACCCTAACCTCACGGCGCACGACGGGCTGGTTAGGCCCAACCACCCGGTGGTGCTACGCGCCGTCGCCCGGCCGCTCTCGGCCACGTCGCTCAAGCGGCTGCTTCTCAACCCGCAAGGTTTCGTAGCCAGCTACGGTCTCGGCTGGACGGAGCCGCAGCCCGAGAGCGAAGCGCTGCAACTGGACGCCGCGCGACGCGGCTCGCTTCTGCACGAGATACTCGAGGCCTGCAACGCGCGGATCGAGGAGCGGGGCGGCTTCGGCGCCCTGGCGACCTCGGAGTTAGAGAGCCTGGCGCAGGACTCCGCCGAGGCAACGCGCATCCGGTGGGAGTTGCAGGGACCTGTTCCGCCGCCGCTGGCCTGGCAGGCAGAGTTAGAGCGCGCCGTGCGCACCGCAGTAGGCATGCTCTCGGTGACCTGGACCGGCTTCGAGGGCGGACGCAGCTACGCTGAGGTTCGCTTCGGCTTCGACAGGGCCCATGAACAGCAAGACGCACGGGGGCCGTGGAGCGCGACCGCCCAGGTGGTGCTCCCTGGCACAGATTTGCGGCTGCGGGGCGTGATCGACCGGCTGGACGTTGACGAGGCCGGCACCCGCGTAAGGGTGATCGACTACAAGAGCGGCAATCCGAGGAAGCATGAGGGCAACCTGGACCAGGGCAACGAACTGCAACGCGCCCTCTACGCCATGGCTGTGAAGCAACTGCTCGGGGAGGAGTACGACGTCGAAGCCGGCCTGCTCTACGCCGGCGCCTCTGAACCCGACTTCGTACCCGACGCGGAAGCGGGTGCCCTCCAGTTGGGGCAGGCCGCGCAGGAGGCGCTTAGCCTGCTGGCCGACGGCAAGGTGTTCGTCGGGCCGGCGGTTACCAGCCTGTACGAGGAGACGCTGCTGGCCCTGCCCTCGTTCGGCGCGGGCTACTACTACGCGGTGAAGGGCGCCGCCCTGACGCGTGAGCGAGAGCGCCTGGACGCCCTCCTGTTAGAGCCTTCCGGGCCACTCAGCGAGGTGCGCGAATGACGAGCGGCGGCGCAAGCGAACCAGTCCGCGTGCTTCACGACCGGCAGGCGCGAGAGACCGCCCTGACGGACAGGCGGCACGGCCTCATCGTGGAGGCAGGCGCCGGCTCAGGCAAGACCGCCATCCTTGCCGGGCGCGTCGCGCTACTGCTGGCCGACGGGGTCCGGCCCGACGCCATCGCGGCGATAACGTTCACGGAGCTAGCCGCGGCCGAGCTGGCCGCCCGCGTGCGCGAGTACGTTGAGCTGCTGGCTTACGGCGAAGTGCCGCAGACCCTGGAAGTGGCGTTCCCTGACGGCGAACCGTCCGAGCAGCAGCGTAATGCCCTGGTAGCGGCTTTGGAGCACCTCGACGAGTTAACGTGCTCGACCATTCACGGCTTCGCGCGTGAGCTCGTGCGCCCCTACCCGGTGGAGGCGGACCTCGATCCCGGCGCAACGGTTCTCGACGGAACCGGGCAGAAGCTGGTGATGGCCGACGTGTTCGAACTGTGGATAAGGGAGAAGCTCGGCGCGCCTTCGGGGCCCGGCGCCGACACCCAGACAGAGCCTCCAGCCGACCACAACCAGCTAAGCGCAGTCGCCCGGCTCGTGCTAGCCGAGGGCGGCGTGAACCGCAAGGTACTTGAGGACCTCGCCGGCACCTTGAGCCAGTGGCCGCAGGCAGAGGTGCACGCGCCCTCGACCCTCGAAGAGGTTCTGGCGCGAGCTCAGGCTGCCGCCAACGACCTGCTGGCGGTCGTGCGCACCACCCCAGGAGCCGAGGAGGCCGTGGGGGACCGGCTGGACCAATTGCCGGATTTTATGCGCACCCTAGAGGAGCTGCCCGGCGGCCTGGACGGCGCCACCGCAGTCATCAAGCTCGAGCGGCCTGCCCCGCTCTTCATCAAGGCCGGCACCCTGAGCGCTTTCCAGGTCAAGGGTACGTGGCGCAAGGCGGCGGCGGCCGCCGGCCTGAGCAAGGCAGAGGTCGAGGCTACGCTGGACGAAGCGCTCGACCACCACCGCCGCCTGGCAGAGGCGTTAGCCGAGCTCGGCAGCGCCGCGGTAGACGCACTGCTGGCGGCGCTGGTAGACGAGCTGAAGGAGGTTGGGGTCCGCTACCGCCAGTACAAGCGCACTGCGGCCATGCTCGACTTCGACGACCTGATAGACACCGCTTTGGCGCTGCTAAGGAACCACCCGGAGGTGCGAAGCGAGCTCGCCGCTCGCTACAGCAACGTGTTGATCGACGAGTTCCAGGACACGGACCCGAAGCAAGCCGAGATCGTGTGGCGCCTGACGGGCGTACCCACCGAAGGTGATTGGCGCGACTGGCCCTCGCGCACCGCCGCGCGCTTCGTGGTCGGCGACCCGAAACAGTCCATCTACCGTTTCCGCGGCGCCGACGCAGCCACCTACGCTCACCTCGTCAGCAGCCTCGAAGCGGACCCTCACTCGCTCAGCCTGGAGCTCAACACCAACTTTCGCTCGAGGCCCGAGATCATCAACACGGTAAACAGCACCTTCCACGAACCGCTAAGCGGGGCGGAGCAACCAGGCTACCGGCCACTGCTTCCCTGGTTCGAAGCCGGCACCAGACCCAGCGTGCAGCGCCTGCTGGTACCGGAACCCGAGGTCGAGGACAAGCTCCACGCCGGTGACCTAAGGCACGCAGAGGCCGTCGCTGTCGCGGCGCTCGTGCTAGACCTCGTGAACGGTCAATCCGGGTTGTTGGACAGGCCGGTCGAACCGGGCGAGATCGCCCTGCTGGCACCGGTGGGTTCGAGCCTCGAGATCTACGAACGCGCACTGGACGCCGCGGGGTTGAACGTGGCCAGTCAAGCCGGCAAAGGGTTCTACCGGCGGCAGGAAGTGCAGGACCTGGTGGCGCTGACGCGCGCTCTGGCCGAACCGCTCGACCGGCTGGCCCTGGGCGCGTTGCTGAAGGGACCCTTGGTTGGAGCTACCGACGAGGAGCTACTGGACGCGACCGAGTGCCTGAAGGACGCGGCGCCTCAAGAGCGCTACCTGAACGTGCTCACTGATCCTGCCGCCCTGCCGGAGGGGCCAATCCGCCGCACCCTGGAGCGCCTAAGGCCGCTTGTCTTGCGGCGCTTCGCGACCACACCTCACGCGCTGCTGTGGCGCGCCATCGACGCGCTGGAGGTCCGCGCCGTGCTCCTCAGCCGCCACGGGTCGCACGCCGACCGCGCGCTGGCCAACGTCGACCGCTACCTGGAACACAGTCGGGCGTTCGACGTCAGGGGTCTCAAGGAGTTCGCTCAGCAGGTATCTGCCGCCTGGCGCAACGGCGACAGCGAGCTAGAAGGACGGACGGACTCGGCGGCGGAGTCCGTGACCCTGATAACCATCCACTCGGCCAAGGGACTCGAATGGCCGGTAGTGATACCCGTCAACACCACCTCGGCGCCCAAAGGGGCACAGGGCGTCCTGTACGACAGGAACAGGAACGTCATCGCGACCAAGCTGTTCGGTATCTCGTGCAGCTCCTACGGCGCGGTGAAAGAAGTTGAGGACGCGGCCACGGGCGCAGAGCGGCTGAGGCTGTGGTACGTGGCCGCCACGCGCGCCCGCGAACTCCTCGTCGTGCCTCACCATCAGGCCGCCACGGCCAACGGCGCGTGGTGCAACATGATCGGTTGGGAGTGGGAGGAACTGCCGGCAGTGGAAGCCGCCGGCTCGGCCACCCGCTACGAAGGTCAGACGCAACCCGTCGACACCGCTCAGACGCGCGCGCTCTTCGAGGAGCAGCAGCGCGCCATCGAGGCAGGCATGGCAAGCATCGAACGCCGCGCCCCCAGTCGGCGTGACGAGCAGGCGCCGAGCACGCTCGAGCAGGCAGAAGAAGGTGAGCAGGGGCCCGCGCTGCTGACTGAGCCGGAGCTGGCCAGGATCGTTGCCACGCTCGACGACGAGGTCGAGCCGCTGGACGACTCTGGGGTAAGGAACTTGGGCGCGGCCCGCGGCAAACTGCTCCACAAGCTGATGGAAGAGCTGATCACAGGCGACGCCGCCGCACAGGCGGCCAGCCTGAGCGCGCGTGCAACCCAGTTGGCTGAGCAGCTTGGCTTGGCGGACGTCGATTACGACGCTGGCGAGATGGCGAGCACGGCGCTGCGCGCCTGGAACCTGCCGGAGATAACCGCCCTTCACGGCCGCCTGCTGGCCGAGGCCGAGGTGGCCGGAGTGGAGCAGGATCCTGGGTCGCCGGGCGCCAGCGTCTACTGGTCGGGCATCGCGGACGCGGTGGCGTTCACCGCCGACGGCGCCCCTGAAGTGGTCATCGACTGGAAGAGCGACGTGAACCCCCACCCTGCCACCCTCGAGCATTACCGCGAGCAGCTGCGCGCCTACCTAAGGCTCACGGGCGCGCGCGAGGGTCTCCTGGTACTGGCCAGCCCAGGCACGGTTATCAGCGTCACGGCCCAGTAACGGAGTGCTAATGTCGCTACCTCATGGCACCGACCAGCGGTCCTCTCCCGTTCCTTAAACCGCCACGCTTGCGCCGCGGGCAGACGGTCGCCGCGATCTCGCTTTCAAGCGGCCTGGCGGCGCTGTTCCCGCACCGTTACCAGGCGGGCAAGCGCCAGTTCGAGGGCGCGTTCGGGGTGCGCGTGGTCGAGACTCCGAACGCGCTTAGGGACGACGCCTGGCTCCGCCGCAACCCCCAGGCGCGCGCCGACGACCTGCACTGGGCCCTCACCAACCCCGAGATCGCCGGCATCGTTAGCACCATCGGCGGCGACGACAGCGTGCGCCTCCTGCCTCACCTCAACGAGGACCTGATCCGCGCGCACCCCAAGGTGCTGATGGGCTTCTCCGACACCACCATCACGCTCACGGCGTTCCTCAACGCCGGCGTGGTCACGTTCCATGGCCCCGCTTTCATGACGGACCTGGCGGAGAACAGTGGCATCTTGCCGCAAGTCGATCAGAGCGTGAGGCGCACACTGTTCGACGGCGCACCGGCGCCCTGGCAGCCTTCACCGCGCTGGACGGAGGAGTTCCTCGACTGGAGCGAACCAGCGAACCAGGAGCGTGAAAGGCGCTTCATCCCCAACCCCGGCTGGCGTTGGCTGCAGGGCGAAGAAGCTGTGGAAGGTCACGTTATGGGCGGCAACATCGAGGTTCTGGAGTTCATGAAGGGCACGCGCTGGTGGCCGCGCGAGGAGTTGTGGCGTGGAGCCGTGCTGCTGTTCGAGACCAGCGAGGAGGTGCCCTCACCCCTGGCGGTCGAACGGTACCTGCGCAACTACGGCCACCAGGGAGTCCTGGAACGGGCCTCGGCCCTGCTGTTCGCCCGTCCCATGGGTTACGACGCCGCTGGCAACGAGGAGCTGGAGCGGCGACTGGTTGGGGTTCTGGCAGAGTTCGGCCTGACTGACA
>JBAYRM010000111.1:0-6341 GCA_041676665.1 Trueperaceae bacterium
GGTGCGCCCGCTCAACCATGGCTGCAGCTGGCGCCTGACCGTCTCGACTTCGGGTAACTCCGGCATCGCGGGTGAGTATAGCCCCGAGCCGTGCCGGCAGCGGCAGCGGCTACTACGCGAAACTTCCGGCGTAATCGACTGTTTCCATGCATCGTGTCTCCTTGACACGGCCCCCGCCGTGCCTATACTTTGTAGGGATGCTGTCTCGAAGTGACGCGACTCTCAACCTGTCTGCCTTACTGACCAACGCCCCGGGCGCTCCGCTCGAGGTGCAGGGCAGCGGACTGCTTGAGCCCGCTCACGAACTGCTGGACGCCGACGGCCTGCGCCTGGCCGGTCCGCTGCAGTGGCGCCTCATGGTGGTCAACACCGGCGGCGACGACGACTTCGTCCTCGAAGGGTCGGTCAAGGGCACAACCGTGACCGAGTGCCGGCGCTGCCTGACGGACGTAGAGACCGAGGTCCGCACCTCGTTCGTGTACCCCATGCAGTACCGCCCCTCCGAGCGTCCGCTGGAGCTCGACGAGGTCGGCGAGGAAGGCGAGGAGGACCTGCTGGTCTTCGGCGCCCCCGAAGTCGATTTCGCCTCGTTCCTCACGCAGATGCTGGCCATAGAGCAGCCCATCACGGCGCTCTGCAAGGCCACCTGCCTGGGCCTCAACGAGGAAGGCGTGAACCTGAACGAGCACCCCGAACTGGCCCCCAAGGCGCCCGCCGAGGAGCCCAAGCCCAAGTCGCCGTTCGAGGCGCTGAAGGACATGGACCTTAACGCCTGAGCTCAGGCGCGTAAGTAAGGAGCATTTTCGACATGGCCAAGCACCCAGTACCCAAGAAGCGCACCTCGCGCTCCCGCCGCGACACCCGCCGCGCTCACGACGCCCTGAAGGCACCCACCCTCGTGGCCTGCCCGCAGTGCAAGAGCATGAAGCCGCCTCACGTCGTGTGCCCCGAATGCGGCAGTTACGACGGCCGCCAGGTGATCGCCGAGGCCTAGATAATGGCCTACGCGTGAGTCAAACCAAGGTAACCGCTGGCATCACGGCACTCGGAGCGTACGCTCCGGACCGGGTCCTTACCAATGAGGACCTCGAGAAGATGATGGACACCACCGACGAGTGGATCACCACTCGCACGGGCATCAAGCGCCGGCATATCGCAGCCGAAGAAGAGTTCACCTCAGACCTCGCGTTCCGCGCGGTCGAGGACCTGCTGGCGCGCCATGGCGACGACGCCCTGGCCGGCGTCGACATGGTCATCATCGCCACCAACACCCCCGACGCGCTCTTCCCCGCCACGGCGGCGCTGGTGCAGGAGCGCTTCAAGCTGAACGCTGGCGCCTTCGACCTGCTGGCCGCCTGCCCCGGCTGGATCTATGCGCTCGGCATCGCCAAGAGCCTGGTGGAGTCCGGCCAGAACAGGCGCGTCCTCGCCATCGGCGCCGAGGCGCTCACCAAGATCGTCAACTGGGAGGACCGCTCCACCGCAGTGCTGTTCGGCGACGGTGCGGGCGCCGTCATCGTGGAGGCGGTGCCGCACGAGTTCGGCATCAAGTCCATGGTCATGGGCGCCGACGGCGCCGGCGCGCAGCACCTGCACCGCAAGGCCGTGGGGCGCTGCCTGCCCGGCGGCGTTGAACTGGGCGACAACCTGTACATGAACGGCCGCGAGGTTTACAAGTTCGCCGTGCGGGTCATGAACACCTCCACCATCGAAGCCGTGGAGAAGGCGGGCCTCAACATGGCCGACATCGCGCACTTTGTGCCGCACCAGGCCAACCTGCGCATCATCGAGGCGGCGCGCGAGCGTCTGCAGTTAGAGCCCGAGCGCGTGATCGTGACGGTAGACGAGTACGGCAACAACTCCACCGCCAGCATCCCGCTGGCCATTCGCCACGGGGTCGACAGTGGCCGCGTGAAGGTGGGCGACAACCTGCTGCTGGTCTCGTTCGGAGCCGGCCTCACGTGGGCGTCGTCCGTGGTCACCTGGGGCCCCAGCTGAGTAGAGTGGCGCCATGAGAAACGTCCGCCTGGCCGCCCTCTTCCCCGGCCAAGGCTCCCAGAAGGTCGGCATGGCGCAAGACCTGTACGCCGCCTCGCCGGCAGCTAAGCGCGTGCTGGACGACGCCGAGGCGGCCCTACCGGGCCTGCTGCGGCTCATGTGGCAGGGGCCGGCCGAGGACCTGCAACTGACCGCCAACCAACAGCCCGCCCTCGTGGCCGCTGGGGCGGCGGCTTACGCCGCCTGGCTGGAGGCTGGCGGCCCCGCCGCCGAGTTCGGTGCGGGCCACTCGCTGGGCGAGTACACGGCTCACGTGGCGGCAGGCTCGCTCAGCGTGGCCGACGCGGTGACGCTGGTGCGCCGCCGCGGCACCTACATGCAGGAGGCCGTGCCCGAGGGTCAGGGCGCCATGGCCGCCGTCTTGAAGCTCGAACAGGCCGCCATCGACGACGTGCTGCGGTCGGTCACCGCGAGCGGCGCCGTGGTCGAGGTCGCCAACCTGAACTCGCCCGGCCAGACCGTCATCTCGGGCAGCGCGCAGGGCGTGACGGCCGCAGCGGCGGCCCTCAAGGAGCAGGGCGGCCGCGTTATTCCCCTCAAGGTGAGCGCGCCCTTCCACTGCTCGCTAATGCAGCCAGCGGCCGACAGGCTGGCGCCCGACCTCGAGGCGGCGGGCTTCTCCGAACCGGCCTTCGCCATCGTGTGCAACGTGACCGCCGAACCGCTCACGGCGCCCGAGTCCGCACCGGCGCTGCTGACTAAGCAGGTGACCGCCAGCGTGCGCTGGGTGGAGTGCGTTGAGAGGCTGGCCGCGCTGGGCGCCACGCACTTCGTTGAGTTCGGTTCCGGCAACGTTCTGACCGGCCTGGTCGGCCGGATACTGCCGGACGCCGCGGCGCTAGCGGTGGACTCCGCCGAGGCGCTCGCCCGGGTCCTAGAGGAGGTCGCAAGTGAGTGACGCTAGTGAGGGCGCGCGCGTGGTGCTGGTGACCGGCTCGAGCCGCGGGCTAGGGCGCGCCATGGCCGAACGGTTCGGCCAGCAGGGCTACAGGGTGGCCGTGCATTACGTGAGCTCGGCCGGGCCGGCCGAGGAGGTGGTGGCGGGCCTCAGAGCGCTGGGCGCCGACGCGGAGGCGTTCGGGGCCGACGTGGCCGACCCGGCTGCCTGCCAGGAGCTCGTGAAGAGCGTCACTCAGCGTTTCGGCGGGCTCGACGTGCTGGTCAACAACGCCGGCATCACCCGCGACGGCCTGGTGCTGCGCATGAAGGACGACGACTGGCAGGCGGTGCTGGACACCAACCTCAGTAGCGCCTTCTACCTCAGCAAGGCCGCGCTGCGCGGCATGCTCAAGAGCGGCACCGGCCGCATCGTCAACCTCACCTCGGTGGTGGCCATCCGCGGCAACGCCGGACAGGCCAACTACATCTCCTCCAAGGCGGGCCTCATCGGCCTGACCAAGGCGCTGGCCACCGAGTACGCCGGCAAGGGAGTGACCGTTAACGCCGTGGCGCCCGGCTTCATCGAGTCGGACATGACCGCCTCGCTGAGCCCGGAGCTCAAGGAGCAGTACCTGCAGCAGATCCCCGCCGGTCGCTTCGGCGCCCCCGAGGACGTGGCGGCGGTGGTAGCGTTTTTGGCTAGCGTGGAGGCCGGTTACGTCAACGGCCAGACCGTGGCAGTTGACGGTGGGATGGTCATGCATTAGTGTTTGCAGGGCTCACGCGCTTTAGGGGTGAGCGAGCTGCGTGCGTAAGGGCACGCGTACACAAGGCCAGAGTGGCCACAAGGGCGTTCCTGAAACGGGTTGGACCCGTGCTAGAATTCGCCAAACTTCAGCACAGCATGGGTACACCCGAGGCGTGCTGCCTAGGAGGAAAGTCGTGGACGAGCACGAGATACTCGAGAAGATCAAAGAAGTCGTAGCCGACAAGCTCGACGCAGACCCCGGCGACGTAACCGACGAGTCGCGCTTCATGGAAGACCTCGGCGCCGACTCGCTCGACGTGGTCGAACTGATCATGGGTCTCGAAGACGAGTTCGGCGTAGAGATCTCCGACGAAGAAGCCGAAGGCATCCGCACCGTCGGCGACGCCGTCAAGTTCATCAGCGATAAGCAGTAACCCTCTCCCTCCCGCAGGCGGGGTGACGAAAGACGGCCGATTCGAGCGTCGGCCGGTATCGTAGGTCTGTATGAGACGAGTCGTTGTCACCGGATTGGGGCCTGTGACGCCCATCGGCGTGGGCGCCGAGGAGTTCCTCGCAGCCCAGCACGAAGCGCGTAACGGCATCCGCCGCATAACCAACTTCGACGCCTCCGACCTGTCGGTCACCATCGCCGGCGAGGTCGACGTTAACGTCGAGGATTACATCGAGCGCCGCGAGGCTAAGCGCCTCGACCGCTTCGTGCACTTCGCGCTCATCGGCGCCGACCTGGCGCTGCGCGATTCGGGCCTCACGCCCGAAGAAGTGGCGGGCGACCGCACGGGCACCGCGGTGGGCTCCGGCATCGGCGGCCTCGAGACGTGGGAGACCCAGTCCGGCATCCGCTACGACCGGGGCGCCATGCGCATGAGCCCGTTCTTCATCCCCATGCTGATCGCCAACATGGCCAGCGGGCACGTGGCCATGCGCTTCGGGCTCACCGGCCCCTCCTCCAGCGTGGTCACCGCCTGCGCTACCGGCTCCAGCAACATCGGCGAGGCGTGGCGCATGATCCAGGACGACGAGGCCGACGTGGTGTTCGCGGGCGGCTCCGAGGCGCCCATAACCCCCATGGGCATCGGCGGCTTCGCTGTCATGAAGGCGCTGAGCACCCGTAACGACAGCCCCGAGACGGCCAGCCGGCCGTTCACAGCCAGCCGCGACGGCTTCGTGGCCGGCGAGGGCGCTGGGATCCTGATTCTCGAGGAGTACGAGCACGCCAGGAAGCGCGGCGCGCGCATTTACGCCGAGGTGGTGGGCTTCGGTGCCAGCGCCGACGCGCACCACATCACCGCCCCCGCACCCGGCGGCCGCGGCGCCATCCGCGCCATCGAGTGGGCCCTCAAGTCGGCCGGTATGAACCCCGACGAGGTCGGTTACATCAACGCGCACGGCACCAGCACCCCCGCCAACGACCTCAACGAGACTCTGGCGTTCAAGGCCATCTGGGGCACAGACGCACCGCCCGTTTCGTCCACCAAGGGCATGACGGGTCACACGCTCGGAGCCGCCGGCGGCATCGAGGCTATTGCAACCGTTCAGGCGCTGTACACGGGCGTGCTGCCGCCCACCCGCAACTACATCGACCCGGACCCCGAGCTGGACCTCGATTTCATACCCAACGAGGCGCGTCAGAAGCAGGTCGACGTGGCGCTCTCCACCAACTTCGCGTTCGGTGGCCAGAACGCCGCGGTGCTGTTCAAGCGCGTCTGAGCGCGGCGCTTGCGCCGCTCAGGTTAGCTGCCGAGAACCGCCGCCTGAACTGCGGGGTGGCGGGTTAAGCGCGGCCATCCGGCCCTGCGGCTCACCTGCGGTTCAGTAGCCGCCCTAGCGCGCCTAACTCAGGCACACGCAGCGCCGCCCCGAGCGCCAGGTAGGCGGCCACCATGGTGAGGCCGCCCACAGCGAGCCGCCCGATTTGCCCCCACCAGTCCGCCGCGAACGGCAGCGCGTGAAGCGCGGCCGCGCTAACCACCAGCGCCAGTAGCGCCGCCAGCCACACGCGCGCGGCCTGCCGCACCCAGCTAGCCAACCCGAAACGCTCGCGCCGCGCGACCAGCGCCGCCGCCACGAGCAGCTGCGCCCAGGCGGCGATGACGGTAGCCCACGACACCCCAGCGATGCCCAACGAGCGCGACAACAGCACGTAGAGGATCCCCTGCAGCGTCAGGAAGCCCAGCACCATCAGCACGGGCGTGCGCACGCTGCGGCGCACGTAGAACGAGCGCACCAGCAGGTTGAACGCGCCTATCGGGAACACCGCCAGGCCGAGAGGCAGCGTGGCCGCGATGGTGAACGCCCGCAGGTCTGCGGCCATGGGCGCGCCCAGTAGCGAGCGCCAGTTGTACACCGCGTCCACAGACGGCGCCGCCAGCAGCGTGAGCGCCAGCCCCGCCGGCACCGTGAGGAACGTGATGAAGCGCAGACCCTCCAAAAGGGTCGGCGCGAACTCCTGGCTGCGGCCGGCGGCGTGCTGCGAGAGGCGCGAGTAGTACGCCAGCGCGGGTGAGATGCTGAAGAGCCCCAGCAGCAAGCTCAGGAACAGGTCCGCCAGGTAGAAGGCGCCCTGGGCGCCCGCATCGATGCCGGTGATGACGTTGGAGGCCACCACGTTCAGCACCTGCCGGCCGCCGGCGGTGAA
>JBAYRM010000112.1:0-6246 GCA_041676665.1 Trueperaceae bacterium
CGCCGAGGCGCTCGACATCCGCTACGCCGGCGCGCGCCTGTGGGTCGACGAGATCGTGCTGCCGAGTGAGCTCCGTGAGCGCCTCATCAGAGCGCTGGACGCCTGCGCGCTGGAGGCCACGCCGGAGCCGTTCAGGCTGGGGGTCTTCCAGGTTTGACGTTCCTGGCGCCCAACGCCCTGTGGCTCCTGGCGCTACTGCCTGTGGTGGTAGCGCTGCATTACCTCAGAGCCCGCCGGCGCCGCTACGACGTGCCCGCCCTGTTCCTGTGGCAGCGGGCGCAGACCGCGCTGGCGCGCCGCCGCAGGTTCTCACCCACCTGGCTGCTGGTGGCGCAGCTTCTCTTCGTGGCCCTCGCTGCGGTAGGGCTGGCGCGACCCGTGTTCAGCTTCGGCGAGCGACCGGACCGCGTGATCATCGTAGACGCGTCCGCCAGCATGGCCGCAAGGTCCACGGCCGGCACCAGGCTCGATGAGGCTAAGGCGCAGGCCAACGAACTGCTTGGCGGTGCCGGCAGGGTCGCCCTGATCCGGGCGGGCCTCGACGCTCGACTGCTCGCGCCCGTGGGCGCCAGCACCGCCGACCTGACGGCCGCGCTGAGCGAACTGCGTGCGGGCGACGCTGAGGGCGACCTGTCGCGCGCGGTCGACCTGGCTGGCGCCCTCTTGCCTGGGGCCGAGATTCACGTGATCACAGACCATGACGCGCAGTTGGGCGCCGCGCAGGTGCACGGCGTTGGCGTGCCGGTGGAGAACGTAGGCATCAGCGCCTTCGAGATCGGGGTGGGTCAGGCGTTCGTGGCCGTGGTGGCCGCAGGCGCCCGGCCCGCGCAGGTCGACGTGGAGTTGCTGCAGGGCGACACCCTGCTGGCTCGCGGCACGGTGCTCGTGCCGACCAGCGGCACCGGCAGCATCACCTTCCCACTGGCGGAGGTCAGCGGGGTGGTTGAGGCGCGCCTCCTGCCCTCTGCTGACGACGCGCTGGCGCTGGACGACGTGGCGTTCGCCGGCAGCCGCCTGTTGGAGGTCGTGACGAACGACGCCTACGAGCCGCTGCTGCGGGCGCTGAGCGCCGTGCCGCTCACGCGCGTCGGCGTAGCGCCAGACGCAGCGTTCAGGCCAGCAGCCGACCTTAAGGTCGTGACCACGGCCAGCGCCGACGGCCTGTCGCCAGGCAACTTCCTGCTGCTCGCACCGCGCGTGGAGGAACCCGAGTATCAGCTGATAAACGACTGGAACCGGGCGGATCCACTGCTGCGCTTCGTTGACCTGCGCGACGTAGTGGTGGGTCTCGATCCGGAGCGACCGACCTGGGAGGAGGGCGAGGGCTGGCGCGTGCTGGCGCGCACAGCCGACCTGACGCCCGTTATCCGCGTGCGGCAGGACGCCACCGGCACCGTCCTGCAACTAGCTTTCCACCCCGCGCAGTCGGACGTGGTGCTGAGGCCCGCGTTCCCAGCGCTGGTCGCCAACCTAATGGGGACCCTCGACAACACCGTGCGCTTGCGCCTGGGCGAACCGTTGCCCGGTACGGCCGAGCCGGTATTGGCGCCAGCGCAGGACCTGGCGGGCCCGGGCACTACCACGGCCGTTCACGCGAGCCTGCTGGCGGCTGAGGAATCCAGGCTGCAGGGCAGCTCAACCGCCGGGCAGGCGATAGTGCCGGGCCAGGCCGCAGCGGGCCAGGCCGCAGCGGGCCAGGCCGTGCCTGACCCGGCCGCTGCCGAACGAGGTCCAGGTAGCGACGAGCTGAGCGGCGCGCCCGGCAGCCTGGCGCACCTTCTCCTGGCCCTGGCGCTTCTCGCGCTGGCAGCCGAATGGCTCCTGTTCAGCGGCGGGAAGGCCAGACGACTGGTAGGCTGACCCGCGTGGCGCGCGTAGACATCGGGCTTCCGTTCGTGACCCTGCTCATCCTTATAGGCGGGCTGGCCACGCTCAACAGCGCCGCTCCCAGCAACGAGTTCATGCGCCAGGTCGCGTTCCTCGGCGGCGGAGTGGTGATCATCGCCCTGCTCGTTTGGCTGGGCAAGAACCGCCTGCTGCGTTACGCGCCGCACCTATACGTACTGAGCGTGGCGCTGCTGGTCGTAACGTTCATCTTCGGGCGCGAGGTCAACGGCGCCAAGTCGTGGCTGTACATCGGTCCACTGCCGGGCTTCCAGCCTTCAGAGCTCGCCAAGATCGCCCTGATCCTGGCGCTGGCCACTGCGCTGCACGAGCGCCCGATCGGCCGCCTGGTGGACTACCTAAGGGTGGCCCTGCTGGCGCTGCCGCCCATAGGTCTGGTGCTCATCGAACCGGACCTGGGCAGCGGGCTGGTCCTGATGGCCATCGCGGCGGGCCTGGTGCTGGTGCGCGGCGTGCCGTGGAAGCAGCTGCTGCTGATCGCCATCGCGCTCGGGGTGGCGGTGCCTACGGTGGTGATACCTAACCTCAAGCCGCACCAGATAGAGCGCCTCGTGTCGTTCGTCGACCCTGAAGCAGACCCGCAAGGCAGCGGTTACCAGGTCATCCAGTCGACCATCGCCGTGGGGTCTGGCGGCCTTACCGGCAAGGGGTACAAGGCCGGCACCCAGTCGCAGCTAGGCTTCATTCCGTACCGGCATACGGACTTCATCTTCCCGGTGCTGGCGGAGGAGAGCGGCTTCGTGGGCTCCGTGGTGCTGCTGCTTCTCTACGGCCTGTTGTTCTGGCGCCTGCTAGCCATGGCTGGCGAGTGCATCTACGAGCGCGACCAGCTGATAATCGTGGGTGTCACGGTGCTCATTGCGTTCCAGGTGATCGTGAACATCGGCGTGACCCTGGGCATGGCGCCCGTTACCGGGATCACTCTACCCCTCGTCTCGTACGGGGGGACGAGCCTGGTGAGCACCCTGCTGGCGCTCACCCTCGCCTTCGTGGTTCACCGCGACCGCTACGTGGACTGGTAGACGCGACGAGCGGCCAAGGTCTGCTAAGTTGGTCGCATGAGTAGCGGCCAAGAGGCACTGACTTCAGAAGCAGCCGTAACCACCGAGAGCCAGGCGGCCGGTGCGAGTAGCGACCCGCGCCTCGAGGCGCTGCGGCAGGAAGTCCTGACCGCCCTGAAGGTGGTTCACGACCCCGAGATCCCGGTCAACATCGTCGACCTGGGCCTCGTTTACGACGTGGCGGTCAAGGAGAGCGGCCACGTAGACATAACCATGACGCTCACCACCATGGGCTGCCCCGTGCAGGACATGATCCAGACCGACGCGGAACTGGCCGCCATGAAGGTCGACGGCATCGATTCGGCCGCGGTCGAGTTCGTCTGGTCACCGCCGTGGAGCCTTGCGAAGATGACCGACGACGGCAAGAAGCAGATGCGCATGTTCGGCTTCAACGTCTGACTTGAAGTCACAGCGTTCCACTGACGGCCGGGCGCTCTAAGCGCCTGGCCGTTGCCGCTTTCGGGCATGGTTGAATGGCGCATGTTCTTCGGTAACGGCGCTAGGCGCGCCGACCCCCGCCAGCTCGAATGGGCGCGCTTCGCCCGAGAGTTCGAGTTCGTGGAGGCGGCCGAGCTGGCGGAACCGCTGGTGCAGCAGTTCGGCCTGGAGGACGGTCAACTGACGCCCATCTACGCCCTGCGCCGCGAGGGCCAGCCGCTACTGGTGGCGTTCGACCAGAGGCGCCAGCGCAGTGGGCCAACGGGCACCGTACTGAGCCTGAGCACGTACATCGCCGTGCGCGGGGCGAGTAGCCAGAGCGCCCCGCCCATGCGGGCGAGCGCCCGGCGCGGTAAGGCGCTGGAGAGCCTGGAGGCCGGGCGCAGCGGCGCCGAGCGCCTGGCCTTCGACGGCGATCCAGAGTTCGACCGCTGCATTAGCGTGTACACGCGGGAGCCGCGCGGCGCGACGGCCGTTCTGACTTCGGCCGTGCGCGAGACCCTCAAGCGCCTGCTGGTGGCGGCTGACAAGGCGGCCCAAGGCGCCAACGGCACCGCGGGCGCCTTCGCTACCACCGTCGCACCGAGCCTGGTGGTGGGTAAACGCAACCTGCTCCTGTGCCTGGAACCCCGTGCCGCGCTGCCGGTCTCTGCGCTGGGGGCGCTACTGGCCGACATGCTCAGCCTGCACGTGGCGCTGGAGGACGCCGGACGCCGCCTGGCCGACGCGCTGCTGGAGTGACCTTTCCGGGGCGCCGTTCAGTCCCGGTGATAGGGATGGCCGGCCCGCAGCGTCTCCACGCGGTAGAGCTGCTCGACCAGCACGAGGCGCGCCAGGTCGTGCGGGAACGTGAGCGGGGAGAGGCTCCAGCGCTCGTCCACCGCCGACAGCAGCTCCTCGCCGTGGCCCGCCGCGCCTCCGATCAGCAGCGTCAACCGGCTATGGCCAGCTAACTCCAGTGAGCTCACGTGCTGGGCCAGGCTCCGGGTGCTGAAAACGGGACCTGACTCGTCGAGCGCCACCACGCGAGGCTGTGCGGCGCGTAGGAGCGCCTGGCCCTCCGCGCGCTTAGCGGCGGAGGCGTCACCGGCGCCCTCCTTGACCTCCACCGATTCGCACTGCGCCAGTGCGCTTAGCCGCCGCAGGTAGTGCTGGAAGCCGTTCCGGTAGAACGGCTCCTTCAGCTTGCCTACCGCCACGATCCTGTAGCGCACGCGCCCTCCGGGGTCCTGGCGGGTCTCAGCCTTCGCTTAGGCCGAGCTTGTCTAGGAGTTCGCGGCGCCGCGTGGCGCGCACGCCGCTGGCCTCGAGCGCCTCTTTCAGCGCCGACACGTCGAGCGCGCCCACCAGGAGTTCGATCTCGCTCTTGGCGAAGTTGCGGCCGTGCAGGATGTGCTCCTCGAACGCGGCGTACGCCAGGGGGCAGACGGCGCGCGCCACGCGCGCCATGGCGTCGCCGTAGACGCGGATCTCGTACTGGGCGTGCCAGTCCATGCGCAGGCGCAGGAAGTGGAACAGGTTGTTCAGGTCTATCTGCCAGTACATTTCTGTGTAGAGCGACAGCGGCAGGTTGATGCGCGCCAGTTCGCGTGCCACGTCGTCTTCCAGCAGCTGTTCGTACTCGCCGTACGTTCGTTCTTGTCCTGCGCTCAGCAGTTCGATCACGCGCGCGCGCAACTCGGCGGGCACGTCCTCGGCGTCGCCGCCCTGGCGGTTGCGCTTACTCTGCTTGCGCACCTCGCCTTCGCTGGGAACGTAGAACTCGTCGCGCATGACGCTGTAGCGCCCGCTGATCTCGTTGAGTCGGGCGGTGCGGTGCCTGATCCACTGCCGCGCCACGAAGATTGGCATCTTGACGTGGAAGGTGAAGATGACCTGTTCGAACGGGCTGGTGTGCTTGTTGCGCAGCAGGTAGTCGATCAGGGCCCCGTCCTCGCGGACCGTCTTGGTGCCCTCGCCGTACGACACGCGGGCTGCCTGCACGATGCGGGCGTCGCCGCCCATGTAGTCGACCAGACGCACGAATCCGTGATCCAGGACGCCGATCTCCTGGTCCAGGAGTTCTTCTGCCGCCGGTACGATGATGCGAGCCATGGCCGGCATGCTACCAGGGAGCCGTCAGGCGCCGGAGAGGCGGCCGGGGTGGGTGCGCCGTAGCGGCGTGCCTGAGGAGCGGCGGGCTCCGGCACCCACAACCTTGGCATCCACACCCGGGCACTCATGAGGAATAGATGAGTACGCGGTTTCACAAGGGCGCAAAGTTGCGCTGGTAGGCGGCTTCCTGGCTCTCATCCACGGTTCATGCGCCTTGACATCAGTGGTCGAACCATGACAAACTCGGCATGGACCTATGTCGTCCTTTGCCGCATGGAAGGAGGTGCACCTTTTGAACCGGCAGGGGAGGACCAGGAACCCGGCAAGACCAACAAGCTGCGGCCCACGGCCTGGAGAGGAAACTCGGACACTCCCGGGTCAACCGCCCCACTTGCCACGGCTTGCCGCGCAAGTAACTTCAGAAGAGTTCAAGGGGTAATACATAATGAAGAAGCTAATCATCACGCTCCTGGCGGCAGTGCTGGCCAGCGGCGCCTTCGCCCAAAGCTCGTTCCCGGACATCCCGGCGAACCACTGGGCTGGCGACGCCGTTGAGCGCATCGCCGACCTCGGCATCGTCATCGGCTTCCCCGACGGTACCTACCGCGGCAACGAAGCCTTCACCCGCTATCAGGCCGCTCTGGTCGTTAGCCGCCTCCTCGACGTTCTCAACGACAACGTCAACGCGGCTCTCGCCCTGACCCAGGCCGACGTCGACTCCCTGCGTAACGCCGTTCAGGAGCTCGCC
>JBAYRM010000113.1:0-6227 GCA_041676665.1 Trueperaceae bacterium
AAGAGCCTGTTCACCGTTAACGAGGGGCCGTGGCGCTGGCGCGTAGGCTTGGAAGCCGCGCTCGCTACGGCCCTTCCGCTTACCGTCCTCACCGCCATCGGCCTAGGGCAGGTGGGGCTCATGGCCTCGCTTGGGAGCTTCACGGCGCTGTACGCGGCGGCGCTGAAGCGCTCCGAACGTTTGCGGGCCCAGGTACTCGTGGGGCTCGGACTCGTGGCCGCCAGCAGCCTAGGCGTCGTACTGGCTGGCAGCGCGTGGCTCACCCTCATCGGGGTCATGCTGGTCGCTTCGCTGGCGAGCCTGCTGATCCTCGGATTCAGCGTCGGACCGCCTGGCCCGATCATGTTCATCCTCGTGAACGGCGTCAGCGCTTACCTCAGCGCCCCGGCGGCACTGGGCGGCCAAGGCGTACCGGGCCACGTAGTGGTGCTGCTGGTAGCCGCGGGCGCAGCCTCCTCGCTCCTGGTCGCGGGTCTGCCGCTGCTGCTCCCCAAGGTGCGGCGCAGCGAGGGTGAGGCGCGCCCGCTAAGCAAGGTCTTCGGCTACCTGGAACTGGAGCGCGGACGCCGCTGGGTGGCGGTGCGCGTGGTCGCCGCGGTGCTGGTCGCCAGCCTCGTCAGCGTGCCGCTCGGCGTGCAACGCGCCTACTGGGTGGTGCTCGCGGCCGTGGCCATCCTCCAGGCGAGTCACCGTGTGCCCCTCACCGTCACCAGGGCCGTCCAGCGCCTGCTTGGCACCCTGGGAGGTGTGCTTCTGTTCCTGCTGGCCGCTCGCCTCGGGCCCACCGGGCTGTGGCTGGTGCTGCTTGTCTCGGGGTTGCAGTTCTTGACCGAGACGGTGGTGGCCAAGAACTACGGCCTAGCCCTGCTGTTCATCACGCCCACGGCGCTAGTGATAAGCACAGCCGGCCTGGGCGGCGAGCTCGGCGCCGTGGTGGGAGAGCGGGTGTTCGACACGTTCCTCGGCGCCCTCGTGGCGCTGGCGGTGCTGTTCGTAACGGTGTGGGCCAGCCTGAAACCGTGGCGCTCACGCGCCGGACGTCACCGCGGCTAGCTCTTCCCTTCCAGCCAGTTCGCGCCCAGCGCAGCGTCCACCTTCAAGGGCACGGTCAGCGGCAGGGCGTTACTCATGACGTCTACGGTGGTGTCGAGCACGGCAGGGGCGTCCGCAGCTGGTGCCTCGAGCACCAGCTCGTCGTGCACCTGGATGAGGAGTCGCGCCCGCTCATGCTGCTCGTTCAGGCGCTGCATGAGCTGGACCATGGCCACCTTGATCAGGTCCGCTGCGCTGCCCTGGATGACCGTGTTGATGGCCAGGCGCTCGCCCAGCTGCCTTAGGTTGCGGTTCCGCGAGCGGATGTCGTCGATGGCGCGACGCCGCCCAAGGATGGTCGTCACGTAGCCCTTCTCCTCGGCTTCGCGGATGCACGCTTGCAGGAACCTCTCAAGCCCGGTGTAACGCTCCTTGTAGGCAGCGATGAAGGCCGCTGCCTCCTTCTGCGGGATGCGCAGGGTGCGAGCGAGGCCGAAAGCGCTCTGACCGTAGATGATGCCGAAGTTCACGGTCTTGGCCACGCGTCTCTGGTCGCTGCCGACCTCCTCGAGCGGTGTGCCGAAGATCTGCGACGCCACGTAGGCGTGGATGTCGAGCCCTTCGTGGAAGGCGCGCGCCAGCTCCTCGTCCTGGCTGAAGTGCGCCAGCATGCGCAGCTCGACCTGTGAGTAGTCAGCCATGACCAGGCTGTTGCCGTCGGCCGCCCGGAACGCGCGCCTGATCTCACGCCCCGTCTCGGTGCGGATGGGGATGTTCTGGATGTTCGGGTCCGACGACGACAGCCGGCCCGTGGCGGCGCCGGTCTGATGGAACGACGCGTGAAGGCGACCCGTACTCTTGGCCAGGTACGACGGTAGCGGCTGAACGTACGTGCCGAGCAGCTTGCTCAGCTCACGGTACTCGAGGAGAAGCTGGGGCAGCGGGTGATCGGTGTCCGAAGCCAGAGTCTCGAGCACCTCGGCGTCCGTTGAGCGCCCGGTCTTGGTCTTCTTGATGACCGGTAGCCCAAGCCTGTCGAACAGCACTTCGCCCAGCTGCTTCGGGGAGTCAGGGTTGAACTCCACCCCTGCCGCCGCGAACAGGTTCTTGCGCAGCTCGGCCAGTCGCAGGGTGAGGGCCTGCGAGTACTCCACTAGCATGCCGGCGTCCAGCGTCACGCCCTCGCGTTCCATGGCCGCCAACACAGCCACTAACGGCATCTCTACGTCGGTGAACAGGTGCTGCATCGCTTCCGGCTGCTCTTCGAGCTTAGCGGCCAGCTTCTCGTACAGGCGCCAAGTGATATCGGCGTCCTCGGCCGCGTAGGCGGAGACCTCTGGCAGCGCCACGTCGAGCATGCTCTTCTGGTTCTTACCCTTGCCAATCAGCTCGGTTATGGGCGTGGTCTTGAGGCCCAGCAGGTCGCGCGCCAGGTCGTCCATGTTGTTGGTGCGGCGCTCCGGATGCAGCAGCGCGGCGGCGACCATGGTGTCGAACAGCGGGCCGGCCAGCTGAATGCCTGCGCGGTGCAGCACGTTCATGTCGTACTTGAGGTTCTGCCCGACCTTGAGCGTGTCTGGGCTCTCCAGCACCGGCTTCAGGCGCGCCGCGACGAGCTCTGGATCCAGGTAGTCCAGGCGTTGGCCGTCTGCACTGGCCGCACCCGGGTCGTTACCGCGTACCGGTACGTACCAGCCCTCGCCCGCCTGCCACGCGAAGGCGTAACCCACCACGTCTGCATCGACCGCCAGCAAACCGGTGGTCTCCGTGTCCAGCGCGAACGCCGGCTGCTGCGCCAGCAGCGCCACGAACTCGTCGAGTTCGGCCGCGCTGGTCACCACCCGGGCAACGGTAGCGGCGTCCTCGGTTACGCTCTCGACGCTCGTGGCCGCTTCGGCCGCCCCGTACAGTTCTGAGAACTGCTCAGCGAAGGTGCGGAACCCGAGGCCGTCGAACAACGTCAACAGCCGCGGCAGGTCTGGTGACGCGGTGCGGCACGCCTCCAGTTCGAACTCCATGGGCACGTCCCTGTCGAGGGTCACCAGGCGGCGCGTGAGGTCCATCTGCTCCGCGTGCTTCAGCAGGTTCTCACGCAGCTTCGGGGTCAGGTCAGCCACGTTCGCCAGCACCGACTCGGCGGTGCCGTACGTGGCTATCAGCTTGGCGGCTGTCTTGACTCCCACCCCCATTGCGCCCGGGATGTTGTCGGTCGAGTCGCCCACCAGCGTCTGGATCTCGACCGCGTTCTCGGGGCCGTACCCCTTCTCGAGCCTCAGCAGTTCGTCGTCCAGGAGGTCGCCCTTGCTGGGGTCCCATAGCTTTACGGTCGGTGTGAGGATCTGATGCAGGTCCTTGTCTTTGCTGGCGATGCGCAACTCGACGGGCTGCCCAGCCAGGCGCTCGGCGATGGTGGCGATGATGTCATCCGCCTCGTAGCCTTCAAGCTCGAAGGTGGGGATGGCGAGCGCTTCGATGACCTCCCGCACGCGCATGAACTGCTGGTGCAGGTCCTCTGGGCTGCGGTCGCGGTTGGCCTTGTACTCCGGGTACCAGCCCTTGCGGAGGGTGGTGGAGTCGCTGACGTCGAACGCGATCGCCACGTAATCGGGCTTCTCGGTCCGCAGGACGTTGAGAAGCATCTGCGTGAACACGTACACGGCCTTCACTGGCTCACCCGCGGGACTGGTCAGGTCGCGGAACGGAGCGTAGTAGGCCCGGAAGAGCTGCGCGTGCCCATCGATCAGGTAGAACTTCTTCACGAAGGGCAAGTGTAGCACCGGCCCCCCGGTCGGCTGGTCCAGCCTGCCGCTCGCACGCAGCGCGGGCCGGGGCGCCACTTCGCAAGCGGCTACAATCGAGCTACTAGCGTTGGCTTCGGCGCGAGGGAGGGTCCGTGGACTTCGAGCAGCTTGGCGTCTTCTATCTCGGCCGTGAGGTCGATCCCACCAGCATGAGCGGCACGGAGCAGCCGCTCCTTTACGACTCCAGCGATCTGACGACCCACGCCGTCATCGTGGGCATGACGGGCAGTGGCAAGACCGGCCTCGGCGTGGGCCTGATAGAAGAAGCCGCTATCGACGGCATCCCGGTCCTGGCGATCGATCCGAAAGGCGACCTCGGCAACCTGGCGCTGACGTTCCCGGAGTTGAGGCCCGAGGACTTCGAACCGTGGGTCGACCCGCGCGACGCGGAGCGGCAGGGCCTGAGCCTGGCTGAACACGCCGCGCAACAGGCCTCGCAGTGGCGCGACGGCCTGGCGGCGTGGGGGCAGGGGCCCGAGCGCATCCAGCGCTTGAGGGACGCTGCTGACGTGACCGTTTACACTCCGGGCTCCAGCGCTGGCCGGCCCATAAGCGTGCTGCGATCGTTCGCGGCGCCACCGCCTGCCGTTGCGGCCGACCCGGACCTCATGAACGAGCGTCTCGGCACTACCGTAACGGGGCTCCTTACGCTTCTCGGCGAGAACGCTGACCCCCTGTCGCGCGAGCAGATACTGCTGAGCAGCATCCTCGAGCACGCCTGGAAGGAGGGCCGCAGCCTGGACGTGGCCGACCTGATTCACGCGGTGCAGCAGCCGCCTGTTAAGCGCCTGGGGGTCATGGACCTCGATACGGTGTTCCCCGCCAAGGACCGGCTCAAGCTCGCGCTGTCGCTCAACGCCCTCGTGGCCTCGCCCACCTTCGAGGCGTGGACTCGAGGTGAACCGCTCGACGTTCAGGGCCTACTCTTCACCCCGGAGGGCCGCGCACGGGTGGCCGTTGTGTCTATCGCGCACCTGAGCGACGCCGAACGCAGCTTCTTCCTGAGCCTCCTTCTCAGCGAGGTCGTGGCGTGGACGCGGTCGCAGACGGGCACCAGCAGCCTGCGGGCACTCGTTTACATCGACGAGCTCTTCGGGTTCCTGCCGCCGGTAGCGGAGCCACCGACAAAGAAGCCGCTGATGACGCTGCTCAAGCAGGCGCGGGCGCACGGCGTCGGTCTCGCACTGGCGACTCAGAACCCAGTAGATCTTGACTACAAGGCGCTCTCGAACGCCGGCACCTGGTTCGTGGGGCGTCTGCAGACAGAGCGCGACAAGGCGCGGCTGGTGGAAGGCATGACTGCAGCCGCGCCTGGCGGGACCTCGGCGGCGGAACTGAACGACGTCGTGGGGCGCCTGGGCAAACGCACCTTCCTGCTCCATAACGTCCACGCCAAGGCTCCCGCGGTGTTTCAAACGCGCTGGGTGCTGTCGTACCTGGCCGGGCCGTTGTCACGCGATCAGATCGCCCGCCTGACCAGTAGCCAGGGGGCGCCGGTCGCAGAGCGAGCGGACACCGAGACGCCTGGCACCGCTCCGGTGACCAGCTCAGAGGCCCCGCCGCCCGCTGGCGCAGAAGCTGGCGCGCAGAGCGACGCTCCAACGCGACCCTTCCTGCCGCCCGCGGTCCCACAGCTGTTCGCCGCGCTGCGCCCCGGCGTGACCGACGCTCGCTACTTCCCACAGGTACTGGGGGTGGCAGACGTGCATTACGTATCGAAGACGCACGGGGTCGACGAAACGACCCGCGTGACGCGCGTGGCGGAGTTGCGCGAGGGCGTGGTGGAGCTCGACTGGAACGACGGCGCTGCCAGCGCGCTGGAGCTCGAGCACCTCGCTCAGGAGCCCGCTGCGGGCGTTAGCTTCCAGCCGTTACCGGAAGTGACCGCGAACGAACGCTCGGTAAAGGAGTGGACCTCGCTCCTCCAGAGGTGGCTGCGGGTCGACGGCGCCCTGACGCTACACAGGTTCGCGCCACTGAAACTGGTGGCGGAACCCGGCGAGAGCGAGCAGCAGTTCAGACTGCGCTGTGCTCAGCTACTCAGGGAGCAACGTGACGCCGAGAAGGAGAAGATCCGCCGTAAGTACGACAGTCGCGCTACTACCCTCGAGCGCCGCCGGTTACAGCGGGCGCAGGCGGTAGAGCGCGAGAGCCAACAGGTCCAGCAACGCTCGCTCGACGCCATGGTCAGCGTGGGCGGCACGATCCTCGGAGCGTTCCTAGGCAAGCGCGCACCCACCAGCTCCAGCATCGGCACGGCAGTGCGGCGCACCACCAGCATCGGTAAGGAGCGTGGCGACGTGCAGCGGGCCCAGGAGGGGCTGGCGCAGGTGGAGGCCGAGATCGCGGCGCTGCAGGCCGACCTGGAACGCGAGCTCGCCGCGCTGGCGGGCG
>JBAYRM010000114.1:0-6206 GCA_041676665.1 Trueperaceae bacterium
CGGCCGAAGGCGCACAGCACCAGCGCCGCCACGGTTCCCGAGCGGCCCTGCCCACCGCGGCAGTGCACCACCACGCGCTCGCCCGCCTGCAGCGACTCCTTCACGGTTTGCACCAGTGCGTTCAGCTGATCGGTTTGGTCAACGGCGGGCACCGAGCCATCGACGATCGGCAGGTGGTGCACTCGCATGCCGCTCCCAGCTGCGTCCTCAAGCAGGCCGGGCACGCCTAGATCGACGTACTCGAACGCTTCCATGAGCGACACCAGCACGTGCGCGCCGTGGTGCTCACGCAAGCGCCGCAGGTCGGTCGCCAGGTCGCGCTCCCAGCGGGCGCCCGTGACCATGCCGTCGCCCCTCTTACCGGGCGCGAACGTGAGGCCCAACCTGCCGGCGCCGCCATGCGCAGCGGCGTCGACCCAGAAGACCTCTATCGGATGGGTATCAGACGTTCTTACCGCCATCGGTGCGCTTCCCCCTTCTCGCTTACCCACCAGTATCCTTCATCCGTTTGCCACAACCGCAATGAGCCAGCCGGCCGCCATCGGCGTTGATGCCCGCAGCGATGCCATACTGCCCAGCATGACCCCAGCCGCTAGAGGCCAGCACCAGCACGTAACGCTGATAACCGGTGGCAGCCGCGGCATCGGAGCGGCTATCGCCAGGAGGTTGGCCGCCGAGGGCCACCACCTGATCATCTCGTACCTGAGCAACGCTGCCGCCGCCGAGCGGGTTGCGACAGAAGCGCGCGCCGCTGGCAGCAGCGCCCTATGCGTGCAGGCCGACATGGCCAACGAAGCCGATATACGTGCCCTGTTCGCCCAAGCTGAGGAGCGCTACGGGAAGATAACGGGGTTAGTCAACAACGCCGGCGTCACCGGCTTCCCAGGCAAGCTCGCTGACCAGGACCCGGCCGCCATCCGCAAGGTGTTCGACGTCAACTGCACCGCCGTGATGCTGTGCTGCCAGCACGCGGCGCGGCAGATGGCCACGTCGCTGGGTGGAGCGGGCGGCTGCATCGTCAACATCACTTCGGGCGCGGCCACCATCGGATCGCCCGGCGAGTACGTGCACTACGCGGCCTCCAAGGCCGCCATCGACGCGGCCACCGTTGGTCTCTCCAAAGAGCTTGGGCCGGACGGCATCCGCGTCAACGCCGTGGCGCCCGGCGCCATCCTCACGGAGCTGCACGCTGCCGGTGGTCAGCCCGACAAAGCCGAGCGAGTTGGCCGCGCCACGCCGCTGGGCCGGCCCGGCGAGCCCGAGGAGATAGCCAACGCTGTGGCGTGGCTCATGTCAGACGAAGCGTCGTACGTAACGGGCGCGATACTGCGAGTGGCCGGCGGGCGCTAGCGGGCCGGGCCAAAGCGCACGCTGCCCAAAGCCTCTCAGCGCTAAGTCGAACTGCCGGTCAGGACTACACTTCTTCGGTGTCGGTGAGGATATCCGTCATGCGGGCAACCCGGCCGCGCCACAGCTCCTCGTACTCGTTCAGCAGCCGTTGCGCCGCCTTGAGCCTCTCCACTTGCGTGACGACCAGCTTGCGCCGCCCAGCGCGCTCCTTCGCCACCAGCCCCGCCCGCTCCAGCACGGCCACATGCTTCTGAACCGCTGCGAAGCTCATGGGGTAACGCTCGGCCAGTTCGGCCACGCCCTCCTCGCCCGCCATGGCGCGCTGCAGGATGTCGCGCCTAGTGGCGTCGGCAAGGGCGGAGAAGATTCTGTCGGCGTCCGCTGAACTCAGCATCAGTACAACCTACGGGTTGTATCTTTAGCTTGTCAAGCAAGGCTTACGGCGCGTAGCCCGAACCATGACGCCGCCAGCATTATGCTCAACGAATGCCCAGCACGAGTAGCCCCTTGGTCGACGAAGCCCGACTTTGGCAACGCATCGAGTCGCTGGCGAGGTTCGGTGCCACCCCTGCCGGCGGCGTCACACGCCTGGCGCTAAGCGCGGAGGACCGCGCCGCCGCCAGCGAAGTAGGCCGGTGGCTGGAACCTCTAGGCTTCGCGCACCGCCTCGACTCAGCCGGGAACCACTTCTGGCGCTACTCCAACGGCTCGCAGGAAGCCGCCGTGCTGGTTGGCTCGCACCTCGATTCCGTGCCGAGCGGCGGCAGGTTCGACGGCGCGGCCGGCGTGGTGGCCGCCGCCGAAGTCGCGCAGGTGCTAGTGACCAGCGGCCATGAGTTGCGGAGGCCCATCGAAGTGGTCAGCTTCGCCAACGAGGAAGGCGTGCGGTTCCCCGGCGGGCTGACGGGAAGCCAGGCGGTAGCGGGACGATTCACCAACGACGACCTGCTGGACGCGACCGACGGCGAGGGGCTGAGCCTGCGTGAAGCGCTAGCGGCTTTCGGCGTGGCCAACCCGAGCCTGCTGGCCGCGCGGCGCGCGCCGGAATCCGTTCACGCCTACTTCGAGTTGCACGTCGAGCAAGGAGGCGTGCTCGAGCAAGCGGGCGCGGCAGTGGGTTTGGTGTCGGGCATAACGGGTCTGCTTCAGGCACGCTTCGAGCTCACCGGCCGCGCGGGTCACGCCGGCGCCACACCCATGGAGGGCCGGCGCGACCCGATGGCAGGGGCAGCCCAAGTGGTACGGCGGGTAGAAGAACTAGCGCGGTCATCGGCGGGGCTAGTTAGGGGCACCGTGGGCTGGCTGCGGGCCAGTCCGGGCGCCGACAACGTGATCCCTGACCGAGTGACGTTCTCCGTGGACCTGCGGAGCGTAGATAGCGGAGCGTTGGCGGCCGCCGCGCAGGCCCTTTGGGACGCGGTAGAGGCCACCAGCAGCGAACGCGACCTGGCGTGGCGCGTGATCTCGCAGCAGCACACGCAGCCCGTGAAGCTGAGCGAAGCGCTGCTTACGGAGTTGCAAATTGTGGCTGTCGCCAGCGGCCAGGAGCACCTCACGTTGCCTAGTGGCGCTGGCCACGACGCCATGATCATGCAGAGCGCGTGGCCCACCGCCATGGTGTTCGTTAGAAGCCGAGACGGTCTAAGCCACTGCCCAGAAGAGTACTCCGCGCCTGCGGACTTAGCGGCAGGGGCACGACTGTTGCTCGCCGGAGTGGCGCGGGCGGTTGGGGTCGACCTCTGACCCCCTGTTACTTGGACCCGACGCAGTGATGAATGCCCACCCACCGTAGTCGCGAACGGCGGTAAGCTGGTCGCTCAGCGCCCCATTGGACGGAAACTGGACGGTACGCCAGAGTTACAACTCAGCGTACGCGGCCTTGTCGTCCCGTAACGTGGCCGGGACACACCGCACGCACTCACGAAAGCGACCTTACCTTGACAGATCATCAGCCGAACACCAGCGAAGCGGGGCCGCCTGCGGTTCTCGGCGCCCCGCTCGTTACTGCTCTGGCGGACCTCCTCCTCGTGGCCGACATCCCGCAGATCAGGCAGGTTCTGGGTCTACACCCAGCCGAGCACTTCGATCCCGCGCCCGGCTTCACCCTGCCTGGCGCCGTGCACGGGTTCCTGCTCACCATCTTCAGCACCTACAGGTTCGACCGCGAGACGTTCCGACTCGCGAACCCGTTCGAGGTCGTAGCCACGCCGGATGACGAGCAGCTCGAAAGCATCATCCGCGCCCTTACCTTCTACCAGCCGCCGTACTCTCCGGCGCATACTCCGCTAGGGGAGTTCCTGTTCCTGTTCCACGCCGCGTCAGAGATCTACACGAAGCCCGACGCTGTTCACTCCATCCTGCGCCTCCTAAGCGGCCGGCCGCGCAACCCGGTTAGCCACGCCGCGGTGCTCCAGTACCTGCTCGGCCGAAGCGATTCGCCTAGGTGGGCTGGCCTGAACGAGGACGTACGGCGCCTCGTTCTCGCGGCCTTACGCGTCGAGAAGCTTAGCTAGGGTCGCGGCGCGAAGAACGGGGTTGGTCGGTATGTTCTCCCTAGGCTCACCGGTCGCGCCGCGCGAACAGGAACCCCGCCGCCCACAGCATCGTCACCACGCCCAGCGCCACCGAGGCGAGCCCTATGAGCATGCCGCCGCTTGGCACGTGGTCGCTCACCAGCTTGCCGATCGGGCCGACCAGCACCGGGACCTCCAGCGCCTGCAGGAGACCGACCCTCAGCAGCTCGAGCGGGTTGAGCAGCAGCGCCGCCAGCAGGAAGCCGGTCAGAGGGTAATCGGCCAGCGCGACCGCTAGCCCCACCACCAACGGGGAGTACGCGAGCACCAGCACCGCCCACGCCGCCAAGCTGAGCGCCATGGCGCGCGTGGGTTCCAGGGTCAGGGCGCTAAGTAGCGCCACCAGCGCCGTCCAGAAGAGAACCGTGGCGACCACGGTCGTCACCAGCAGCGTTAGCTCCTTAAGCCCGAGGCCCAGCACCAACCCGGCCGCCGCGCCGCCAGCGACCAGCGGGACCAGCAGGCCGCCGGCTATGCCCAGCGTGGCGCCGCGGTAAGCGGCGGCGGGCGGTCGCGGCAGCGCCGCCCAGAACGCCCACGTCTCCCTGCGGGTCAGTAGCGGCGCGGCCACCACCACCGTTAGGGGCGGCAGGTAGAGCTGCAGCACCGCCACCAGGCTAACGAGTCCCACGGCGCTGCCGCGGCTGCGGAACGCCAGCGCGATGCCCACCAGCGCCGCGCCCGCGAGCAGCGTCCACGGGTTGCGGAGCACCTCCTTGAGGTGCACTCCGATCATGCCCGCTAGCCTAATAATCCGGCACCCACTGCCGCTCGGCGGCCTCTGCCAGCACCGCCTCCCAGGTCAAGGTCCGGGCGTCGGTTAAGCGGTTCGCGTCAGCGAACTCGGCGGCAGCCTCGGCGCTAACGAACGCAGCCAACCCACCGCCCATGGGTGTGCGGAGCCTGGGGTGGTGAAGGACCACCGCCTCCTCCGCCGGCAGGTAGCTGACCTCCTCGCGGGTGCTGGCTGCGCGGTCAGCCAGGTACGCCTCCGCCACGGTCGGCGGTGTCGGTCCGTGCCCCGCGAGGTGATCCGCCAGGCACTCGATGGCGTCGTAACTGTGCACCAAGCCGGTGGGCGTGACCACCTGCGCCGCGAAGCGCAGGTCGACCACCGTCATGCTGCAGTACGGGCACACGTCGACCCCGAACGCGGTGGGCCGCGGGGCGGCTCGTACCAGGTGCAGCGGCAGAGCCGCCACGGCCACCGCTTTCGCGCTCCACTTCAGGAACTGCCGTCGGTTCATGCTGGCGCCCTACCTAGTCGCTGTGCCGGTTGAGCAGGCCCAGCAGGCCGGCCTCCGGCAGCGGCGCCAGGTCAGCCAACGCCGCTGACGTGTGAACGTGGTGGCGCCCCAGGCTCTCATGCGCCAGGTAGACCTCCAGCACCGCGCGGTTCGGGAAGGCGCCTAAGTGCGCCGCCATCGAGACGCTGAGGTTCTCGGCCCACAGGAACACCGCGTTGCGCGAGAGCAGCAGGTCGTCGGCCGTGGCGGGCGGCGCCATGACGTCCGCGACGTAGAACGTGGCGGCGTGCCCGTCGACGATGTTCTTCGTGTACGCGTGGTTGAACATGCACGCCAGCGACTCGTAGTGCAGCGTGTGCTCGCCGTGCAGCTCATGACCCGGCGCCAGGCGGACCTGAGCGTACGTTCTCTCACGGAAACCCGGCGGGTTGGCGCCACCCTCGGGCGTCACCACGGTCATGCCGCAGAACGCGCACACTCCGTGCTCCCACGGGATAGGTACGGGCGGCAGGATGTCGGGCCCGATGTCGGGCAGCGCGCTGCTCGGCATGCTCATCATGCCGTGACCCATATCGTGACCCATGTCGTGGCCGGCGCCGCTCTGCCCCATGTTGCCGTGTTGCGCCGTCACCACACCGAGCGCCAGCGGCGCCGTCACGGACGCAACGGCCATCTGCTTCAGGAACTTCCGCCTGGTGTAAAGCTTGTCGTTACTCACGCTGATCTGTTCTCCCCTCGCGGCTACGCCGCGGTACCTGACCGCCAGCCCGCTGCAAGACGCAGGGGTGCTACGCGGTCGCCCTTAGGGAACTTCTCGGACTCAGGTAAGGGTGAGGGCTGGCGGATCGCGGCTACGCACCCGCTCTACAGCAGCGAGGCTCGGACTTCGCAGGGATAGGCACGGTTCGAGCCAGGCGACCACCGTGTCATCCTCCACGGGTAGCGCCGCCGGGGGCGGGGTGGCCGGGGCGTTCAATACCGTCGGAGTGCCCCGGTTCTGGAACGGCATGGGGCAGTCCTCGTGGTGCTCCATGTC
>JBAYRM010000115.1:0-6183 GCA_041676665.1 Trueperaceae bacterium
CACCTTGTACCCGAGGCTCTCCACCTCTCGCTCGATGCGTTCGCGCCTAACGGCGGTGCGGTCGTAGGAGACGTCCAGCAGTTCGGAGGCGTAACTGGCCACGCTCGAACTGACTCCAGCCAGCTTGCCCGTGACAGCCGAGATCTTGTCGGCGCAATCGGCGCAGTGGATGCCCTGTATGCGCAGGCGCTCGTGGGCGTACCGCTGGCGGGCCGCCTCACCGGCCTCGTCGGCAAGGCGGCCGATGGCGCCGGGATCCACGCGGCGTGGATCGTAATCGACCTCGAACCGGGCGCCGCCACTTGCTACGAACCTGGCCGCAAGCACGCCCTCGAGCGCGGTCAGCGCCGCGCTAATCAGGTCGGTGCAAGCGTCCTCACTCGGCTGGTGGCCGGGCAGCAGGCGCCTGAGTTCGATGCTCTCGGTAGTCACGGCGGAGCCTCCAAACTCCATCGACACATTATATGAGTAAACGCTCATGTGTTGGGTGCGTGTGACCGTCTGCCCGCACTCACGCGGGTGCCGCAGGAGGCGATACCTAACAGAGGTTACGAAAGGGTTACCAGACCTCTTGCGAGTGAGCGACCACGTCGTCCAGCACGTCCCTCACGTGCCTGTCGGCCAGCCGGTAGTAGACATGGCGGCCGCGCTTGGTGAACTCCACCAGGCGCGCCGTGCGCAGCGTGCGCAGCTGGTGGCTCACGGCCGACTGCGTCATGCCCAGCGCGTCCACGATCTGGTGCACGCAGACCTCGCCACCCTTCAGCATGAGCAGGATCCTCAGGCGCGTCGGGTCGGCGAAGCCTTTTAGTAGCGCAACCGCCTCGTCGAGCACCTCGTCAGTGACGCCACCGTTCGGGGCTGCGACCTCAGCGGTGCAGTCCAGCGTGGCGGCGCCGGCGGGGGAGCGGCTAGCCTCGGTCACTTGTCTACCCAGTGGTCGTAGTTCAGCTTTATCAAACGCTGGAGCACACCAAGGTCCACGTCGGCCAGCTTGTTCACGTACACGCAGCCCTTGCCGCGCTTGTGCTTGCCGAGCTGCTCCAGCAACGCCTCGTGGCCAGGGGTGTAGGTCAGGCCGTAGATGACCAGACTGGCCTTGCGGGGGGAGAAACCCACTAGCGGCTCGTCGCCCTCGTGACCCGAGGCGTACTTGTAGTGCCGCTGGCCGAACCCGATGATCGACGGCCCCCACATGACCGGCGGCTGCCCCGTGGTGTCGGTCATCAGTTGCAGCAGCGTATGGCCATCCTGCCGGCGCGTGGGGTGCTCCACGGCCTCGACGTACTCGGTGGGATCCACCTCGGTTGGCTTCGTCTTCTGCTCGTAGGCCATGGCCTCAATAGTAGCCGAGAGCCCGGCGCGAGCCGGTGAAGTAAGTTGGCCCATAGTCCCGGACGAGGCGAAGGCGTAAGTTGCCCGAGTGAAACGCCTACTCCTCGTTGCCGCGCTCGTTGCGGTCGCCGCTGCCTGCGCGCCGCGCTCCGCCGACCTGCCCCAGCAATCGCTCCCGCAACCGTCCCTGACGGCTGTTACGTTCAACGAGACGGCTCGCGGCCTGCTTGCCGCCGTGAACCGCGAGCGCAGTGCCGGCGCCACTTGCGCCGCCGAGCGCTTCCATCCTGCTAGCGCGCTCCGCCTCGAGGCGCGACTGATACGAACGGCTGAGCTGCACACCACCGACATGGTGAAGAACAGCTTCTTCTCGCACACAGGCTCGGACGGCAGCTCCGTCAGCCAGCGGGTAACGCGCCAAGGGTACGAATGGCGCGCGGTGGGGGAGAACATCGCCTACGGGCAACGCAGCGTGGAGCAGGTGGTGGAGGCATGGATGAACAGCCCCAGCCACTGCCGCGCCATCATGGACAGCGAGTTCACCGAACTAGGTGCGGCGCGGGTCGAGAATCACTGGACGCTCGTGTTCGGGACGCCGCGGTAGCGAGCATCACTTTTTGCGAAGACTTGGAAGGTCAGGACTTTCAACTCATCGCGAAAGGTGAGCACCAGTTCCTCTGAGTCGCTGAAGAACAGGCGTTCGATCCTGAGCATGAGCTCTTCCTTGTTGTGGGAAGGATCGAGCGTCTGGGCAACCCGTTTAGGCTCGTCTCCTGGCTGAAGCCCAGATCGAGTAGGTGACCAGGCCTAGCCCGGCAACAGCGACCGCCAGTACGGTTGAAAAAGTAGACGCTCGCGGGGATGGAGAAAATGAGGAGCGGCCTCGGGTTGAAGATGATGTCGGTTTCCAGCGGTTCCCAGAAGGTTCTGCACAACTCGAACTCAGGGCCACTACCGGTCTCGTGCTCGAAGCAGTCGATGTCCCTCGTGACCCGAAAGACCTGGGCCGACTGCAGCCAGCGCATCAAGCCTTGATTACTCCCGCCCCAAGAGTAAGTGAGCCCGGTGTAGCCCAGCAGCCAGGCGGCAGCGATCAGAACGAACCCCAGCCGAAGCTTATCCACAAGGACCCCCAGATGCTTTGGGACCGCGTGCCGCCCGTCCCACTACAGCTGCGCACTTGGCGACGAGGGCCTGGATGACCAGTCTGCCACCGTGCACGCTAAGCACTTCACGCGGGACCAGCGTAAGCCCTTAAGCCACTCCAGGGAGGTCGGCGACGAGGAGCACCCGGCATCAAGTCTGTACTACCCTTATAGAGTTAGTCCGACCGTTACGCCTATCGACCGTTCTCTACGACCGTTACGGAGTAGTCCTTATGAGTAGTGCAGAGCGGGCCAATCCCGGCCAGCAAAGTCCCACCCGCGTCCCCCACATCGTCACCGAGCAACCCGAGCCCCGCGACGGTCCTGCTGCCGAGCGGAACATAAAGCTCGCCACCCGGAACCTATCTAAGGTGTTCGGCCCGCGGCCCGAGCGGGCGCTCGAGATCCTAGCGCAGGGCGGCTCGAAGGCCGACGCCCAGAAGATCGGCGCCGCAGTCGGCGTTTACGACGCCAACATCGACATCCGCGAAGGGGAGACCTTCGTACTGATGGGCCTGTCGGGCAGCGGCAAGTCCACGCTTCTGCGCATGTTCAACCGCCTGCACGAACCGACCGTTGGCCAGGTGCTGGTGGACGGCCTCGACATAACGGGTCTGAACAGGCGCGAACTACTAGAGGTCAGACGCGAGAAGTTCAGCGGCATGGTCTTCCAGCAGTTCGCCATCCTGCCGCACCGCACGGTCGTAGACAACGTGGCTTACGGCCTGGAGGTCCAGGGCGTGAACATGTCGCAGCGGCAACGCCGCGCGCGTGAGGCAACCGCCCTGGTCGGCCTGGAAGGCTGGGAGGAGTACTACCCCTCCGAGCTTTCCGGCGGTATGCAGCAGCGCGTGGGCCTGGCGCGGGCGCTCGCCGTGGACGCCGACATCCTGCTTATGGACGAGGCGTTCAGCGCGCTCGATCCCCTCATCCGGCGTGAGATGCAGGACGAACTGGTGGAGCTGCAGGCGCGCGTGAACAAGACGATCGTCTTCGTGACGCACGACCTCGACGAGGCCCTCAAGCTGGGCGACCGCATAGCCATCATGAAGGACGCACGCGTAGTGCAGGTGGGTACCGCGGAGGAGATCCTCACGCACCCCGCCGACGACTACGTGGAGGCCTTCGTGGAGGGCGTTGACCGCGCCAGCGTGCTAACCGCCTCGAACATCATGCAGCCCGTGAAGGAGACGGCGTTCCTGCGCGACGGCCCCAACACCGTGCGCACGAAGATGCGCCGCCACGGGCTCTCCGGCATCATCGTCACCGACTCTGAGCGCAAGGTGCAGGGTTACATAACGTCGGAAGCGGTGCGCGCGCAGATTGAGGACCAAGCCGCTGACCGCGAGCGGCTCGACCGCGCCCGTGTAGTGCCAGCGACCACCGTCGGGCTGCAGACGCCGTTGCAGGACATCATCGGTATCGCGTCAGAGGCCAGCGTGCCCATTGGGGTGGTTGACCCCGCCGGGCGGCTACGCGGTGTCGTCGTGAAGGGAGCCATCTTGGCGGCCCTGGTGCGGCCCGGCAACACGGACCAAAACGCGGGGGCCGCCGGAGCGGTCAGGGGAGAGGCGGCCAATGTTTGATTTCCGCATCCCCTTACGCGACTGGATTGAGAACGCCGTCCGCTACCTGCAGGTCGAGCTAGCGACCCTCTTCGACGGCTTCGCGGACGCCGTCTCGGCTGTTATCGGGACGTTACTGAACGGCTTCGAGGCGGTGCCGGTGCTGGTGCTCATGGCCGTCATCGTGCTGCTGGTCCTGTGGCTCACGGGGTGGCGGCTGGCCCTCTTCGCGGTGTTAGGCCTACTGCTGATCGAGAACATCGGACTCTGGTCACCGTTCCTCAGCACCCTGGCTCTGGTGGTCACGGCGCAGATCCTCATCGTCATCGTCGGGCTGCCGCTCGGAATCCTCGCCGCCAGTAGCGATACGGCGGAGCGCATCATGCGGCCCGTTCTTGACTTCATGCAGACCATGCCAGCGTTCGTGTACCTGATCCCCGCCATCATGTTCTTCGGGGTCGGCATGGTGCCAGGCGTCGTGGCCACGTTCGTCTTCGCCCTGCCGCCCTTGGTGCGGCTCGTGAACCTCGGCATCAGGCAGGTGCCGGGCGACCTCATAGAAGCGGCAGACGCGTTCGGCTCGACCCGCTGGCAGAAGCTCATCAAGGTGCAGTTCCCCGTGGCCATGCCCACGGTGCTGGCGGGACTCAACCAGTCCATCATGCTGAACCTGTCCATGGTGGTCATCGCCAGCATGATCGGCGCCCGCGGCTTAGGCACCGAGGTGTTGCGCGGCATCCAGCGCATCAACGTGGGGCAGGGCTTCGAAGCCGGCCTCGCCGTGGTGATATTGGCCATCATCCTCGACCGCATGACCGCCGCCATGGGCCGGCGCACCGAGAAGCGGGTGCGGAAGTGAGGCGTGAGGGCGGGGCGTGAGCCGACCTATCGGAGTTTTCCGCCGGTTACCGCTGGTTGGCGCAGCCGCGGCATCCGTGCTACGGTCGAAGACGGCCGCGCAGTGGTCTGTAAGTACGTTAGGCGTAATAATTGCGCCTCAGGGCAAACTGTTTGTCCTTTAATTCTTCGTCCCTACTCCAGTTTGGAGGAACCTCTATGAAGCGCCTAATAGTTGCGCTAAGTGCGGTGCTGGCCATCGGTATTGCCAGCGCCCAGACCGACACCATCGAACTCGGCTACGTGCTGTGGGATTCCGAGATCGCCTCGACCCACGTGGTGGCCGCGGTGCTCATCGATGAACTCGGTTACGACGTGAACATGACTTCCGTAGACGCCGGCCCCATGTGGACCGGCCTCGCGCAAGGCGATTTCGACGCCATCGTGGCCGCCTGGCTGCCCGCTACCCACGAAGCGTACTGGGACCAGTACGGCGACAGCCTGGTCGACCTCGGCATGAACCTTGACGGCGCCGACATCGGTTGGGCCGTGCCCGCCTACGTCGAGATCGACAGCATCACCCAACTGAACGACAACGCAGCGCAGTTCAGCGGCGAGATCATCGGCATCGACCCCGGCGCCGGCCTCATGGCGGCCAGCGACCGCGCCATGGACGTTTACGGCCTCAGCAACCTCAACCTCATCGACGGCTCCGACGCTGCCATGGCCGCCGCGCTCGACCGCGCCATCACCCGCGGCGACTGGATCGTGGTTACCAGTTGGCGTCCGCACTGGATGTGGGCCGCCTACGACCTCAAGTACCTCGAGGACCCCGAAGGCGTGTTCGGCACGGCGGAGCAGATCCACACCATCCTCTCCCAGGAGTTCGCTGACAGCGGCCCGGCAGACGCCATAGCCTTCCTGGACGCCTTCAGCTGGACCGGTGAGGACATGGGCGCCGTAATGCTCAAGATCCTCGACGGCATGGAGCCGTTCGACGCAGCCCGCGAGTGGCTCAGCGAGAACCCGGACAAGGTCCAGGAGTGGCTCGCTAACTAACGACCGAAAACGGCGCGTGCTCCTGGCCGCCTAAGTGGCCATGAACACGGTCGCGGCCACGCGCGAAGTGGGCCCGAGGTTCTATGCCTCGGGCCCACTCCCTGATCACTTGACTTAGTCCAGGCGGGTCCAAGCTCACTAGTAGAATCCACCAGCAAGTGGTGGAAAATACACCACAAGCTGGTGGATCTTACCTGCGCTTGGCTAGCCCCCCAGGACGGGAAAGCCTAAGCCAGAACTTC
>JBAYRM010000116.1:0-6140 GCA_041676665.1 Trueperaceae bacterium
CCCGCCGACGCAGACGAGACCGACCGGATTCAGGCGCTGGCCAACCAGCACCTGGAGGAGGGGCTGACGGGCGTCAAGCGGCTGGAGCTAGGCAAGGCGCGCGGGTCTGGCCTCGTCGAGGAGCGCGACATGACCACCCCGTACGTGGAGGACCTCGGCGCGGTGCTAGACATGGACCGCATTCGGGAGGCGGGCGTGCGCATAGGGGTGGACCCGCTGGGCGGCTCGTCGCTGCACTACTGGCAGCCCATCGCCGAGCGCTGGGGGCTCGACCTGACCGTGGTGAACCGCGTGGTAGACGCCGCTTTCGGCTTCATGACGCTGGATCACGACGGCAAGATCCGCATGGACTGCTCGTCGCCTTACGCCATGGCCAGCCTGATAGGCATGCGCGCCGACTTCGACGTGGCGTTCGGCAACGACCCCGACGCCGACCGGCACGGAATAGTTACACCCCACGGCGGGCTCATGAACCCGAACCACTACCTGGCGGTGGCGGTCGATTACCTGTTCTCCCGCCGCGGTGACTGGCCGGCGGGTGCGCTGGTGGGCAAGACGCTGGTCACCAGCTCGATGGTCGACCGGGTGGCCAAAGCGCTCGGGCGCCAGGTGGCCGAGGTGCCCGTGGGCTTCAAGTGGTTCGTGAGCGGCCTGTTGACGGGTGCGTACGGCTTCGGGGGCGAGGAGAGCGCCGGCGCCTCGTTCCTGCGCCGCGACGGCTCCCCGTGGAGCACCGATAAGGACGGACTGCTTCTGGGGCTGCTCGCCGCCGAGATCCTGGCCGTGACCGGTGAGGACCCGGCCCGCCTGTACGAGGGGCTCGAGGAACGCTTCGGCGCGCCCGCCTACGCGCGGATAGACGTGCCGGCCAACGCCGCGCAGAAGGCCGCGCTCAAGAACCTGAAAGCCGCCGACGTGCCCAGCGGGCAACTGGCGGGCGAGGCCATCGAGAACGTGCTGACGGAGGCGCCAGCCAACGGCGAGCCGCTGGGCGGCGTGAAGGTAGTGACGGCCAACGGCTGGTTCGCCGCGCGGCCCTCCGGCACCGAGGACCTGTACAAGATCTACGCCGAGAGCTTCAGAGGAGAGGACCACCTGCGCCTGTTGCAGGAGGAGGCGCAGGACGTTGTCGCCAGCGCCTTCCGGCGCGCCGGGGCGTGAAGCGGCTCAGTCGACCAGCAGCGGGACCGTGAGGATAGGCACCGCGCTGGAGCGCAGCAACGCGTCGGCGCGGTTACCGAGCAGGAGGCCGATGGCGGCGCGGTGGTGCCGCAACCCGATGGCTACCAGGTCGGCGCCCAGCTCCTGCGCGAGCTGCGGCAGGATCACCACGGGTTCGCCCTCGCGCACCACGATGCGCTTGGCCGTTCCGGCCGAGAGGTTCGACAGGCGCTCGTTGACCTCGTCGCCGTCTAGCTCCTTGTTGCCACGGTCGCCTTCGACCACGTGCGCCAGCACCAGCTCCGCACCCAGGTCTGCGAACTTGCGGGCGAACTCCCACGCCCCCAGCGAGGCGGCGCCGAAGTCGGTGGCCACCATGACGCGCTTCACGCGCGTAACAGCGGACTCCTCGCGCACCGAGATGGTGGGCGTGCTGGAGCGCCGCACGAAGCGGCCGGCCACGCCGCCCAGGAAGTGCCTATCGAAGCGGTTAGCGCCGTGCGCGCCCATGACCACCAGGTCGTAACGCTGCTGGATGGCCAACAGCTCCTCAACGGGGTTGCCCCACAGCAGTTCGTAGGTGCCGTCGGGACTGGCGAGGTGCGAGAGCATGCCCAGCAGGCGGTCGACCTCAGAGCTGCGCTGCTCGGCTAACTGGTTCAGGAGCTCTGGGTTGAACGTGTCGAGCTGCGGTCTGCTACTTGGGCGGTCGATCTCCGTGCGGCGCTGCGCGTGCACCACGTGCAGGGTGCCGCCGGACCGTTCGCGGATGTCGCGAGCCAGTGTCAGGGCCTTCTGCGCCGGCTGGGAGAAGTCGGTGGGATGCAGGATACGCATGCCTTACCTCCGGTTTGGGTGCGCCCATCATATAGGCGCTCGTCCGAGCATGCGGCATGTTGAGGGTGCGGGGCTGGGGCTTTTGTCCGAGCTGGAGGGATTATCCTTGAGTGGAGGGGCCCCTGGCCCCCTTAGGAGGTAGCGCATGTACCGAAAGATACTGATGCCCACCGACGGTAGTCCGAGCGCCGACCTGGCGGTGAAGCAGGGACTCGAGTTCGCCAAGCTCACGGGCGCAGAGGTGACCTTCCTCCACACCCTCGAGAACCCGCTGGCGGCCGGTTACGTGGCGGCGGCCAACATGGCGTACTCCGCGGAGCTCTACCAGGACCTGCGTGACAGCGCCAACAAGCTGCTCGAGCACGCGGTCGGTCTGGCGCGAGAACAAGGCGTGACGGCCAAGGGCGTGCTGGTCGAGGACATCGACCCGGTGCAGGCCATCCACGAGGCCGAGAAGGACCACGACCTGGTGGTCATGGGTACTCACGGCCGGCGCGGGTTCAACCGCTGGATGTTCGGCTCTGTGGCCGAAGGCGCGCTCAGGCGCTCCACCGTGCCGTACCTGGTGGTGCGCTCCGAACTAGACGAGTAGCGTCAGCCCTGCAGTTTGTTCCACAGCGAGCCGCATAGGCCGCCGAAGCCGGTCTCGGGCGTGCCGCCCCACAGCGCGTCGATGCTGTTCTGGATGATGACGTTGGTCCAGTTGACCGGCGCGTCAACGCCCAGCGACAGCGCCGTGTGCACACCCGCGCAGATGGTGGTGAACACGCACTCCTGCAGCTGCGCGTCGGAGTCCTCCGGGCCGAGCCCACGCAGGGGGCCCGTGAGCGCTAAGCCCAGGCACCGACTCATGGCGGCGTACTGGTTGATGGCGGTGCGCAACTGCAGGATCACGTTGGCCTGCTCCGCGTACTCGGTCATGGCCTGACCCCAGCCGCGGTCACCGCGCCCCAGCAGGGCGCCGGAGGCCGGATCGTAACTGAACCAGCCGACCGCCCCGTCGCCGCCGGGCGGCACGAGCGCCAGGCGCCCCGCCGCCAGTTCAGCCTCGATGCGCCAGCGCAGGTCGCTCGGGAGGTTCGGCGCCGCCGCCAGCAGCTCGGCGCTAGCGCTCACCACCACCCAGTCACGGCCGGCGGCGAGGTCCGCCGCGTAGGCGCCTGCGACGCTCGGCGCCTGACCGGCTCCAGCGTTGCGCGCGGCCAGCGCGGTCGCCAGTTCGGCTTCCAGCACCGTGTCGAGCGCACCCTGCGCCACGCGCGCCTGGCGCACGTCGGCGCCGCCGGTCGGCAGCACCGGGCCCGCCACCAGGTCGAACGAGCCGCGCACGCTCAGGTCAGGCTCGAAACGGCGGTGGTACGCGGCCACGAAGGTGCCGGCGCCGTGGCCGGCCAGGCGCTCTGCGCGCTGCGAAAGCAGCAGATCGAGCGGCGGGAACAGCCCGGCCGTGTCGGCCAGACGCTGGTTGATCACGGCGATGTCGAGGCTCTGACCCTGGTAGTACAGCTCGCTCCACGCGCCTCGGTTCTCGAGGATCCGCGTTGCCGCCGCCCAGGACAGGGCGTCCTGCGCCAGTCCCGCGCCGGCTATCACGATGTCGGTCTGCCCGCCAAGCGCCAGCGCGCGCTCGAGGCGCTGCTCCTCGGTGAGCTCAACGGCGTTGACTCCAGCCGCGCGCGCCGCCGGCCCGAGTAGGTCGAACACCTGGCGCCGCTCGGTGGTAACGCCCTCGCCGGGTGTGTGGATGACGTACTCGAGCCACAGCGCCGTGAACGCGCCCGCGTCCTCACCCTCGGCGCCGCTAGCGGAACCGGCCGAGCCGCCGAACATGCCGCCCAGGCCGCCACCCAGACCGCCGACCGCGCCAGCGTTGCCGCCGCCGCGCGCCGCACCCACCGTGCCGTCGGCGCTGACGCTGTTACCGCCAGCCGCGGCGCCCGCCACGAACAGCGTGGGCTGCCAGCGGCTGGTGGCCAGCAGCGCCGCCCGCAGCTCCTCCAGGGGGGCGGCCGTACCGAACGGGTCGAGCTCGGGCCAGCCGTCCGGCAGGCCCGCGAACGCCACGTGGTGCTGCGGCCTCTCGGCGCTGAGCAGCTCGGCTGAGCTGAGTACGTGCTCCTGCAGCTGTTCGCCGTCCCACGTTTCGGCTACCACGCTCAGCTGCACGTGGTGCAGGCGGGCGCCGCAGGTCAGGTCGCGGCAGGCGCCGTCGACCGCTGCCAGGAAGCGCACCTCGGGCAGGTCGAAGCGCGCTTCGGCCGCCACCAGCGGCTGGCCCGGCTCGGCGCCGGGTGTGGTCGGATCGAGGTCACGCCAGGCGCCCTCCACTTCGACCTGTACCCACCAGTGGTCCGCGAGCAGGTCCGTAACCGCGACCGGCTGCGACGCCGTGGCCGGGTGGCCGCCCGCCAGCAGGGCACCGCTCAGGGCCGCCGCCTGCGCGGCGGCGGAGTTCGCCACGTTCTGGGAGAAAGCCGAGCTGCGCTGCGCGGCCTGATCGAGGCTCTCCTGCAGCGTGGCCGGGTCGAGCCCGATCGCGCCAGCTGCGCGCTCGCTTAGCTCTTGGCTGGAGGGAGCGTCGGCGTCGCCGTTCGGGGCCCTGCGCTGTGCGGCCGCCGCGGCTTCCAGAGCCGCGCCGCTCAAGGTGGCGCGAACCAGGGCCACCCGGTGACCCGCCGCTTCCAGCAGGCGCTCCAGCATGAGGGCGCGGTCCAGGCTGTTGCCCTCGCGGTCCATGAGCACGCCTCCGGCGCCTTTCAGGGCGCCGCGGTAGGCGACGAAGCCGGTGTTGTCCCGCACCCAGGCGAAGATGGCGTCGGGGTCTGTTGAGCCCACCTCGGCCAGCGCGGCGCCGAAGTCCATGCGGTGCTTGGGAAGCTCGTCCACGGCACGTTCGAGCACCTCGAAGAGCGTCTCTGGTGGCGGCGCGGCCTGCGCGCTTACGGCAGAGCCGACCAGCATCACCGCCAGGGCGAGCAGCGCGCCCGCCAAGCGCGCTTGAGGGCGCCGCTGGGCGCCGCGTTTGGAGAGCTCAGGTGAGGGTGTCTCGGGGTGGTGCGGGGCTGAAGGCATGCTCGTCGGGTCCCTTCCGGTCGCAGCGTCGGGGTCGAAAGTCGCGGCAGCTCGGCTGTGCGCGGTTCGTGAACAGCAGTGCAGAGTGTACGACAAAGTCGGCGGGGCGCAGGGCGCTGGAACCCCGCCGCCGGGTTACGCTCCGGCGATGAGCCGCACCGTCGGTAAGGCGCAACGCCTCAACCTCCTCAGAGAAGAACTCAGGCGCCGGCCACGCAGTGTGGTCGAGCTGGCACGCAAGCACGGCACCAGCCGCCGCACTATCGAGCGCGACCTGCTGACGCTCGCTGAACACATGGGCGAACAGGTGATGCGCGACGAGCAGGCCCGCTGGTTCATCCCCAACCGCACCCCCGGGCTGAACGAGGTGGAGGCGCTGGCCGTGTACAGCGCCACCCGGTTGCTGCTTCACACCGGGGTAGGCGAGAGGCATTACCGCACCGCCTTGGAGAAGCTGGCGCAGCAGGTGCCCGAACCGGCGCGTGCTGGGCTTCTGAAGGGCGTCGACCGGCTGGCCCCCACACCGGAGGACCGCGTGCTGGACCAGGTGGCGCAAGCCTGGTTCCAGCGTAGGGTGCTCAAGTGCAACTACCTCTCGGCCAGCAGCGGCAAGGCCAGCACGCGCGAGCTGGAGGTCTACTTCTACGAGATCAACCGCCGCAACCTGGAGCCTTACGTACTCGCCTTCGACCGCACGCAGCGCCAGCGCGTGCTCGTGTTCAAACTGGCCCGCATGTCCGACGTGAGGCTGTTGGACGTGGGTTACGAGATCCCCGCCGACTTCGACCCCGCCGCCAAGCTCGACAACGCTTTCGGGATCGTGGTGGGTGACGAGGTGCAGATCGACCTGCACGTGCCCGAGCATGTGGCGCGGCGCATGGCCGAAGGCGGCGACCGCAACCTGCGTCTCGGCCGGAGCCTGCCGGGCGCCAGGCGCGAGGTGCACGTGATCGGGACCCTCGACGACAAGGGCCGTCCGCTGGAGCTGCTGCCGTGGCTGCTCAGCTGGGGCGACGCGATAGAGGTCATGAGCCCGCCGGAGGTGCGCGCGCAGGTAGCCGAGTCGCTGC
>JBAYRM010000117.1:0-6019 GCA_041676665.1 Trueperaceae bacterium
AAACCGAGCCGTGGGGCGAGCGCTACTTCCAGGTTCAGGACTCTAACGGGATCATCTACCAACTGGTGCAGTGGGTGGAGACGCCCGGCGGCGCTTAGCTCAGCCCCGCCCCTGCCGGTTCCCCCGCTGCTGCAGGATGAGCGACCCGCCCACTAGCAGGATGGACGCCAGGATCATGAGCGCCGAGATGGCGTTGATCTCGGGTGGCACACGCTGCTTGAGCATGCCGTACACGAAGAGCGGCAGGGTGGTGGTGCCGACGCCGGCGTTGAAGAAGGTGATCACGAAGTCGTCGAGCGACAGCGTGAACGCCAGCAGCGCGCCGGCAAGCACGCCGGGGAAGAGGTTGGGGAACGTAATGCGCCAGAACGTCTGGAACGGGTTGGCGCCAAGGTCGCGGCCCGCCTCCTCCAGCTTGGGGTCCATGCCCGCCAGGCGCGCGCGCACCACGATCGCTACGTACGAGATGTTGAACGCTACGTGCGCGATGATGATGGTGGCGAAGCCGGGCGTCCAGCGCACGCCGAACGCCTGCTGCACGAACGCGAAGATGATGTTGAAGAAGATGGCCAGCGACACGCCCTGCGTGATGTCGGGGATGACCACGGGCAGGTAGAGCACCGAGTCGAGGAGCTTGCGGCCCGGGAAACGGCCGCGCGCTATGGCCAGCGCCAGCATGGTGCCGAGCGCGGTGGAGACGATGGTGGCTACGCCCGCCACCATGACCGAGTTGCGGAGCGCCCTGAGCAGCAGGCCCGTCTGGAAGCGGGCGGCTTCCGTGCCGGCCGTGATGGTGTTGTTGAAGATGTTCTCGTACCAGCGGGTGGTGAAGCCGCGCCACACACTTATCGAGGCCGAGTCGTTGAACGAGAACGCCACCAGCACCAGGATGGGGATCCACAGGAACAGGTAGACCACGAACGGGCTGAGCCACACGCCCACACGGCCGGTCCGGCGGATGGCCAGGTCGCGGCGGATGCGCCCCTTGTTCAGCCCGTTCGGCCGCGCGCTCATGCGTCCTCCCTCTGACCCCAGCGGCTGTAGATGAACACGCTCACGAACACCAGCGCCAGCAGCACCATAGAAATGGCGCTGCCCAGCGGCACGTTGCCGCGGCCGCCGAACTGGCTCTGGATGAGGTTGCCAATCATCAGCCCGCGCGTGCCGCCCATGAGATCCGGCGTGATGTAGGCGCCGATGGCGGGGATGAACACGAGGATGCTGCCCGCGATGACGCCCGGCAGCGTGAGCGGGAAGATGACCCGCCAGAAGGTGGTGAAGTCGTTGGCTCCGAGGTCGTTGGACGCCTCCACGTAGCGGAAGTCGAGCGCCTCAACGGACGCGTATATGGGCAGGATCATGAACGGCAGGTAGCCGTACACCAGGCCCAGCATCACGGCGCCCGGCGTGAACAGCATCTGGATAGGCTCGGCCAGCACGCCGAGCGACTGCAGGACGCCGTTCAGCAGCCCGTCGCGCTGCAAAATGGTGATGAGCGCGTAGGTGCGCACCAGGAAGTTGGTCCAGAACGGCAGCAGCACGAGGAACAGCAGCATCATGCGCACGCCCGGGCTGCGGCGCCGGCTGATGAAGAACGCCACCGGGTAACCGAGCACAAGGCAGAACACGGTAGCCACCAGCGCTATGCGCAGGCTGCGCCACAGCACCGGCCCGAAGGTGGTGAAGGTGCGCTCGTACTGGTCCAGCGTCCACGGCTGCACCGGCTGACCGCCGGGCCCGCGGCTCATGAACGAGCTGACTGCCACGAACACCAGCGGCAGCAGGAAGAACACGATTATCCAGAGGGTTCCGGGCGTGAGCAGGCCGAACAGACCGCCTCGCCCCTCGACGGACGAGCGGCGGCGGCGAGGCGGCGCGGTGGGGCGCTTCTCGGCTGGCATTTCGCGAAGCATACCGTAGCTGGCGCGGTGCGGGCAGATGGCGCAGCGAAGCAGTGGAGCCGCTCGCTAACGCAGTTTCCGGCGCTTGTCAAGCCCGGCAGAAGCGCGTGCTGCACGGGCTTTGCGCGGTACGTCACTGAGCGGGTTCGCGCGGCCGTGCTACTCTGCGGTTCATACGGGCAAGAAGGAGCGTGAGATACTTCAAGACAACCCTAAAGTGTGAGTGAGACCGAATGAGCCGCCGCGCAATCAGGCGCGGGCGGGTTCGGGAGGCAAAGCTCTCGCGTAAAGGTTGTGGAGAGGCTCTTCCGGTCAGGGCGCATAACCTTCCCTAACCGTTTCAGTTTCCCCCTTTTACGGGCTCATACACCCTCAACGGCGTTGTCTGAAGCAACGTTATGAGAGGCACCGAATCACTGGATTTTGCCGTGGTCAACACCGAGTTGCGGCATGCCGAGGGCATCTACGATGTGCTGAGGCTGGCCAACGGCTATCCCACCGATCGCTACTGCCACTGCATCAACCCCGAAGCTGTCGTGGAACAGCTGGAAAGGTTCCCCGAAGGGCAGTTCGTGGCTATCGTTTACGAGGATGGCCAGGAGAAGGTGGTCGGCATGGCCACCACCATGCGCACCAGGCGCTCGCCCGACGAGAGGCCCCTCCCCTGGTACGACCAGATAGGCAGCTTCGGGCTGCGTAACCACGACCCCGACGGCGAGTGGCTGTACGGCGTCGAGATCGCCGTGGACCCGCATTACCAGAAGCAGGGCGTGGCCTCGGCGCTTTACAAGGCGCGCCTGGCGCTCAGCGAGCAGCTCGGCTTGCGCGGCTGGTACGCCGGCGGCATGCTCATGGGTTACCACCGCTACCGCGACCAGATGAGCCCCCGCGAGTACGGCGAGCACGTTCTGGCTGGCCGCTTGACCGACCCTACGGTAAGCATGCAGCTGCACCGCGGCCTGGAAGGGCGCGCGCTGATCGAGGGCTACTACCCGGAGTGGGTCGCTGGCGACTGCGCGGTGCTGCTGGTTCACGAGTCCGCGCGCGCCAAGAAGAGGCGCCGGCGCGCTGCCCCGCAGGGCTTGCGCGAGCTCGGTAACCTGACCACCGCCACCCTGGCGCACTCCAACTAGGCGAGGCGAACATGGCCGCCTACCCTCACACACAGGGCCAAGGCGTTCCCGCGCGGCCACCCAACGAGACCCCAAGCGAGCACGACCCCGACGTTTACGACGTCGTAGTTCTGGGCGCCGGCATGGCGGGCCTGGCGGTCGGGCATGCGCTGCTGGACGACGACCTCGACGTGGTGCTGCTTGAGGCTCGGGACCGGCTCGGCGGCCGGGCGCACACGGACCGGCAGTTCGCCGGCTTCCCGGTGGAGTTCGGCGCCGAGTTCCTGCACGGCGAACGCGCCGCCACCTGGCGCTGGGTCGACCGTCTGGGCCTGGCCACGGCGCACTGGACCAAGCTCGACGACACGTGGATCCGGCTGGCCGACGGGCGCCGCCTCACCATGCGCCAGGCGCGCGAGGTCAGCCCGGAGCTCGACGTTACCCGCACCTGGCAATTGCCGCCGGAACCAGCGCGGCCACTCGAGTCGTTCGGTCACTACCTCAGCCGCGTGGGCTTCAGCCCGGAGCAGCTCGAGTACGTGCGGCGCGCCTTCGCCAACGCCGAGGGTGAGAGCATGCGCTTCCTGGACGCCACCGCCACGCTGGAGGGCCTGCGCGCCAAGGACGTAGACGGTGAGGAGGATCACCGCATCCTCGAGGGGTACAGCGCCATCGTTGAGGCGCTCGGCGTTGGGCTCGACATCCACACGCACTCGGTGGTCGCGCGCGTGCAGTGGGGAGAAGGCGGGGTGGTGGTCACCACCCGTGACGGCCACGTGTACCGCGGCCGCAGCGCCGTCGTGACCCTGCCGGTGGGTGTGCTGCAGGCGGGTGACATCGAGTTCGATCCGCCTCTGCCGCCGCAGAAGACGGGCGCGCTGGCGGGCCTCGGGATGGGACCGGTCGCCAAGTTCTTGTACCGCTTCGCGGAGCAGCTGACTCCCGAGGAGATCCACGCTGTTTACGCCGCCGGCAACCCGCCCATGTGGTGGTCGCCCTCCGCCACGCAGCCTGATACCGAGGCGTTCGTGTGGTCAGCGCTGGTGTCGGGCGACGGCCTGGTCGAGCTGCTGCGTTACGGCGAGGAGGAGGCGCTGGAGCTGGCCCTCGAGGCGTTCCGACTCGAGGTGGGGCGTCCTGGCCTCAGGCCGCTTGAGGCACGCCTGGTCGACTGGTCCAGCGACCCGTTCGCGCTGGGCGGTTACAGCCACGTGCGACCCGGCCATCACGGCGCCCGCGAGGAGTTAGCGGAACCGACCCCGCCCCTCTTCTGGGCGGGCGAGGCCACCGCTCCCGAGGAGCGCTCCGCCACCGTGCACGGGGCCATACTGTCCGGAGAGCGGGCAGCGGTCGAGGTGCGTAGGGCACTAGCGGCGCGGCACGAGCACGAGGCGCAGACCGTAACCTGAACGAGCAACAAGTGGGCGCACCCAGGCGGGCGCACCAGCCACAAATAGGAGTGCAGAGATGGCCGACATGGTTAACGCGGCGACGCGCAGTGCAGAAGAGGCCGGCGGCATCCGCCTGGTCAGCGAGGTTCCTGGACCCAACAGCCGCGCGCACGCCGCGCGCCGCGACGCCGCTGGCGCGCGGGGCGCCGCGCGCCTGACCGACGTGTCGGTGGCCAGCGCCCACGGCGCCTACGTGACCGACGTCGACGGCAACCGGCTGCTGGACTTCGCTGGCGGCATCGGCGTGCTGGCGATCGGGCACACGCCAGCGGGCGTGGTGCGGGCCATGCAGGAGCAGGCCGACAAGCTGGTGCACATGTGCGCCATCGTGGGCACTTACGAGCCGTTCGTGGAGCTGCTCGAGAGGCTGGTGGAGCTAGCCCCCGGCGACTTCCCGAAGAAGGCCGTACTGCTGAACTCGGGCGCCGAGGCGCTGGAGACCGCCGTCAAGATCGCCCGCGCCTACACCGGTCGGCAGGCCATCGTGGTGTTCGAGGGCGGCTACCACGGCCGCACCAACCTCACGCTCGGCATGACCAGCAAGTACGGGCTCTTCAAGAAGGGCTTCGGGCCGTTCGCGGCCGAGATCTACCGCCTGCCGCTCCCGGACCTGTACCGCCGCCCCGCCGGCATGAGCGAGGAGCAGGCGGTTGACCTCGCCATCCAGGGGCTGGACAAGGCCATGGTGTCGCAGGTGGACCCGAGCGCCGTGGCCGCTTTCGTTATCGAGCCCGTGCAGGGCGAGGCGGGCTTCGTGCCGGTGCCCGCGCGCTTCCTGCAGCGCCTGCGGCAGATAGCCGACGAGAGCGGCGCGGTGCTCGTGGCCGACGAGGTTCAGTCCGGCATGGGCCGCACCGGTCAGCTCTGGGCCGCGCCGCAACTGGGCGTGATACCTGACCTGGTCACCACCGCCAAGTCGCTGGCGGCCGGCATGCCGCTCTCGGCGGTGGTGGGCCGCGCCGACATTATGGACGGACCGCATCCCGGCGGCCTCGGCGGCACCTACTCCGGCAACCCGCTGGCGTGCGTGGCGGCGCTGGAGGCGCTGAAGGTCATCGCCGACGAGGGCTTCCTCGCCCGCGCCCGCGCGGTCGGCGAGCGTCTGCGGGCCGGGCTCGAACGCATAGCCGCCGCGCAAACCAACGCCGGCGAGGTGCGCGGCATGGGCCCCATGCTGGCCATCGAGTTCGTGACTGACGCCCACAGCAAGAAGCCGCACCCCGACCTGGTGCTCGAGATAACCAGGCAGGCGCTGTCGCGCGGCCTCATCGTCATCCGTGCGGGGCTTCACTCCAACTGCATCAGGCTCCTGCCGCCCCTCGACCTGACCGACGCCGAGATAGACGAGGGTCTCGCGGTGTTGGAGGAGGCAGTCGCTGCCGCGGTGGCCAAGCTCCGCGCGGCGTGATACGAAGGTAGTAACGACAGTGAGAGAGAACGCGTGCGCGCGTGCGGAGCCCCGGGTTGGCCCGCACCAGCAGCCGCGTCAGGGAGGCGAACAGCGTGTCAGAGGCCAAGGAGAACGGCTTTCCACTGAAGCAGCTCATTGGGGGCG
>JBAYRM010000118.1:0-5973 GCA_041676665.1 Trueperaceae bacterium
CAGAACGGCGGCGTAAACAGCGATGGCCAGCGCACCCAGCCAGAACGGCAGCGCACCAAGCCCGAACAGGGCGGCGAGGGCGCCCACCACCACGCCGTTGCCGCGGCCGCGCGGTACCGACACCAGGCCCCTCAGTGGAACCGGGTGCAGGTGACCGAGAAGGACACCGAAGAACGCCATGCCGGCCGCCGCGCCCAGCGCCTCAGGAGCATTAGCGGCGGCGCTGAAGAAGCCGGCGAAGCCGCCAGGCAGGCTGAGTGTTAGACCGGCCAGGGGATCAAGTGTCAGTGGCGGAACCCCGACGCTCCACATGGCCACCAGCGCGCCGACCATGACGGCCACGAGGCCCTTGAAGATGTCGAGCAGGAACGAGCTTACCGCCACCACGGGACCCACGAGCTTGTAAACGTTCTCGACCCCGAGCAGGTGCGGGTTCACGTCGCGCGGGTCGAAGCCGGACGCGGCGCGCACCAACCACGCCCCCAGCGGCAGCGAGCCGATGATGTAGGCGAGGATGAGTGAGACGACCCAGACGAGCACCGTGTCCATGGCTACGTATTGTAACTACGCTTCGGGCCGCGGCACTGTCCGCCACCCATCTACTCTGGGTTTAGGCCGAGCCCTGCGCGGCTACCACCTAACCGTTGGCCGCGCCACCCGCCGGACGTCCGCCTGGCCGGGCGCCCCGGTGTAGCATTGCCGGGTGGAAGGCCGTACCCCACCGAACAGCCAGGAAGCCGAACAAAGCGTGCTGGGCAGCATCATGCTCGATAACGAGGTCTACGCCCAGCTCGAGGGAACGCTGACCGCCGAGCAGTTCTACAAGGAAGCGCACCGCAAGATCTTCCGGGGCATGGAGCGCCTGCACAGGCGCGGCGAACCGATCGACCTGGTAACCCTCACCGAGGAGCTGCGGCAAGGCGGCGACCTCGAGTCGGTCGGCAGCGTCGCGTACCTCATCGGCATCGCCGACAGCGTGCCCACAGCCGCCTACGCCGACAGCTACGCCCGCATAGTCACCGAGAAGGCCACGCTGCGGGACCTCATCGGCGCCGGTGGCCGCATCATGCAGCTCGCCTTCGACCAGGCTCAACCCATAGAAGACGTGCTTGACCAAGCCGAGAAGTCGATCTTCGACATCGCCACCGTCAAGCGCAAGACCGGCTTCGAGGGCATGAACACGCTAGTCACCGAAACGTTCGCCGACATCAACGACCGCTTCGCCAACCCCAACCCCGTGTCGGGCCTGCGCATGGGCTTCAGCGAGCTCGACAACATGACCGGCGGCCTGCAACCCAGCACCCTCAACGTGCTGGCCGCGCGCCCCAGCATGGGTAAGACCGCGTTCGCGCTCACCATCGCGCTCAACGCCGCGCTGCGCGAGAAGGCCACCGTGGGCGTCTTCTCGCTCGAGATGTCTGCCGTGCAGCTGGTGCAGCGCATGCTATGCTCCGAGGCGCGCGTCGACATGAGCCGCGTGCGCTCCGGGCAGCTGTCCGAGCGCGACTTCCAGCGCCTGGCCGACACCGCAGGCCGCATGTCAGAGGCCCGCGTGTTCATCGACGATCACGCCAACATGACCGTCATGGAACTGCGCTCGCGCGCTCGCCGGCTCATGGCCGAGCACGGCCTCGACCTCCTGATCATCGACTACCTGCAGCTCATGTCGGGCTCCATGCGCGCGCAGAGCGAGAACCGCCAGCAGGAGATCTCCGCCATCTCGCGCGGGCTCAAGGCTCTCGCCCGCGAACTCGACGTGCCGGTGCTGGTGCTATCGCAGCTTTCGCGTGCAGTCGAGTCGCGGCCGAACAAGCGGCCCATGCTCTCTGACCTGCGTGAGTGCGTCACCGGCGATACCCTGGTGAACCTGGCCGACGGCACACGCGCCCCCATCCAGACGCTGGTCGGGCAGCAGCCCGAGCTGGTGGCCATGGATCCCTCCGGCAAGCTCATCACAGCCACCAGCGACAAGGTGTGGCCCGTGGGCCAGCGCGAGGTCTTCGAGGTGCGACTTGCCAGCGGCCGTGTGCGCCGCACCACCGCGAAGCACCTCTGGTTCAGCTTCGACGGCTGGCAGCGACTAGAGCAACTAGCGCCCGGCAGCCGCGTCGCCATCGCCCGCCGTCTACCTGAAGTACAGCCGACTTTCGACATGCCCGAGGAACAGGTGGCGCTGCTTGGTCAGCTTGTTGGTGACGGCTCTTACCTGAAGGGGCAACGCTCCCATGAGAAGCGACTCCCCGACGCGGTGTTCCGCTTGCCAAAGCCAAAACAGGCGCTCCTGCTGAGGCACTTGTGGGCTACGGACGGCTGCATCCATGTTCGGAGCGAAAAGCAGCGTGGGTCGCACCGGGTGTTCTTCGCTACTGCGAGCGGTGGTTTGGCCGAGGACGTTGCTGCCTTGCTACTGCGTTTCGAGATAGTCGCGAAGCTGAAGGCGCCAACCGGCAGCCAGCGTGTGTGGACCGTCGACGTCTCCGGATCCGAGGAGCAGCTGCGCTTCTTGTCCGACATTGGAGCTTTCGGCCCCAGGGCGGCGCAAGCCGAGCGCCTGGCGCGCGCCCTTGAGGGCGTGAAACCCAACCCCAACCGCGACACAGTGCCGCAGGAAGTGTTTGACCTCGTGCGGGCGTCCGCACGGGCGACAGGTGTCAGCACTCGCGCGCTGGCTGTGGCCCGGGGAACGTCGTACGGCGGCAGCTCGCACTTCGGCTTCTCCCCCTCGCGGAGCACCGTAGCTTCCTACGCGGCCATCTTGAATGACGAGCAACTTGCTGACATCGCAACTTCCGACCTGTACTGGGACACCATCGTTAGCGTTACCAGCGTCGGTGACCAGCCGGTGTTCGACCTGACCGTACCGGGCCCGGCTTCGTGGCTGGCCGACGGCGTTGTCATGCATAACTCGGGCGCCATCGAACAGGACGCAGACCTGGTCACGTTCATCTACCGCGACGAGTACTACGACCCGCATAGCGAGAAGCACGGCATCGCCGAGATCATCATCGGCAAGCAACGCAACGGCCCGACCGGGCAGGTGGAGCTGCAGTTCCACAACGCGCACGTGCGCTTCAACGACCTGGCCAAGGGCACGCCGACCGGTTAGCACCGCGGCCGAACAGGCTGAAGATGAGCGCGTAACTCCAGTTATTACCTCAGGCTCATCTTTCTAACAATCACCGATTACCGCCAGAACGTGAAAAACGCCATACACTTCGGCTTACCCTCACGCGCCAGCTTGGAATTTTTCACGTAGGAGGGCGAAGGGGCCGTGATAGACTCCGCCTGATTTACTTAGAGGAGGAGCTATGGCCTCATTGCGCGAGCGGATGTCTCGCTTGCTAAGTCCCAAGATCGAGGCAGTCGGCCTCGAGGTCGGGACCAGCGCGCTGAAGGTGGTGGAACTTCGCGCCGGCAACCCGCCTACCTTGGGGGCCCTGGCGGTGCGGCCCATGCCTCCCGGCATCATCACGGAGGACGAGGTCACCGACCCTGGTGCTCTGGTGGACGAGATCCGGGCGCTGTTCCATGACGCCGGTATTCAACGGCGTTACACCGTAACGGCGGTCAGCAACCGGCAAGCCATCACGCGTAACATCCACGTTCCACGCATGACCATCGCCGAACTCGACGAGGCCATCAGGTGGGAAGCGGAGCGGTACATACCGTTCCCTATCGACGAGGTCGTGCTCGATTACTTCGTCCTCGATAACCCGGAGGACGTGGAGGAGGGTGGCCAGCTAGAAGTGGTCATCGCCGCCTCGCGTCTCGACGAGGTCTCACAACAGGTCGAGTACCTCAAGCAGGCTGGCCTCGAGCCGCACGTGATAGACGTGCGCCCGTTCGCCCTACTGCGCTCCCTCAAAGGCTCGCTGCTCGGTGAGCACCTCACCAAGACCACGCTCTCGGGTCAGAACTTCACCGAGGGCAACGAGGTCGGGGTGGTGCTCGAGATCGCGGCCAGCAGCTCCACCGTGACCCTGGTCCGCGGTCAGCGCGTGCTCATGAACCGCAACATCAACGTGTCGGGCGACGACTTCACCGCCGCCATTCAGCGCGCGTTCGGCCTAGACTTCGATTCCGCCGAAGAGGTGAAGCTCGAGTACGGCACCGCCACCGTGCCCACAGAAGACGAGGAGGACCTCCTCAACTTCGACGCCAAGCGCGAGCAGTTCTCGCCCAGCCGCGTGTACGACGCGCTGCGCCCCGTGCTGGTGGAACTCACCACCGAGATCAGGCGGTCGCTTGAGTTCTTCAGGGTGCAGTCGGGCGACGCTCTTATCAGCCGCATGATCGTCACCGGCGGTGGCGCTAAGCTGCGCGGCCTGCCCGAGGCCATCGGCGACTCGCTCGGCTTCAAGGTCGAGCTTGGCGATCCATGGCTCAGCGTGCAGGTCGACGAGAACCGCTTCGACACGCAGTACCTCAGCCGCATAGGGCCCGAGTTCGCCGTACCGCTCGGCCTGGCGCTGAGAGGGGTGGCCGGCCTTGATTAACATCAACTTGCTCCCCAAGAACCTGCGCCGGGTACGCGAACCCGGCTACTGGCGCGTTCTCGCCGTGCTCTTCCCCATCCTCGTGCTGGCCATTGCCGGCGGCATGCAGTACTTCGCTAACACCACCGCCAACAACCTGCAGCGCGAGAAGCTCGCCCGCGAGGACCAGCTGGCGCTGCTGCAGCCGTTCCTCCGCGAGCAGCGCGACCTCATATCGCGGCAGCAGCAGCTGAATCAACTGATATCGGTGGCGCAGTCGGTGCGCCAGAACAACATCGTGTGGACCAGCGAGATCTCGGGTCTGCTCGAGACGCTGCCCGCCGGTAGCGGTGAGGCCCCGGTCATCGACTTCACCTCGCTCTCCATGCAGAGCGTAGTACCGCCACGCGCCGACCCCAACCGCTATGAGGGCCGGCCGGTCATAGCCGAGATGGACGTGTCAGGCTCGGTGGTCGACGCCGAGGTGCTGGCCGAGTTCATCCGCGCGCTGGAAGGCTCCAACAACTACGGTGTTCTGTTCCAGAACGCCCAGCGCCAAGGTGAAGACGAGCTGTTCAACTACTCGCTCACGGTGGGCGCGGTTGAGGGGAGCCGCGAATGACGCGCAACGGTTTCAGCCTCCGCAAGCTGCGTCAGCGCGACATCGCGATCATAATGATCGTCCTGTCGCTCCTCGTTGGAGTGCTCTGGTACTTCTACATGTACCAGCCCACCCAGGACCGCATCACGCAGCTCGAAGACGACATCGCGCGCCTGGACCTCGACATAAGGCGCGGCGAGGACGCGCGGCGCAACCTGCCCGACCTGAGGCTGGCTGTAGCTCAGCTCGAGCAGGACCGGCGCGAGTTCCTCGCTCAACTCCCGCGCGAGAGCGACGTAGCGGGCCTCATAGACGCCCTGCGCGTCTCTGCTCTCAACTCCGACATGATCGTCAACGGCTTCGGGCAGGCCAACGCCTCCGAGAACGTGCAGGACGTGCGGCCGATCGGGTTCCAGATCAACCTGCAGGGCACCTTCCAGCAGACCATGGACTTCCTCTCGCGGCTCGAAGGCATGCAGCGCTTCGCTAAGATCCAGCGCGTGGGCCTCAACCTCGAGGACAACACCTCCTCTAACCCGCTCATCAACTCCGACTTCGGTTTCACCGTCTACGTCTTCACCGGTAGCGACCCAGGGGAGCAATAGTTCATGGCCCTATCTCGCACCGCTCGCATCCTCATCGCCGTCCTACTGCTGGCAGCGGCCGGGTTCTTCTGGCTCAACTTCTTCCAGCAGAACGACCCGGTCGAAGCGAGCCCCACGCCCGCCGCCACACCGGCCACTACCCCCGCGACCACCGCTCCAGGCGTAGCTTCGCCCCTCACCGGCGCCCCTGTACCGCCCACGGGCACAACAGTCAACGGCATCGTCACCACACCTGAAGAGACGCCCGCAACGGGCGGAGTCGCCAGCACAGACGCCGGCACCCCAGCGGCGA
>JBAYRM010000119.1:0-5969 GCA_041676665.1 Trueperaceae bacterium
GAGGATTACGCCGTTACCCCCGCCTGGATCGTGTTCCACCTCCTCGAGCACGAGTCGGGGCACTACTTCGAGATCAGGCGCATGGCGCGCAAATGGTTGGAGGCGCGGCCCGTCTGACGCGCCTGCCCAACCGCCCGGAGATGGTCAACTACCGCGTGCTAGCCTGCCTTTATTCCATTCATGGGGGCCAACGATGCCTACAGTCAGCCGAGCTTCGTCTACTAGACCAGCGCGCCAATGGCCTGGCGGCAACCCCGATGTAACCCCGCGTTCGGGCCGCATCGTCGCTCACAGCCTGCGGGCGCTCGTACTGGTCCTGACGCTGTTGAGTGGTCTCGGCGCAGGCTGGGCGCAGACTGCTCCGGTACCTGAGCGCTTCGCGACCACCGCCAGCAACATCGACGTGCCCGGTAACGACATCAGGAGCATCTTCGACATCACCCTGCAGCGTTGCCACGCCGCGTGCCTGGCCGACGGCGACTGCGCGGCCTTCACCTTCAACCAGCGCAACGGCGCGTGCTTCCTCAAGGACGCGGCGCAGGCCACGCAAGGCTACGTAGACGCCGTATCTGGCTTCGTATCGGACCGCAGCCCTGCGCTTCTGGAGCGCGCGCGTGACACGGCTTTGACGCTCGACTTCCTCGACGAGTTCGACTTCCAGTTGGCCCGGCAGCAGGCCGACGCTATGGCCGAGAACTACCAGGCCGAGCTGGAAAGCGAAGCGTACTGGCTGGACCTGGCCAGCCGTCAGGACGTGGTGCAGGCCGTGACCTCCACCGGCGCAGCGGTCACGGTGGCCGACAGCGGGCACGCCTGGCTGGCGCACGCGCGGGCGCGCTGGGCGCTCGCCGTGGCCTCCAGCAACATGACCTTCGACCTGCGGCGCCGCACCATCAGCGCGGCCACCAACGCTGCGCTGCGCCTCCCCGAACCCGAGCGTGCAGAGGCGCTGATGATCATGGCGCTCGCCCTGGAGGGCAACTCGAGGGGGGCCGAGGCGCTGGCGGCCGTACGCCTGGCCGACCAGATAGCCCCGGGTAGCGCCGGCGAAGAGCTGACGCGGCTACGTGAACGGTTCGGCTTCCGCGTGCTGCGCAACGACGTGGAGACCACCTCCGCCGCACCGCGGATCTGCGTGTGGTTCTCCTCCGCCTTGGACCCGACCGAGGATTACTCGCGCTTCGTGCAGCGCTCCAACCAGGCGCTGGCAGTGGAGGTAGAGGGCAGCCAACTGTGCGTAAGCGGCGTGCAGTTCGGCGAGACCTACTCGCTGGTCATCCGCGCGGGCCTACCCAGCCTCGACGGCGACTCCATCCCGACCGACGTGCCAGTAACCGCCTACGTGCGTGACCGCAACCCCATGGTGCGCTTCCCCGGCCGCGCTTACGTTCTGCCCGCAGCCGGGCCGAGGAGCCTGCCGGTCGAGACGGTCAACGCGGATCATCTACTGCTCTCGCTCCTGCGCGTTTCCGACCGCAACCTCGTTGCAACCATCCGTGAAGGCGACTTCCTGCGCGCCATGAGCGGCTGGGAGGGCGACCGCTTCGAGCAGCTCATGGCCGAGCAAGTGTGGCGCGGCGAGGCGTTCTTAGATGGTGAGCTGAACCAGACCACCACCTCGCAGCTGCCGCTGGCCGAGGCGGGCGACCTGGCGCCGGGCGTGTACGTGCTGCGCGCCGATGTAGCCGGAAACGAGGACGGCTCCGTGGCGCAGGCCATGCAGTGGTTCCTGGTGTCGGACCTGGGTGTTACAACGCTGGCCGGCAACGACGGCGTTCACGTGGTGGTGCAGAGGCTCTCCGACGCGCAGCCCGCGCCCGGCCTGCGGGTGGCGCTGCTGGCGCGCTCCAACCGGGTGCTAGGCGAGGACGTTACCGACGAACAGGGCCATGTGCAGTTCGCGGCCGCGCTGGCGCTGGGCAGCGGTAACGCGGCGCCGGCAGCCGTTCTGGTCGAGAGCGACGACGACTTCACGGTCATCTCCCTAGAGGACCCAGAGTTCGACCTGACCGACCGGGGCGTAGCTGGGCGCGAGGCTCCCGGCCCCATAGACGTGTTCATGACCACCGACCGCGGGGCCTACCGGCCCGGCGAGAGCATTCACCTCACCGTGCTGCTGCGCGACGCAAGGGCGGCGGCGGTGAGTGGACTGCCGCTCACCGTGCGCCTGCTGCGCCCCGACGGCGTGGAGTACAGCGAGGAGCTGGCTACCGGCGACCAGGCGGGCGGTTACGTGCTGCAGCTGCCACTGGGCGCCAACGTGCCTCGCGGCGCCTGGCGCGTGGAGGCGCTGGTCGATAAATCGGCGCCGCCCCTGGCCGTAACCACCGTGCTGGTAGAGGACTTCGTACCAGAGCGCATAGACGTGGAACTGGCGCTAGTGGGCGAGGCGTCCGACGAAGCGCTGGTGGTCGCAGCCGCCGCCCCGCGCCTTCAGGTCGCCGCGCGGCACCTGTTCGGTGCGCCGGCCGCGGGCATGACCGTTACCGGCAGCGTGCGCATAACCGGCACCAGCAGCCTGCCCGGCTGGCCGGGCTTCAGCTTCGGCCAGGGCGACCGGAGCGCCGCGGCGCAGATGCGCTCCTTACCCGCCGGCCTGCTGACCGATGAGCAGGGCCTGGTGCAGGTAGCGCTGCCGCTCGAGCGGCTGGAGCTCGATCCCGTGCCTTACGTGATGTCGGTAGAGACCACCGTACTCGACGGCTCCTCCCGGCCGGTAGAGCGCACCCTGACGCGCAACCTGAGGCCAACCACCGGCGTGATAGGCATCCGCTCCGGCTTCGAGGGCACGCTGCCCGAGGGTGCGGAGGCCGAGTTCGACCTGGTGCTTGTGAACCCCGACGGCAACGCGGGCAACGCCGAGCTCAGTTGGCTGGTGGACCGGGTGGAGACCACCTACCAGTGGTACTCGTACGGCAGCAGGTGGTACTGGGAGCCGGTCACGCAGCGGCAACGCGTTGCCGAAGGCACCGTAGCGGCGCGTGAAGCGCCAGCCACCGTGAGCGTTCCGGTGACCTGGGGCCGTTACGAACTGCGCGTGGTGCACGTGGGCCAGCCGCACATTAGCGCCTCGGTGAGCTTCTCCGCAGGCTGGTTCGCCACCGACGCCGCGCGCGAGATGCCCGACCTGCTCGAGGTGTCGCTGGACGCCGAGACCTACGCCCCTGGCGACACTGCTACCTTGCGCATCCTGCCAAGCGAACCCGGCGTGGCGCTGGTGACCGTCCTGGCGGACCGCGTGGTGCACATGCAGCTTGTAGAGGTGGCGGGCGAGACAACGGTGCAGCTGCCCGTTACCGACGAGTGGGGCGCGGGCGCCTACGTGACCGCCAGCCTGATAAGGCCGTCGGACGGCCCGGAGCATCTGCCCGCCCGCAGCCTGGGGCTGGCGCACGCGGAGGTCGACCCTGGCGCCAGGCACCTGAACGTGGCACTGGCGGCGCCCGCCGAACTGCGCTCCGGACAGGCTTTGACCGTAACGCTGGAGGCGCCCGGTGTGGAGGGCCCCGCCTACGCCACGGTTGCCGCGGTTGACCTGGGCATCCTCAACCTCACGGGCTTCGGGTCGCCCGAGCCCAGCGAGCATTACTTCGGTCAGCGGCGGCTGGGCGTGGCCATTCGAGACCTGTACGGCCGCCTCATCGACGCCCGGCAGGGCGCCCTGGGCGACGTGCGCTCGGGCGGCGACGCGGCTGGCGATATGAGCACCGGACCCGTTCCAACCGAGGACCTGGTAGCGCTCTTCTCAGGCCCCGTGGAACTGGTGGGGGGTAACGCCGAGGTCACGTTCGAGCTGCCCGCCTTCAACGGCGCCGTGCGGCTCATGGCGGTGGTGTGGACCGACACGGCCGTAGGGGAGGCCGAAGCCGACGTGCTGGTGCGCGACCCCGTTGTGGTGCAGGGCAGCCTGCCGCGCTTCTTAACGCCGGGCGACATCAGCCGCCTGCGCCTCGAGCTCACGCACGTGGACGGTGCGGCTGGCAGCATGCAGCTGCGTGTAGAGGGCCACGGCCTGGCTAACGTGCCCGCCACGGTGGAGGTTGCGGCCGGCTCGCGTGCCGTGCTCGACCTGCGGCTGGCGCCCACCGAGCTCGGCGATCACGTGTACACGGTGGCGCTGACAACTCCCGACGGGGTGGAAGTGCGGCGCGAGCTGCGCCTCAGCGTGTTGCACACTGATCCCGCCACCACGCGCACGGAACAGGTGGAGCTGGCGCCCGGTCGCACTTTCGTACTCGACGACGACGCCCTGGCTGGACTGCGGCCCGGTACCGCCAGCGCCGTGCTCACCGCCGGTCGCGGGGCAGCCCTGGACGTGCCGGGGCAGGTCTTGCGCCTGACCGGTTACGGTTACGGCTCCACCGAGAGGTTGGCCTCGAGCCTGCTGCCCCTGCTGCTCACGCCCGAAGCGGTGATCGACATGGGGCTGGTGCAGCGCGGCGACCTGGCCGCGCGGGTGCAGGAGTTGGTGGACCGGCTGCTGACCCGGCAGGCCGGTAACGGCAGCTTCGGGCAGTGGTACCCGGGCGGCTTCGACGTGTGGCTCGACGCTTACGCGACCGAGGCGCTGCTGCGGGCTGAGGCGCATGGCGCCGTGGTGCCAGCGGCGGCCATTCGGACGGCGCTGGATAACCTCCGCAACCAACTGGCGCGCGCTGGCTCCATGTCCGACGGGGCGGCGGGTTACGCCTACGCCTTCTACGTCCTGGCCCAGGCTGGTGAGGCAGCGATAGGCGACCTGCGCTATCACGCCGACGTTCTGCCGGAGCGGTTCGACACGCCCTTGGCTGCCGCCCAACTAGGCGCGGCTCTGGCCGCCTACGGCGAGCGCGGTCGCAGCGAGACCATGTTCGCTCAAGCCGAGCGCCTGGCGCTGGCGAACGCCGAGGACAACTCTTGGCGTGCCGACTTCGGCACGCGGTTGCGCGACCGCGCCGGGGTGCTGGCGCTGGCAACCGAGGCCGGCAGCGGCGCGGTGGACCGGGGCAGGCTCACGGGCCTGGTGGCCACCGAACTGGGTAGCGGCTACCGCTCCAGCCAGGAGGCCGCCTGGGTCCTGCGGGCGGCGGTGGCGCTCGGCGCCGAGGCCAGCATGCTCGAGCTGAACGGCGAACCGTTGCCGGGCAACGCCGTCAGGCGCCTGGCGGGCGAGCCGCTCGAGGTAACCAACGTCGGCGGCGAGGTGGTGACGCTCACGGTCACGACCAGCGGCGTTCCAGTGACCCCGCCGGCAGCGGGCGGAGTGGGTTACTCCATAACCCGCACGCTGTACACGGCCGCTGGCGAGCTCGCCGACCTGACCGCCCTTCGGGCCGGCGACCGCCTGGTGGTGGTGCTCGAGGTGGTGCCTCAGCGCGGCGTTCAGGGCGGGCTGCTGATGATAGAGGACCCGCTGCCGGCCGGTTTCGAGATCGACAACCCGAACGTGCTGCGGAGCGGCGACGTGCGTGCGCTGGACTGGCTGCAGGTGCACTCCGGTCCCGACATGACGGAGGCGCGCGCCGACCGGTTCGTGACCGCCGTGCGCTGGACCGCGCTGGAGCCGTTGCGGGTGGCGTACTTCGTGCGCGCCGTGTCGCCAGGCGAGTTCCACCACGCTGCGCCGCTGGTTGAGGACGCCTACCGGCCCACCAACCGGGCCGTGGGCCAGGCGGGGCGGCTGGTCATCGGGCAGTAAGGGTCTACCGAACCGTGCGCAGCAGGCCACGCCGGACCCTGGTCGCAGCCTTCAGCCTGGCGCTGCTGGCTGCGGCCGCGTGGCTCGGGTGGGACCGCTGGGTAGACGTCACGGAGCTGCCGCCCCTAACACCAGCCACTTCGGTTGAGGTGCTAGCGCAAGACGGCCGCCTGCTGCGCGCTTTCACGGTGGGTAACGGCGTGTGGCGCCTGCGCGTGGCGCCGGAATCGGTGGACGAGCGTTACCTGGCCATGCTGCTGGCGTACGAGGACCGGCGCTTCTACCACCACAA
>JBAYRM010000120.1:0-5957 GCA_041676665.1 Trueperaceae bacterium
AGCACGAAGCCGTACGACCACGCGTGACCCTGGCTCGTGTCAGGCGATCGCAAGCGCGCCTGCAGGTCAGCGAACGGCGCAGCCGTGTACTCCACCGCGTTGGTCAGCCCGAGCTCACGCATGACGCTGCCGAACTCCAAGCTGCGCAGCAGCTCGGTCAGCTCCTCCGCCTTCAAGGGGTTACGCGCGAGGTCGAAGCCAGCAGGTAGTTCCACACCGTCTTCCAAGCGCGAGAGGCGGCGCGAAAGCTCCAGCTTCTCGCGTTCGTCCTCGATGAGCTGGGCCTGTCGCCCCGCCTTAGCGCTGGCCAGGTCGTTCAGCAGGGCGTCGAGCGTGCCGTAATGCTGCAGCAGGTTGCGTGCGGCAGTCGGGCCGATGCCGGCCACCCCGGGGATGTTGTCGGACGCGTCGCCGGTGAGGGCCCGGTAATCGACCCACTGGTCGGGCCGCACCCCGTACTTGGCTTCGACCTCGGCCGGGCCTATGAGCTTGCGGCTGTCGGGGCTGCGCACGCTGACCTTGTCGCTCACGAGCTGCAGCACGTCGCGGTCGCTGGTCACCAGCTCGACCCGGCGCCCCGCCCCAACAGCACGCGCGGTAAGGGTGGCCAGCAGGTCGTCGGCTTCGGTGCCTGACTTCTCGATGCGCGGCACACCCAGCAGGTCCAGCAGGTGCTTGATCACACCCAGCTGCTGCGGCAGGTCGGTCGGCATGGGCGCCCGCTGCGCCTTGTACTCGGGGTACTCCTCGGCGCGCGAGGTCCGGCCCGGCGCGTCGAACGCCACCGCCACCTGCGCCTCCGGTCCGGCCGCGCGCATGAGGTCGAGCAGCGCCCGCACGAAGCCGTACACGGCGTTGGTCGGCACGCCAGTAGAGGTAGAGAGGCGCTTGAGCGCAAAGTACGAGCGGTACGCCAGCGCGTTGCCGTCGACCAGCACGGTGAGCGGCAGCTTCGGTTCGCCAGCCGCGGTGAGCTGGTCGCCGAACAGCGAAGGCTGCGCCTGCTGGTCCTGTGCACCTCGGCGGGTGGCCATGGCTGAATGGTAGCGCGGCGCTGGCTTAGAGGTTCCAGCCGCCGGACACCTCGATGGTGACGCCGGTCGTGTACGCCGCCTCGTCCGACAGGAGGTAACGCACGGCCGCTACCAGCTCGGTCAGCGTGCCGGTGCGGCCCATGGGCAGCTCTTTCAGCGGCTTGGTTTCGCTGTTCTCGAGCACGCCCGGGCTCACCACGTTAACGGTCACGCCCGACCCCGCCTCGGCCAGCGCCAGCGACTTGGAGTACACGATGACGCCCGTCTTGGCAACCAGGTAGGCGGCGATGTTGGGGCGCCCCTTCAGCATCTCGGCGCCGGCGTAGCCCAGGTTAACGATGCGGGCGCCGCCTGGCGCCGCCCGCAGGTAGGGCAGGGCACGCTGGCACGTGTAGAACGTGCTGTGCAGGTTGCTGGCCAGGATCTCGTGCCAGCGCTCCGCCGAGAGCTCGAACAGCGGACCGTGGTGGTAATCGCCGACGTTGTTAACCAGTACGTCGAGGCGACCGAACACGGCGTGAGTGTCGTCGACCAGGGCGCGCGCTTCGCGCTCGTCGGTGACGTCGCCTGCCAGGAGCACGGCGTTAACCCCAAGCGCTCTTGCCTGCTCGGCGACCCGCTGCGCAGCTTGCTGGCTGCGCCTGTAATGCACCGCCACGTCGTAACCGTCGGCGGCCAGTGCCAGCACCACTGCCGCCCCCACCCCTCTAGCGGAGCCCGTAACCAGCGCTGCCTTCCTGGCACTGGGCGGGTTGGCTTCGCGCATCTCGCGGGCGCGGGCGCTGAGGGTGGGGCTAGCCGCAGGGTGGGAGTCAGGCGTCATGTGCCCGCCGCCGCGCGGTAGCGCCGCAAGCGCGCCGCCTGCACCAGCAGCACGTAAGGGACCTGGAGGAGGACCAGCACCACATAAGCGTACGGTAGCCCGAGGGCCGCGCACGTGCCGAGCACGAGCATCTGCGTGGTTAACCCCAGGTTCACCAGGGTGGCGATACTGAACCGGTCGGTCCAGCGCTGGCGCTCCAGGGGCGCCGCTACTGACCAGGCCTTGCCGCTGGCGCGTGCGAAGAGCTGCTCGTCGAGGCGCCGGAAGAGGCGGTCCTGAGGCGCCAGGATCAGGCCGTACGCGCCCTCGAGCAGCCGCAACGTGGCCGGGTCCGCGCCGGGCGGAACAGGTTCTGCGAGAGGCGCCGGGCCAGCCGGTGCGTGCTCCTCCAGATGCCGCCGCATGGCGTTGAACTCGGCGCTCAGAACCAGGGTCAGTGCCGCGAACGCGGCTAGCGCCAGCCAGCCCGGTCCGTGTTGCGCGAGCGCGACGAACAGCGCGGCATTCACCACCAGGTCCATGAGGGTGTCGAGGTAGCGGCCCATGCGGGTTACCCGGTTGGTGGCGCGCGCCAGGCCGCCGTCCACGTTGTCGAGCAAGCTCTTGAGTTGCAGCAGCAGCGCCGCAGCCAGCCACATGAACCAGCTTTCGCCGGCCAGCAGCCACGCCGCCAGTAGCCCCATGGCCGTGTGCGTGAGTACCACGTGGTGGGGCGCAACGGCGGTGCCGGCCAGCGCCGTTACCAGCCTGCGGGCCAGCGGCTGAACCAGCGACATGAGCGCCTCTCTGAGAGGCAGAGGCTTGGCGCCCTGCGGCGACTGCTCTGGCATAGGAAATTCCATGCTAACAGCAGGCTCACGGCGTGGTTATCATGCTGCCAACGATTTGCGAACCTGGCGCGGCGGCCTGTTACCTGGCGGGCGAGCGCTGGGCGTACTCACAGCACCCGCGTGGCAGGAGGGCAAGCCGTGGAGGTAAAGGTCAAACTCGTAGGCTCGACGAGCCCCGACATCTTCGAGCAGAGGCTCAACGATTTTCTAGCTTCCCTCGATAAGGACGACATCGTGGTCGACATCAAGTTCTCGAGCTCACCGCTCGGCAATAACGTCGAGTACAACGCCCTGGTGCACTACCAGACCACGGACAGCTGGGGCGACTGAACCGGAGCGAATGCATGAAGCGCAGACGCCTAAACATTCACACCGTGCCGCTGGTTACAGAGGGTATCGTTCGTCGATGACGACCACCCTCGTGCTCGTCGTAGACGACGAACCCGCCATGCTGAAGGTCAGCCAGATGACGCTGGAGGGCGCCGGCTACGACGTCATCACCTTCGACGACCCCATAGAGGCGCTGGGCGAGATCCAGGGCGGCCTGCGGCCCGACGTGGTGGTGTCAGACGTGTCGATGCCGCCCATGGACGGCTTCGAGTTCTACGCCAACGTGCGCGAGATACCCGAGCTGCGGGGCGTGCCGTTCCTGTTCCTCACGGCGCTAGAGGACCGTGCATCTATGCGGCGCGGCATGACGCTAGGCGCCGACGACTACCTGACCAAACCAGTGCAGAAGGCCGAACTGCTGGAAGCGGTGGAGGTGCGGCTCAGGCGCGTGGCCGAGCTGCGGCAGCCGCTGACCGGCGTGGTCAACGTGCACGGCTTCGGGCACCCCATGGTGCTGCGTGACGGCGAACGCCTCGACTGGGATTCGCTGAAGGCGCTGGAGCTACTCTTCTACCTGCTGGAGCACCGCAGTGGCGTGACCACCTTCGAGGTGGCGGAGGCGCTGTGGCCCGGCAAGACCGAGTCGAAGGCGTCGAGCAGCTTCCACACCACCCTCTACCGCCTGCGCAAGGTCATGGGCGGCGAACTGGTCGAGTCCGCCAACCGGCGCTACTACCTGCACGACAAGTTCAGCATCGATTACGACGTCGATAACTACCGCCGCCTGGCGGTCAAGGCGCGCGAGACCGGTCAGCTGCGCGACTTCCAGAAGGCCGCGCGCGTTTACGACGGGCATTTCATGGCCGGCTTCGACACGCAGTGGGTTGACTCAATTCGCCTCAACCTGCAGGAGTCGCACCTGACACTGCTGGAGACCGCCGCCGAGAAGGCGCTCATCGACAACGACCTGCCTCACGCCACCATGCTCTACCAGCTCATGACCGAGCACGAGCCTTACAGCGAGGCCGCCTGGGAGGGCCTAGCCGACACCTGGGAGGCGCGCGGCGAGCGCGCCAAGGCCGCCGAGGCGCGTGAACGTTTCGAGAGGCTGATGGAGGAGGGCTGACTGTGACGGCGCCGACTCGGCCGGTGTTCCGCGAGGTGCTGGCCGACCTCGAGACGCCCCTCACGGCCTACCTCAAGCTCGCTGGCCCGCCGTCGTTCCTGCTCGAGAGCGTGGAGCAGGGCGAGAGGGTGGCGCGCTACTCGTTCATCGGCACCGGTCAGCGGCAGAGGTTCGAAGCGCGCGGCGACCAGCTCACCGTTAGCTCCGCCGGCTCGGTGCGCACCTACCAAACTGATGACCCGCTGCGCTTCCTGTGGGAGCGCGTGGTGCGCGAGGTAGAGCCGGCGCCGGAGCTGCCGGATTTCTGGGGCGGAGCAGTGGGGTACGCCAGTTACGACCTGGTGCGCCGCTACGAGCGGTTGCCGGACGCCAACCCGGACCGCATAGGCGCGCCCGACCTGCTGTTCGTGGAGCCGGAACTGCTGGTTGTGTTCGATCACCTGAAACGCAAGCTGTTCATCGTGGCGCCCGCCACCGCTGGAGACGCCGCCGACGAGGCGCGTGCACGCGAACTGGTGGACGCCGCCTACGCGCGGCTGCGCGGCCCGCTCCCCGGTGTGCCGGGCGACCGGGCGGGCCGGCTAACCGACTTCACACCCAGCCTGTCGCGTGAGGAGTTCATGGCCGCTGTGGAGCGCGCCGTGGAGTACATAAGGCAGGGCGACGTGTTTCAGGTGGTGCCTAGCGTGCGGCTCAGCGCCGAGCTGGGCGTGCATCCGTTCGCCATCTACCGTGCGCTGCGCAGCGTTAACCCTAGTCCGTACCTCGGCTACCTCGACCTTGGGCCCTTGACGTTGGTGGCCAGCAGCCCCGAGAGCCTGGTGCGCTCGAACGGCGTGAAGGTCGAGACGCTGCCTATCGCCGGCACCAGGCGCAGGGGGGCCACGCTGGCGGAGGACGAGGCGCTGGCGCGCGAGCTGCTAGCCGACGAGAAGGAGCGCGCCGAGCACGTGATGCTGGTGGACCTGGGCCGCAACGACCTGGGCCGTGTTAGTCGCCCGGGCAGCGTGAGGGTGGCAGACCTCATGCGCGTCGAGCGCTACAGTCACGTCATGCACATCGTTTCTGAGGTGGTGGGCGAGCTGGCGGAGGGCCGCACCCCGCTCGACGCGCTGGCCGCCACCATGCCCATGGGCACGGCCTCCGGGGCGCCTAAGGTGCGGGCGATGGAGATCATCGACGAGCTCGAGCCGGTGCGGCGCGGCCCTTACGCCGGGGCGTTCGGTTACCTGGCGTTCGGCGGGGCCATGGACATGGCGCTGACGCTGCGCACGCTGGTGATCAAGGACGGCCAGGTGCACCTGCAGGCCGGCGCGGGGGTGGTGGCCGATTCCGACCCGGCTTCCGAATGGCAGGAGTGCATGAACAAGCTGGCCGCGCTGCGGCGCGCGGTCGAGCTCGCCACCGAGGGATTGGGCTGATGGAGGGCACTGCGGCGGACGCCGTGGCGAGCGCGCCGCGGCTGCTGGTGATAGACAACTACGACTCGTTCACCTACAACCTGGTGCAGTACCTGGCGGAGCTGGGGGCGGAGGTGACCGTGTGGCGCAACGACGCCTTCGAGTTGAGCGACGTTGCCGAGCTGGATCCGGACGGCATCGTGGTTTCGCCGGGCCCGTGCACGCCGGCGCAGGCAGGCAACTCGGTGGCGGTCATTAGGGAGTACTCGCAGAGCGTGCCGCTGCTGGGCGTGTGCCTGGGCCACCAGGCGATCGGCGAGGCGTTCGGCGCCAGCGTTGTGCGGGCCGCGCGGCTGGTGCACGGCAAGACCTCCGCGGTGCAGCACGACGGCAGTGGACCGTTCGCTGGGCTGC
>JBAYRM010000121.1:0-5888 GCA_041676665.1 Trueperaceae bacterium
ACCCCGAACGCCAGGGCGTAAAGCGCGCCAGAGAGCGCGGTGGCGATGGGGGCCGTGTAGCGCTTCTTGAGTGGCGCCATGACGAACGGGCGGAAGAACAGCTCCGCCAGCGGGATGAGTATCGCGGCGGCCACCACGAGTGGGGTCGCCTGGAGGAAGTCGACGTAGAAGCCGCCGAGGGCCTCGCCGCCTGGGCGGTAGTAGAGGTACGCGATGGTGAGTCCCAGGAACAGGAGGCCCCAGCCGATGCCGTACGGCACGGTGCGGGCGTCACCGAGCAGTTCCTCGTAGGCGTCGTGGCCGTTCATCTGCACGCGGCGCCATGAGAGGAGCGCCAGCATGACCGCGAAGGTGAGGAAGAAGAGGGCCGTGGCGTCGCCGCCGGCGCCGGGCGTTAGCAGCGCCAGCACGTTCTCGAAGGTGATCAGGCCGTAGAGCACCGTGACCAGTACCGCTACGAGAAGCGCCGTGATTAGCGTGCCGTAGATCTGTCCCACGCTCCACGGTTGCGGTCCCTCGATGACCTCGAGCGATGACGAGGCCGAGATGCGGCTCTCGCCCACGAGGTGCAGCGCGACCACCAGCAGGAGCAGGAGCACCCACAGGAGCGTGTTGCCGGCCAGAGCGCTGGTGAAGTTCTCGCGCCTGAACGACTCCCTGAGCGCCAGGCCGCCGCCAGCGAAGTCGCCTTCGGCGTACGAGATCAGGGCCAAGCCGCGCAGGTCGGCGGCCTGGGCTTCGACGTTGCGTGCCCCGCGCAGCTGGTGCGCCGTGGCCAGGTGGCCGGAAGCGGCCGAGAGGTCACCCTGGGCCCACAGCGCGCGTCCGAGCAGTGAACGCACGTCGGGATCGCGGTCGTTGCCGGTGAGCTGGATGTAGCTGCTGAGCTGGCGCGCGGCGCTGTCGGCGTCGCGCAGCCTGAGGCGCAGGTTGGCGTCGAGTAAGCGGTAGCTGACGTTGAGCGGGTCGATGGCGATGGCGCGGGCGTACTGGGCCAGCGCTTCGTCGTACCGGCCCTGCGACTGCATTATCTGTCCGGACAGCACAGCAACGCGGGCCTCGAGCTCTACGTTGGCTTCGCTGGCCAGGCGCCGCTGCGCTTCCTGCAGTAAGCCCTCGGCTTCGCCCGGACGGTCCAGGTCGAGCGCGGACTGGGCGAGCAGCACGAGCGGCTCGGCGGTGTCGATGCGGTTGCGGACGCGGCGCAGGCGCGTCTCGGCGCTGGTCGGGTCACCTAACCCCAGCTCGATGCGGGCGAGGACCAGCTCGGCCTCTGCGAAGTCGGGCCGCACCTGCAGCGCGTTAAGGCAGAACTGGCGCGCGGTTTCGAGGTCGCCGCGCGCCTCGAAGAGCTGGCACTGGTTGAAATAGCGGGTCTCGTCGAACCCTTGAGCGTTGCCGAAAGCCAGCAGCAGCGCCATGAGGAGGGCCAGAGCGGGTGCAAGCGCGCTCCGCGTCCGGGCCTCGACTACCCCCATGTCGTGGAACATAAGGTCCCTTTCGTAACTCGCCTGGGTTGGCGACCAAGTCTCCGTATGATGACCTTTTCCGGAAGCGGTGTGCGGTTAGGTGGTTCACTTCCGCGTGGCACACGGAGTTCTGCAGGTTAAGGCTCGCTGAAGCCGCCGGTCCCGTGTGTTCACGGGCGGCTGTTACCATTGCTGCATGGTGCGAACGAATACCTTACCTGCGTTCGCGTGGTCCACATGGCACTGACACACCTCTTCCTCATCGGGCAGCTCACGCTGCATCTGCCACTCATGCCCGCCGGCACCGAGGTCAGGCTCATGTCTGCCGACCTGTTCACGGTGTACGCCTCGGCTCAGGTCGAGCGTCTCTACCTGAAGTTCAAGGAGTTGCCGCCGCCCGGCACCGAGGTGCGTATCCTCATCTTCCCGCCGGACGCGGACGACACGTCGCTGGCCGAGGCCCTGAGTGGGGCGACGGCGTTGAAGGGGTTCGTGTCGGAGGCTGGTACCGATATCCTAGTCCTGTACGAGGGCGAGAGCGAGCCCTTGTCGCTGAGGGCCTTGTTGCTGCAGGAGCGCGAGATCTGGTTGGATCTGCCGCTCGGAAGGAGCCAGTAACGGTGACTGGCAAGCGAATCTTGATCGTTGAAGACGACTTGGACATCCTGCGCCTGCTGACGCGGGAGTTGGAGGACGCTGGCTTCGAGGTTCTGGCGTTCGATAGCGGCATCCGCGGCCTCTCCGCCGTGCGGGAGAGCGAGCCGGACCTGGTGATCCTCGACCTGGGCCTTCCCGACCTGACGGGGCAGGAGATCGCGCGGCGCGTGCGCCACACGGGCGACACGCCCATCATCATCCTCACCGCCGCCGACGAGGTGGGCACCAAGGTCGAGATGCTGAACGCGGGGGCCGACGATTACCTGGCGAAGCCGTTCCACGTGGAGGAGCTGCTGGCGCGCGTGAACGTTCAGCTGCGTAAGCGCACCCTCGGTTCGGCTCAGAAGATCGGTGACCTGACGATTGACCCGGTGCGCAGGCAGGTGTTCTGGGCGGAGGACGAGATCCGCTTCTCGCCTCGGGAGTACGAGCTCATCACTTACCTGGCGGGGCAGCCGGGGCGCGTTTACTCGCGTAAGGAGATCGAGAACAACGTGTGGGGCGAGGACCTTCCGCCGTCGTCGAACGTCGTCGATGTTCACATCGCCAACATCCGCGGCAAGCTGCGTGACGCCGGTGGTTACGGTGTCATCCGCACCATCCGCGGAGTTGGGTACGCACTGAAGTCGTGACCTGAGTGATGCGCCGTCCGGCCGCGCTGGTTCGGGCTCCGCGGGTGTCGCTCACCTGGCGCGTGGCGCTGCTCACAGCGGCGGCCGTGGCCGTGCTGGGGGCGCTGACAATGCTCATCGCTTACCAGGTGGTGCGTTCGGGCCTGTACGAGGAGCTGCGGCGCACCATCAAGCAGGACGCCACCACGCTGGCGGCGCTGTACTCGACGGGCGAGGGCAGCGCTTCCGGCCTCGGCGGTCCCACCGGCGGCGTGATCCTGCAGATCTACGACGCGGCGGGCCGGCTGCTGGCCGCTAGCCAGCCGGAGTTCGAGAGCGCCACCGCGGCGCTGCCGCCGTCCGACGTGATGGCCGCAGCGCTGGTGCCGCTGTCCTGGAACGGTCTGGTGGCGGGTAAGCAGATGGAGGCGGCGCTAGCGCCGTTCGAGCTCGGCGTGGTGGCGGTGCTGATAGACCCGTCGTACATCGGGCCCGTGCTGGCGGAGGTGTCGCGCACGCTGTTCGTGGCGGCGCTGCTGGTGGTGGCCATCAGCCTGTTCGTGGGGTACGCCGTAGCCGCGGCGGCGCTTAGGCCCATTTCGCGCCTGGCGCGCCTGGCCGCCACGGTTGGACCGGATGACCTGGAGCCGATTCGTTACGACGGCCCGCTTGATGAGGTTGGGCGCTTGACGTTCGCGCTCAACGGGCTGCTGGAGCGGCTGCGTGAGGCGCTTGCGGCGCAGCGCGTGTTCCTGGCGGAAACCAGTCATGAGCTGCGCACGCCGCTGACCAGCATGCGAGGCTTCTTGGACCGCGCGGTGCGGCGCGCCAGACCCGAGAACCGCGACGACCTGCTGGACGCGCAGCGCGTGACGGGGACCATGGCGCGTCTGGTGGAGGACCTCCTGCAGCTCTCGCGGGGGCAACTGGTGGTGGAGGAGGCTCTGCACCTGGTCGACGTGGCGCTGGACGTGCTGAAGCCGGTCGGCGACGAGTTCCCGGGCGTGCGGGTGGAGGGCGCCGGTGGGGTTCTGGTGCTGGGCGACCCGGTGCGCCTTAACCAGGCGGTGCGTAATTTGACGGCTAACGCCGTGCGCGCCGCCGGTCGACCGAGTGGGGTGCTGCTGCGACTGGAGGAGCTGCCCAGTGAGGCGGTGGTGACCGTGGAGGATGACGGCGGTGGGATCCCTGAGGAGATGCTCCCGCACATCTTCGAGAAGTTCTACAAGGGCGCCGGCGGCGGCTCGGGTCTGGGGCTGGCCATAGCGCGGCAGATAGCCGAGCATCATGACGGCGTGCTGACCGTTACCAGCCGCCCGGGCGAGACCGTGTTCACCATGCGCCTGCCGCTCATCGAGGCGGTGGACGAGGAGTAGCGGCGCGGTTCAGGCGCCGGCCGGTTAGTGTGCGACGCAGCGCAGTCGCCGGTGGGAGCTAGCCCTGAGCCCTAGAGCCGCGGCAGCGTGACGCCCTTCTGCCCCTGGTACTTGCCTTTACGGTCCGCGTAGGTGGTCTCGGGCCGCTCGCCCTGGAAGAAGAGCAGCTGCACTATGCCTTCGTTGGCGTAAACCTTGGCGGGTAGGGGAGTGGTGTTACTAAGTTCTAACGTAACGTGTCCTTCCCAACCGGGTTCTAAAGGCGTAACGTTCGCTACGATACCGCAATTGGAGACGAAGATTCCGGCTTCTAGAGCGAAGTTCCCGGCTTCTGGCACGGTGAGGCAGTAGACGTCGTGGTCGCCTTTCAGCTCTCTAACGCTTACTACCTTGTGGTTCCGCTGGGTGCCGCGGTGTTCGGCGATAACCTTAGGGAAGCGCCGGAAGACGCTGCGGTCGACTCCGAGGAGCCGCGCCGCACCCCTTATGGAGCCTGCTTCGTCAAGCGCTTTCCTTGCGTCCATGCGAACGATGTTCCAGGGGTTGTTGTTCCGTCGGTCGTGATCGACATGGTGGCGATGCGTACCTGGGAGGTCTGTGTAGAGGCCATGACGCGTGTTCCACTCGTCCGCTAGCCGATGTGTGGGGTAGTAATAGCCGGTCACGGGTTGGTAGGTCATCTCGTAACCACGGAAAGTGTCGCGGTAGAGAGGCATTAGCGAGTCATCGGGCACGAGCTCACCCGCTGGCGTCCAGCTTCCGTCTCTACGCATGAAATCGTGATCTGGCGTGGCGTGGATAACCGCGCCGTCGTCCAAGGTTATCTCCAGCAGTGAATCTCTACCGATGTACCGAGGTGACTCCAAGAGGGAGATGATGAGCCGACCGTTCTCTCCAAGCGAGTAACCCCAGAACTGCTCGCCATCGGCATGGCGTTCGGCCATCTCTTCCAGAGTCGGAGAGGTGCCGTCGACCAAGGCGACACGAGTGTCGGCGCTGAAGCACCTGGCATACGAGCTCTTGCCTAAGGCGACGACCATTGTGTCGTCCGGTATCCGCAGGTACTCCACGGAGCGAGTAAGTACGAAGCTGTTGGGCGGGATGATGCAGGTCTCGCCGTCGTACTCGACCAGGCTGTTCGTGTCGAAGTCCTTCGGATCTACAACTGTGTTGAAGGCGTTAACGAAGATGCGCCACTCCGGCGCAGCGCGCAGGTCGTAGCCGAAGCTCGAGAGGCCGTAACTGATTACGCCTTCCCTCACCAGCGCCTCCTCGAAGGGGGTGATCATTCCCTCGCGGGCGCGTTCGCGGATCCACCAGTCCGGTTTTATGCTCATGGTGTTCAAGTCTAGCAGCGACCTCCGACTCGGGGGCGCCGCGGCTAGGCGGTTACCCACACCCTCTAGGCAAACATCAATAAGTTAAGCGGGAAAGGATGATTCATGCGTGCGGGTAGCGCCGAAGTGGCTGACTTGCAACCGTCATGCCAGGACTATTGCGACGAACTCCTGTGATCCTGCCCACTTGTCAAGATTGATGTCGAAGTGATATCATTCTGACACTATGACGAGTGAACAAGAAGTCCAGCCCGTAGTCCAGAACTTCAACAAGAGCCTCGCCGAGCGCGTGCAGGAGAAGCCCGTCGCCGCGGCCAACGGCTTCCTTATGCTCTTCCTCAGCCTCGCCGGCTTCGTAGCCTCCATCCTGCTGCTCATCTTCGGCATCGGCCCTGAGAGCCCCGACATGCCCAACAGCTGGCTCATGATCGCGGCCGC
>JBAYRM010000122.1:0-5848 GCA_041676665.1 Trueperaceae bacterium
CATGACCCTGGCGGCCAAGGGGTTCGCGCTGGCCGCGGGCCGGCCCAACGTGGAACTGGAGGACATCAGGCGCGCGGTGCCCGCCGCCCTGCGGCACCGCCTGCTGCTTGACTTCGAAGCAGAAGTGGAGGGGGTCGGCACCGACGCCATCCTGACCGAGGTGCTCGAGCGGGTGGACCGGGGCGGCTGATGCTGGCGCCGCGCACCCGCGCGCTGCTCGACCGCTACGGGCTCGCGTCGCGCGAGCTGTCGCGCGTCGGCGGCGAACGCAGCGCCACGGAGCCCGGCCAGAGCGTCGAGTTCCACGACTACCGGGCGTACCAGCCGGGCGATGAGCTGCGCTACGTCGACTGGCGCGTGTACGCGCGCACCGGCCGGTTGTACACGCGGCTGTACCAGGCGGAACGCTCCGTGAGGCTGCACCTGGTGCTCGACAACTCACCCAGCATGACGCTTTACGGCAAGGACCTCTACGGCCGCACTCTCACCCAGCTACTGACGTACGTGGCGCAGAAGGACGCACCCACCCAGCTGCACCTGCTGGACGGTCGCGCCAGCCGCCCCGCACAGGGCCTCAGCGGGTTGAAGCAGAGCATGCGCTTCATCGACGACGCTGGGGAGCCCGCCCCGGGCGCCGGCCGCTCCGCCACTGAGCAGCCGGAAGGGCCCGTGACCAGCGTCTTGCCCATCTCGGCCCTCAAGCGCTTCGCTGTCACGCTGCCGACGGTGCGCGGCAGCTCGCTCGTGTTGGTTGTGTCCGACCTGCTCGAGGACGTGGCTCTGCGGCCCACCCTGGCGGCGCTGCGCGCACGCGGGGTGGACGTGGGTTTCCTGCAGGTCATCGCGGAGGAGGAACTGAAGCCACCGGTCGCGCTGCTCGAACTGCACGACGTGGAGAGCGGCGAGAAGCTCCCAATCGGCGCTGCGGAGGTCGAGGCTTACCGTCTGGAGGTCAGGCGGTTCCTGGCCCGCACGCGCGGCGCCATCCTCAAGGCCGGTTACAAGCACTGGCTCTTCAAGGTGCCAAGCGCCAACGAGGAGTTCGAGCGGGTGGCCCTGGCTGCCCTGATACGCTCCGGCATCCTCATCAAGCGCTGACCGGGAGCACACCCGCAACCCGCGCAACCTGGCCCGCCCGGACGCTGTTCCGCAGTCGGCTGCGCCACGGCACGCCTTGGCCGTGCGGCACGTATGATGAGCCGCGTGAGCGAACGTCTGGCATTGTTGGGGCTGGCTCTACTTACGGCGCTAGCCGTCGTGTTCGCGCCGTGGGGCGCCGTGAACCGCGAGACGGGCGCGCGCAGCGCCGTAGTGCTGCTGCCCGACCGCATGATCGACTTCACCGGTCGCACCGACCCCGTAGAACTGCCCGCGCAGGGCGCCATCCTGGTGCTCACGCTGGTTGGACTGGCTGGCGTGGCCGGCGGTGCGGCGCTGCGCGGTCGTACCCGCTACGTGGTGTGGCTCGCGGCGGGGCTAGTGCTGGTAGTGGGCACCATGTGGGGCGTCAACCGCTTCTACGAGGGCGTGGCCCAGGCGCGCGTCTCGGCGCTGGTGGCCGAAGTTCAGCGCGCGATCGATAATCCCAGACCCACTTTGGACGTAGACGCGTTGCGCCAGGTGGCAGCCGACGCGCAGGACCGCAGCCTAAGCGAGAACATCGCGGCTGCAGACGAGGCCGGGCTGGTCATAAGGCGCCTGCCCTACAGCGGCGCCGGCTTCGGGCTCACCGCCTTCCTGGCGGTGGTCACCGGCGTCTTCGCCCTGCTCTTCGGGCTCAGGCTGTGGCAAGGTGCGTCGCGGCTGCTTGACCGCGTGCTGCGCGGCGCTGCGGTGCCCGCCATCTCCATCCTCCTGGCGCTGCTAGCCGCGGCGGTCGTCATTTTGGCATTGCAGCCCACGCCGCTCGGCGCCAACGTTGTCATCGACGGCTGGTACCAGTACCTCGTCGGCCGGCTAGATACCCTCTGGTACGCCTACTACTCCATGTTCCACGACTCGCTCGGCACGGTTAACGGCTTCGCCGAGTCGCTCAAGTTCGCCACCCCGCTCATCTTCACGGGGCTGGCGGTAGCTTTCGGCTTCCAGGCTGGCCTCTTCAACATCGGCGCCCCCGGGCAGATGGTCATGGGCGCCGTGTTCGCCATGTTCGCCGGGCTGTACATCCCGGGTCCGCGCATCATCGTCCTGCCGCTCGCCGTGCTGGCCGCGGCGCTGGGCGGCGCGGTGTGGGGCGCCATCCCCGGCTTTCTCAAAGCGCGCTTCGGCGCCAACGAGGTCATCAACACCATCCTGATGAACTTCGTGGCGGCCTCCGTGCTGCTGTTCATACTGTCGTCCGGTAACGTCTTCGCCGCCGCTGCGGTGCGCATCATCGCGGTCATCGGCGTGCTGCTGGTCGTCTTCATCCTGCTCTCGCTCATCCCGGCGGTGCGCGCGCTGGTTCGGCGCGGACCTAGGCTGGCCATGGCTGCGGGCCTGGTGCTGCTGCTAGGCGGCACGGTCATCGCCGGCCTGCCACGCGCTGGCGATCAGCCCGTTACGCTGCAGATGCCGTTCAAGGTGCCGGGCAACGAGCCCAAGTCGCAAGAACTCAACCATTCGGCGCGCCTGCCGCAGCTGCCAGCCATGCTAGGTATCCAGCGCGCCGGCGTCAACACCGTCGGCATCGACTACGGCCTGCTGGTCGCGCCGCTCGGCGTGCTGCTGGCACTGGTGCTCTTGCCGCGCTGGCGCCGGCTGAGGCCCTGGTCGCGGCGCTTGCCCGCCGCGCTTGGCGCAGGGGTGGTGGTGTACGGCCTGGCGTGGCTGCTGGGCTGGACCAACCTGCCCACGGCCATACCGCCCACCAAGCTCAACCTGTCGTTCCTGCTAGCGCTCATGATGGCGGCGCTGGTGCACATAGTGCTGTTCCGCACGCGCTGGGGTTACGAGCTGCGCGCCGTGGGCCTGGCGCCCCGCGCAGCGGAGTACGGCGGCGCCAGCATCGCCCAGAACACCGTCTGGGCCATGGCCATCAGCGGCGCGCTGGCTGGCCTCACCGCCACGCATTACGTGCTGGGCGGCGCGTTGGAGGATTACTCGCTGCGGCAGTCGATACCCACCAACGACGGTTTCGACGGCATAGCCGTGGCGCTGCTGGGCGCTAACCAGCCCATCTTCATCGTGCTGTCGGCGTTCCTGTTCGGGGTGCTCAAGTACGGCGGCTCGGTGCTCAACATCACCTTCCCCAACCTCACCCGCGAGGTGGTCAGCATGATCCTCGCGCTGGTAGTGCTGTTCATAGCCGCGCGCGGCTTCCTGCCTCAGCGGGTGCTGGACCCGCGCACGTGGTTCGACGCCAGCACCGGCCCGGCCAAGGACGACGCCAACCAGAAGCGAACCACCGTAGGGGAGGGGGGCTGACGTGGACACCGTACTGCTGCTGGCGCTAGTTTCGTCCATGATCCGGGCCACCACGCCCCTGCTGTTCGCGGCGCTGGGAGGGCTGTTCAGCGAACGCTCAGGCGTGGTCAACATCGCGCTGGAGGGCATCATCCTCTTCGGCGCGCTGGCCGCGGCTGTAACCGCGCAACTCATCGAGGCGCCGCACCTGCGCGAGTCGCTCAGCGCGCGAGTGTGGTACGCCCCTTGGCTTGGCGTGCTGGCCGCCATGGTCGTGGGCGGCATCATCGGCTGGATCCACGCCGTGGTCTCCATTCGTTACAAGGCCGACCAGATCATCTCCGGCACGGCCATCAACCTCATGGGCGTAGGCATCCCCGCCGTCATACTGTCGGGGCTCTACAACAACACCGCCACCTCGACCCCCATCCGCAACCGCCTGCCCACCTGGGAGTTCCTGGGCATCGACGGGCTGGCGTTCAGCCCACTGGTGTACCTGGCGTTCATCCTGGTGCCCATCACCTGGTTCGTGGTCTTCCGCACCCCGTTCGGCCTGCGCTTGCGTTCGGTCGGCGAGCACCCCGAGGCGGCCGACTCGCTGGGCGTGAACGTGTTCCGCATGCGCTACGTGGGCGTGGTGCTGTCGGGCGTCCTGGCCGGACTGGCAGGCGCTTACCTCAGTATCGGCAACGTCAACCAGTTCGTCTCCGAGATGTCTGGCGGGCGCGGCTTCATCGCGCTGGCAGCGCTGATCTTCGGCAAGTGGCACCCCATCGGCGTGTTCGGCGCCACGCTGCTGTTCGGCGCGTTCCAGGCCACGGAGGTGCTCCTGGGCGGCGGTCGTATCCTCCCGCCTACACTGGTGCAGTCGCTGCCTTACGTGCTGACCATGATCGTACTCGCCGGCTTCGTTGGTCGCTCCATAGCGCCCAAGGCGTCCGGCAAGCCGTTCGAGAAGTAAGCCCCTAAGGGCCGGAGGTAAACCGTGGAGTTCGCCAGGCGTTCCGGCATCCTGCTTCACCCGACGTCTTTGCCTGGCCCGTTCGGCGTGGGCGAGCTGGGCCAGGAGGCGCTCGCGTGGCTCGACTTCCTCGCCGCGGCCGGGCAGCGGCTGTGGCAGGTCATGCCGCTTGGCCCCACCGGTTACGGCGACAGCCCCTACCAGTCGTTCAGCACCTTCGCGGGCAACCACTTCCTGATCAGCATCGCCACCCTCACAGAGCAGGGCTGGCTGGAGCCCGACGAGACCGCTGACCTCGCCGCTCTGCCTGCCTCCCACGTGGATTACGGGGCCCTCGTACCGCTCAAGCTCGAGGTCCTAGAGCGCGCCGCCGAACGGTTCTACGCCGCCGCGGGCCGGGCCGAACGCGCGGCGCTGGCCGCGTTCCGCGCGGAGCACGCCGGCTGGCTGGAGGAGTACGCGCTGTTCATGGCCCTCAAGGAGGCGCACGGCGGTTCGGCCTGGAGCGACTGGGTTCCGGCCCTGCGCGACCGCGAAGCCGAAGCCCTGGAGCGCGCGCGGGGCGAAGTGGCCGCCAGCGTTAACAAGCACGTACTGTGGCAGTACTGGTTCTTTGAGCAGTGGGCTAACGTGCGGCGCCGCGCCGCGCAGCAGGGCATCCAGATCATCGGCGACCTGCCCATCTTCGTCTCAATGGACTCGGCTGACGCCTGGGCCAACCCCGAGCTTTTCCACTTCGGCGCCGCCGGCCAACCGACCGTAGTGGCGGGGGTGCCGCCCGACTACTTCTCGGCCACCGGTCAGCGCTGGGGCAACCCGCTGTACCGCTGGGACCGCCTCGCGGCCACCGGTTACGCCTGGTGGGTCGAACGCGTGCGCGCCACCCTGGCCATGGTCGACATCGTGCGAATCGATCACTTCCGCGGCTTCGCCGCCTACTGGGAGATCCCCGCCTCCGAACCCACGGCCGTTAAGGGCAAGTGGGTCACCGGACCCGGTAACGACCTGTTCCGGGCGCTGAAGGGCGCCCTGGGCGAGCTGCCGGTCATCGCGGAGGACCTGGGCGTCATAACCCCCGACGTCGACGAGTTGCGGCTGGCTAACGGCCTGCCCGGCATGAAGGTGCTGCAGTTCGCGTTTGCCACCGACGCGGCCGACCCGTACCTGCCGCACAACTACACCTCCGACTGCGTGGTTTACACGGGCACTCACGACAACGACACCACGGCGGGCTGGTACGCGGCCGCCCCGGAGGTCGAGCGCGATCTGGTGCGGCGCTACCTGGCGCGGGACGACGGCGAGATCGCCTGGGAGCTGATCCGGCTAGCGCAGGCTACCGTGGCGGACACGTGCATCGTGCCACTGCAAGACGCGCTGGGTCTTGGCTCAGAGGCGCGCATGAACACGCCCGGCACGGCGGGCGGCAACTGGGCCTGGCGCTTCGAGTGGCAGAACGTGCCGTACTGGATAGCGCCGCAGCTCGCCGAACTGGCTGAGCTTTAC
>JBAYRM010000123.1:0-5755 GCA_041676665.1 Trueperaceae bacterium
AGGCTCGCCCTCGAGGTGAACAACCCCAACGCCATCGGCGTCAAGCTGGCTGGTCTGGACGGGGCCCTGTTCCTGCGCAACGCGCGCGCCGCGACGGCTACCTTCCGCGGCGGCGTCGACGTGCCCGCGCGCGGCAGCGCCCCTTTGGTGCTCGACGTGACCGTGCCGCTAGGCGCGGCGCCAGCTCTGCTCGACACCATCGCCGGCTTCGTGGCCGGCGGCGCCACGCCGTACAGGCTCGACGCCGCGGTCACGCTGGACATCTTCGGCGCGCCCCAGAGGTTCCCGGACTTCACCCTCGTGAGCGGCGACCTCGCCGCGCCCCCGCGGCTGCAGGCGCCTCAGATTCAACTCGTCGGCGGCAGCATGCGTTTCGAGTCGGTCAACAGCGTCGCCGTGACACTCGACGTTGAGGTGGCCAACCCGGGGATCATCGGGTTCCGCGCCTCCGCGCCCCAGCTCACGTTCGCCGTGGCTGGAGCGCAGGCCGCCACCGGCAGCCTGCGACCGCTCGAGCTACCCGCCGGCGGGAGCGCCGTTTCTACCCTCACGTTCAGGTTCGACCCGCTGGCGCTAGGCGCCGCTCTGGCCGCTCAAGTGCAGGCCGCCTCGGCGGGCGCCGGCGGACTCTCCATAGGGCTCAGCGGGGGCTGGACGCTTGAAGCGCCGGGCATCGCGACCCTGGCGCTGGAGCCGACCGCGCTCCTGAACTCCGTCCTGCGCTGAACCGCGCGGGCGCAGCGAACGTCAGCCGACGCCTTCCTCAGGCACCTTAGTGGATGCGGGCCGCAGAGGTTGGCCCGGCAGCCACCAGTTCCAGCGACCCGCCAGCACCATCACCGAAGGCACCAGCGCTAGGCGCACCAGCGTGGCGTCCAGCAGCACCGCGACGCTGAGGCCCAGCCCCAGCGTCCGGATGAGTTCGACGTGACTGAACATGAGCACCACGAAGATCGTGATCATGATGGCCGCCGCGCTGGTTATCACGCCGCCCGTGGTAGAGAGCGCGGTGGCCACGGCTTCCTTGTCGGAGAGACCGCGCTCGTGCCCCTCGTGGATGCGCGCCACCATGAACACCTCGTAGTCCATGCTCAGGCCGAAAACGATGGCGAAGATGAACAGCGGCGCCGACGTGTCGATGTACCCCAGCGCAGGCGGTAGTCCGAACAGCGTGGCGAGCACGCCGTCCTGCATGATCAAGGTCAGAACGCCGAACGTGGCGCCGACCGTGAGCACGTTGAGGATCACCGCCTTCACCGGTATCAGCAGCGACCTGAAGGCGAGCCCGAGCAGCAGGGCGGTCGCCAGCGCCACCAGGCCGAGCGCCAGGGGGAAGTAGTCGTAAAGGGCCGCGGTCCACTCCGTGCCGGACACGTAACTGCCGCCGATGCGCGCCGTTAGGCCAACCTCTGCCAGGCTGGCGGTTATCTGCTCGTGCAAGAGAGCCCCCATGGCCGGCGTGACAGCGCCGTCCGGGTAAACGCGCAGCAGCACGTAGCGCCCGTTCTCGCTGATGGTGGCCTGAGCCAGCGCCGCCACCTCGCTGCCCAGCGCCACCTCGGGCGTGGCGTAGTACTGGTACAGGAACAGCCGCGGTATCGCGTTCAGCGCGAACGGCGACATCACGTTCGATACCCCCTCGAGCGCGCTCAGCTGCTGAGCCAGCAGCGACACCTGGCGCACGCGGCTCGGGTGGTAGAACGTCTCGGTTCCGAAGTCAACCAGCACGTCGAACGGGTTCAGCAGGCCCTCGAGCCCGAGGCTCTCTAAGGCCGTGAGCGTGCGGCGCGCCTCGGTGGCCTGCGCCAGGCCCCGCGCGCCCGGCTCGGCAACCTGCATGCGCAGCGCTGGCAGCGCGAGTAGCACCAGGAAGCCGACGCCTGCAACGGCCCACAGCCAGGGTCGGCGCATTATCTGGTTCGCCCGCGCGCGCCAGAAGGCGCGACTGCGCAGCCCGGGTTCGCGCTTGGTGATTTTAAGCCAGTTGACGCGGTGCCCCAGCAGCGCGAGCGTGGCGGGAACCGCCGTAATGGCCACCAGCACGCTCACCAGGAGGACCACCATGGCGCCCAGACCGATCGAGCGGATGAAGCCGACCGGCGGCACCAACAGCGCGCTCAGGGCCACCATGACGGTGAGGCCGCTGAACGCCACCGCCTTGCCCGCCGTGAGGGCGGTCTGCCGGGCAGCCTGGCGCGGATCGAAGTTGGCTCTGAGCTCCTCGCGGAACCGGTTAACGATCAGGAGGGCGTAGTCGATGCCGGTGGCGAGCCCGAGCATGGTCACGATGGTTTCGGTGAAGACCGCGAACTCGAAATGCTGCCCCAGGAAGAACAGCAGCGCCGAGGAGACGGAGATCGTGGTCACGGCGCTGATCAGCGGCAGCGCTGAGGCGATTAGCGCCCCGAACGCCACCAGCAGGATCAGGAGCGAGATGGGCAGGCCGAACAGCTCCGCCCGGCGGGCGTCGCGCTCGCTGACCTGCTCAAGCTCGATCACCGTGGCCGGGCCGCCGGAGAGGTCGAAGCGCAGCTCTGGGATGTCCGCCAGCACCTGGCGCACGTTGCCGGTGACCGTCTTACCTTCCGCCAGGCCGTCGGTCTCCAGCCCCAGCTGCAGGATCGAGAAGTTGTGCTCCTCGTTCAAGAGGTTCAGGCCGGTGGCTGAGCGGTGGTCCACCACGTAGGCGACCTCGTCCAGTTCCAGGAGCCTCAGGGAGAGCAGGTCGAGCGCTGCCTCGTACTCGGCCCCACCGGCTTGAAGGGTTTCACCGTGCGCCACCACCACGAGGATGTCCTCCTCGGACTGCGCGAACTGTGTGGCCAGCACCCGCTGCACGACCGCGGCAGAACCCGTCTCCGGCGCCTCGGGCTGGCCCGTGAGCACCTCGCCCACCCGGACGCCGAACGGTAGGGAGGCTAAAGCCAGCACGAACCACGCTCCCAGAACCCACCGCGGGTAGCGTTGAACGATGGTGCCGATAGCCTCGAACACGGTTCAGCTTGCCAGGAACTCGTCGATGCGCTGCCGTACGAGGGGGTCTGACGTGTGAGTTTCGCCAGCCACCAGGCCGTCGCGCAGGAAGACCACGCGGTCCGCCGTCAGGGCGGCCGCAGGGTCGTGCGTCACCATGACCACCGTCCAGCCGAGCTCCTTCACTCCCGTGCGGAGGAGTTCGAGTACCTCGCTGCCCGTCTTCGAGTCGAGGTTGCCGGTCGGTTCGTCGGCCAGCACGACCACCGGGTGGTTGACGAGCGCCCTGGCCAGCGCGACGCGCTGGCGCTGCCCGCCGCTCAGTTGCCTGGGGCGGTGCCCTAGACGGTCCTTGATGCCCAGCTGGGCGGCCAGCGCGGGCAGTTCGGCCTCCGCCTCGGCCAGGCGGCCGGCGACCTCAGCCGGCAAGAGGATGTTCTCCTTGGCGCTGAGGTTAGGGATGAGCTCGAAGTTCTGGAAGATGAAACCGAGCTCGTCGCGCCTGAGGGCGGTCAGCTCGTCGTCGCTCAGTCCCGCCGTTTCGCGCCCGCCGACCCGGATGCTGCCGCTGTCCGGCGCGTCAAGCAAACCGACCAGGTGCAGCAAGGTGCTCTTGCCGCTGCCGCTGGGACCCATCACGGCCACGAACTCGCCGCTCGCTACTTCCAGACTGACGCCGTCCAGCGCACGTATCGTCAACTCCCCCAACTGGTACGACTTGACGAGGTTCAACGCTTCGATGGCCGGGGGCTTCGCTTCAGACATGTTCACTCCAGGCTGCCAGTGCGCGGGCGGGCGCAACGGCCGCGGCCCTTCGGGCAGGGAAGACGGCGGCCAGCAGGCCCACCAGAGGCGACGCTAGTAGCGCAATGAGTACCAGGCTCCAGGGCACGCTTGGCTCGAGCTTGAAGCCGGTCAGTGCCGCGGCGCCAGTGGTGACGATGTTCGACAGCAGCAGGCCGAAGCCGATCCCGATGACGGCCCCGATGATGGTGACCACCATCCCCTCGGCCGTGATGAGGGTGCGCACGCCGCCACGGGCGAGCCCGATGGTGCGCAGCACCGCTATCTCGTGCCCGCGGTTAACGAGGTTCATGCCGAGCGTGTTGGCCACCGCCAGCGCCGCCACCAGGACGGCGATTATGAGCAGAACACGGGTGGTGGCGAAGGCCTGGTTGGTGATGTCGAGGATGTAGCTGCGGTAGTCCTCGTTGAGGGTCACGTCTAGACCCAGACCTGGGAACTCGGCCAGCAGGCGGCTCCGCACCTCCGCCTGCTCCACGCCCTCGTTGACCGTCACGATGTACAGGTCGGGGTTACCGCCGCCGAACAGGTCGATCTGGTCGATGCTGGCAACCACCGTCTCGCCGCCGCCGGTGAAGTCAACGACCACGCCGGCTACCTCGAACGGGGTGAACCCTTCCGAGGTCCGCAGGACGATCTCGGAGCCGGTAGCGATGCCGTAGCGGTCCTTCATGGTGTTGGCGACCAGCACCTGGCCCGCCTTCAGGGCGGCGTAGCCCACCACGTCGTCGCCCTCGCCGGGGATGTACTGGAACCGACCGAAGCCAGTGTCGGGTTCGAACCGTTCGGGATCGGCCAGCACCAGCGCGATCGCGCGGCCGCGGCGGTCGTTCTCGTCCTGCAGGAAACGCACGGCCGTTATCTTGACGCCGCTGGCCACGTCCACGCCCGCGAGCTGCTCGGTCCTGGCGGCGAAGTCGTCCGGGAAGGTGACCGGGGCGGTGATGAAGAGGTCGCCGACCACCGTGGTCTGCACCCAGTCGGCGATGGCCTGGTTGGTGCTGGTGACCATACTGCCCACACCGATGACCAGGCCGGTGCCCACCACAACTGTGCCGATGGCGACGCCGTTGCGCGACGCGTTGCGCTCTGCGAACGCCGCCCCAAGGCGACCAGCCGTTCCCAGGAGGCGCGTGAGAGGACCCCGCAGCAGCGCCGTGGCGGGCCGCAGTAGCACCGGTGCGACCAGCGAGACCCCCACGAAGAAGAGGCCCAGGCTGACGGTGGTGGCGTAGATGGCGCTAACGCCCTGCCACGGCGCCAGCGCGGTGGCGGCGCCGAGCAGTGCCAGGAGCGCACCGAGCCAGACCCACCTCCGGCTGGGCGCCACGTCGGCGCCCTGCAGCGCCGCCATGGGCGGCGTGCTCGACGCTGCCAGGGCAGGCAGGAGACCAGCAATGAGCGCCGCGCCCGCGCCGAGCAGGCTGGCTAGCAGCACGTTGCCGACCGGCATGACCAGCGCCCGGAAGTCGTAACCGAACGTGATGGAGTTGAGGTAGGTCATCACTGCAGACAGCAGGATCCCGAGCAGCACCCCGGCGATCACGCCCAACACCGCCAGGGCCAGCGCCTCGTACAGCGCCAGCCGCAGCAGACCGCGCCGCGTGAGCGCGATGGTGCGCAGCAGAGCGTACTCGCGGCGCCGCTCGACCACCGACGCCATGAAGGTGTTGTACGACAGGAACGCCCCCAGCGCCAGCAGGGTCGCCGCCAGCACGCTCAGCCCCGACTGCAGCGTCTGCACGATGCCGAACGTGAAGTTACCGCTGCCGGCCGGCAGCGTGACGGCCATGCCTTCGCCCGCCAGCTCCTCCAACTGCGACTGCAGCGGCTCGACCATCTCTGGCAGGGTCACCTGGACCTCCATGTTGGAGATCCGCCCCTCGAAGTGCAGGATCTGCTGGAGGTCATCGAGGTGCATAAGGCCAACGCGGCCCCCGTTGGTGCTGGCTATGCCAACGGCGTCATCGAGCAGGCC
>JBAYRM010000124.1:0-5703 GCA_041676665.1 Trueperaceae bacterium
AGGTCCACCACTTCCAGGCTGATCTGGCCGGCGCTCTCGAGCACGCCGCCCACGAGGCCCTTGGGCATGCCGTCGCCGCAGTAGAGCTGCAGTACGGTGCCCGCCACGTCGCCGCGTTCCGCTGGGGGCAGCGGCAGGCAGCGCGTGCCGTCGGGAAGGATTATCTGGGTGCCCAGCACGTCGGCGGTGGCTACGTTGGCGGCTTCGCTGGACTCGCCGCCTTGAGCGAACGCCAGGCCGCCGACCGACACGGCCAGGGCCAGACTTAGTGCTGCTAGCACCCTTACAGACGAGCGCCAGTACCGGTACTGCGTTCCGTTGACTGCAAGATCGCGCATCGTGTGCTCCTTAAGCAGAGGTTCGATCGCCGCTGGCCCGCCAACTGTGAGCTACGGTCCGATCTGATGTTACCTGTAACGACTTTAGTGCCGCCGGTGTGAGCCGCGTGAAGTAGAGGGCACAGCACCTGAACTCACCGTTCATGTATGCGCTACAAGCGTGCGGTAACGTGGTACCGGCAGCAGCACATGCACCTCGGTAGGGTGGCTTGGCTCACTGGTCGAGGGGCGTCCCCACACGTGCCTGCCCGTCGCCAGCTCTGTTCTGAAAGGACCTCGCCGTGGCTTCCATCCCTACGCTTCCCGGAATCGAGTCTCGCCGCGTGAGCACCCCCCGCCTCACCATCCACGCCCTGTTCTCTGGACCCGCAGACGGCGTTCCTGTGCTGTTCGTTCACGGTAACGCCTCCTCCAGCACGTTCTGGGAGGAGACCATGCTGGCGCTGCCCGAGGGTTTCCGCGCCGTGGCGCCCGACCTCAGGGGTTACGGCGACACCGACGACGTGTTGGTAGACGCCACGCGCGGCGTTGGCGACTGGGTCGACGACCTCCTGGCCCTCAAGGCCGAACTGGGGATAGGGCGCTACCACGCGGTGGGCCACTCGCTGGGCGGCTCGGTGCTGTGGGGCCTGCTGGCTGCTGACGGCGCCAACATCGACAGCGCCACCCTGGTGGCGCCCGGCTCGCCGTACGGCTTCGGCGGTACGCGCGGCGAGAACGGCATCCCCAACTTCCCGGACTTCGCTGGCTCGGGCGGCGGCTCCGTTAACCCGGACTTCGCCTCGCGCATGGGCGCCGGCGACCGCAGCAGCGACGAGGACAACGCTCCCCGCAACGTCATGAACACCTATTACTGGAAGCCGCCCTTCCGCAGTGAGCGGGAGGAGGAACTCCTGTCTGGACTACTAAGCGAGAAGGTGGGGCCGCAGAAGTACCCCGGCGACTTCGCCGCTTCGGAGAACTGGCCCGGCGTGGCGCCAGGGGTTCACGGCCCGGCCAACGCCATCGCCCCCAAGTACGTGGGCAACACCGTCGAGCGCCTGCTGGCGCTACAGGGCAAGCCGCGCATCCTGTGGGTGCGGGGCAAGGATGATCAGATAGTGTCCGACATGTCGCTGTTCGACTTCGGCACGCTCGGCAAGCTCGGCGCGGTGCCGGGCTGGCCCGGTGACGACGTCTTCCCGCCGCAACCCATGGTGAGCCAGACGCGCTACGTGCTGAACCTGTACGAGGGCGAGGGCGGCGAGTACGAAGAACTGGCCATGGCGGGAGTGGGGCACACGCCCTACCTAGAGCGACCGGAGGAGTTCATGGCGGCCCTCACGGCGCTCCTCACGCGCTAAACAAGCTGCCGCGTCCTGCGCGACCGCGCCAGCGCCGAGTCCGACTGGCGCTCCTCACGCGCTAAGGCGTGGCGCGGCCGTGCTGGTCGCAGTAGCCGCATGCCGTTCACGATGACCAGCAGCACCGACGCCTCATGAACCAGCATGCCGGCGGCCATGGTCACGCCGCCAAACAGCACCCCCGCCAGGAGCAGCGCCACCGTGGCCAGCGCCACCACGATGTTCTGGCGCATGTTGCGCACGGTGCGCCGCGCCAGCGACAGCGCCTCCGGCAGGCGCCTGACCTGACCCGACAGCAGCGCGATGTCGGCGGTCTCTAGCGCCACCGCCGAGGCCGCCGCGCCCATAGCCACGCCTACGTCGGCGGTGGCCAGTGCGGGAGCGTCGTTGACGCCGTCGCCCACCATGGCCACCACCTCACCGCTGGCCTGCAGCTCCCGCACCGCCTGCAGCTTGTCGTCGGGAAGCAGACCCGCGCGCACCTCGTGCACGCCCGTGGCGGCGGCCACTGCGGCGGCCACGCGCGGCGCGTCGCCCGTGAGCATGACTACGCGCTTAACTCCCGCCCGGCGCAGTCCCTCCACGAGTTCGGTGGCGCCGGGGCGCAGTTCGTCGGCCACCCCCAGCACTCCAACGGCGCGGCCATCCAGCGCCACCAGCATCGGCGTGCGGCCGGCGCCCTCGAGCTCGGCGGCCGCCGAGGTCACCGCCGCGCTAAGCGCGCCTTCTCGTTCCAGCAACCTTCGGTTACCCACCGCCACGCGGTGACCGCCGAAGCGCGCCACCACGCCCATGCCGGGCGCCGGTTCGCTGCTCTCCGGCAGGCTCTCGGGGGCCACGCCGGCCGCGGTGGCGGCGGCCACCACCGGCGCGGCCAGCGGGTGCTCGGAGCCCAGCTCGGCGCCCGCCGCCAGGTGCAGCAGCTCCTCACGCGTCATGCCGGGCTCGAGCACCACCACGTCGGTAAGTCGCGGCTTGCCCTCTGTGACGGTGCCGGTCTTGTCGAGCGCGACCACGGTCACGCGCGCGGCGGTCTCGAGGTGCTCGCCGCCCTTGATGAGCACGCCGTCGCGGGCGCCGCGGCCGATGCCGGCAACGATCGACACGGGGATGCTTATCACTAGCGCGCCCGGGCAGCCGATCACCAACAGCGTGAGGCCCAGCGCGGCGCTGCCGCTGAGCAACCCCGCCACCAGCGCGAGCAGCATGATGCCGGGCGTGTACCAGCGCGCGAAGCGCTCCATGAAGCGCTGCGTGCCCGCCTTGGCATCCTGCGCTTCCTCGACGCGGTGGATGATGCGCGCCAAGGTTGTGTCGGCCCCCACCCCGGTGGCGCGCACCTGCATGAAGCCGGCGGCCGCGATGGTGCCGGCGAACACCTTGCTGCCCGGCAGCTTCTCTGCCGGCAGCCCCTCACCCGTGATGGTGGCCTCGTCGACGCTGCCGGCGCCGCCGATGACCTCGCCGTCTACCGGCACGCGGGCGCCGTTCTTCACGAGCACCGTCTCGCCAACCTCGACCTCGCCGGCGCCCACCTGAACCTGCTCTCCGCCCCGCAGTACGAGCGCGGTCTCGGGGGCCACCTTCACCAGCTCGGCCAGCGCCGAGCGGGTCTTATCGAGCGTGGCGCCCTCGAGGGCGTTACCCAGCGAGAAGAGGAACGTGACCGCGGCCGCCTCCCACACCTCGCCGATGATGAGCGCGCCGCTAGCGGCCACCGTCACGAGCAGGTCTATGCTCACGAGGCGCGTCAGCAGCGCGCGAACCGCCTTCACGGCTATCGGCACGCCGGCAACCAGCGCGGCCGCCACCATCAGGTACCGGCCGACCGGGGTGCCGCCCTCCGCTCCTAGCGTCCAGGAGCACAGCAGCGCTGCGGCGATGAGCGCGCCCGAGAGCACCGTGACGCCGCGGTTGGCGTTGACCCAGCGGTCGAGGAGGTTCACGGAGTCGCCTTCCTGCCTAGAACGCCGAAGGGCGCGCCTTGTAACCAGCCTTAGCCACCTGCGCTACTAAGGTGTCGACGGGTGTGGCGGGGTCGTGCACGACCTCGATCTTGGAGTTGGCGAAGCTCACCTTCACGCTGTGCACGCCCTCAACCGTGGCGAGCTGCTTCTCGACCTTGGCAACACAGGAAGGGCACGAGAAGCCCTCCGCCCTGAGGATGCTCTTCTTACTGGTCGTTACGTCGTTCATCTCTTGACCTCCAGTCGGTTCTTCGGCCGGCGGCTCCGGTCCCGTTAGATGGAGGGTAGGCGAGCGGCGCGCGGGCTTCCTTGACGCCCATCAAGTTCGCCTCCCGTTGGCGCGGCGGCGCTCAACCTTCACATCGTGCGGGGGCGCGGCGTGCGATGCTCTGCTGCATGCGGTGAGCTTCTCGCCTGCCAGCCCCTTCCTTGTGAGGATCCGCCTTGCTCGAGTCACACAAGCCAGTACTGCCAGCCGTCGAGAGGAGCCTGCGGCGCTTCAAGCGCCCGCTGTACGCGGCCATCCTCAGCCTGGTGGCGGTGCAGTCGCTGGTGGCGAACCGGCTCGTGGGCACGCCGGTGGAGGATTACGCGCGCTACACGGTGGCCGCGCTGGCGCTAGTGGGGGCCGTGCTCATGCTGCTGGCACCGCGGCTGTTCCGCGTGCTGGAGGTCGGGGTGCTGCTGGTGGGCGCCGCCACCAGCCTCGGCTTCCTGCGTCTGGCGCTCGCAGGCGACTTCATCTCGTACCCCGGCGCCATCCGCAGCTTCACCATCTGGCTGGCGCTGCTGATCGTGTGGGCGTTCCTGGCCTTCCGCAGCAAGCTGGCGCTGGGCGTGTCGGCGCTGCTGCTCGTGCTGGGCGTGGCGCGCGTGGCCGTTCACCTGTTCGTTGCGAACCCGCTACCGGCCGGCGAGCGCGAGTTGGGCGCCCTGCTGGACCTGGTACTGGTGGGCGTCTCGTACCTGCTGCTGCTGTTCGGCCTGACCAACTCCATCGAGCGCCGCAGCGCGGCTCTCGCCACGGAGGAGACGGCCGCTCGCATCCTCGCGCTCGATTCGCTCACGGGCCTCACCAACCGCGCGGCGTTCCACCGCACGCACCAGCAGCTCACGCGCGGGCGCGCCGATAAGCACGTGACCCTGGTGCTGGTCGACCTCGACGACTTCCGCAGCATCAACGAGCGCTTCGGCACGGCCGCCGGCGACGAGATCCTGCGTGAGTCCGCTTTGAGGCTCGCCAACACGGTGGGGCAGGATGCGCACGTGCTGGCGCGCCTGGGTGGCGACGTGTTCGGCCTACTGATAGAGGAGCATTTCGACGAGCACAGCTCCGCCGCGCTTGCCGGCCGCGTGAACAGCGCGTTCCAGCCACCGTTCAGCGTGGGCGGCGGGCCGCTCCAGGTGACCGTGACGCTGGGCTTCAGTCGTTACCCCCTGGACGCCGCCACCCAGACCGAGCAGATGTCGCTGGCGGAGTCGGCGGTGGCGCGTGCCAAGGAGCGCGGCGAGGGCTACCGCCTGGCGTCCGAAGGTACGCATGAGCAGGAGCGCTCGGCGCTGGCCCGCGACTTGCGTGAGGCGCTCGGTAAGGGCGAGCTCGAGCTCTACTTCCAGCCGATAGGCACCGTTCTCGCCGGCCTCAACCCGGAAGCTGGCGGTACGCAGGTGGCGGTGCGGACGGTCGAGTCGCTGCTGCGCTGGAACCACCCGGAGCGGGGCGTGATCCAGCCGCAGGAGTTCGTGCCGCTCGCAGAACGCGCCGGCTTGATCGTCTCGATAGGCAACTGGGTCCTGGCGGAGGCGTGCCGTCAGGCGATGCGCTGGGAGCAGGACGGTCACGGCGCCTTCAACGTGTCGGTGAACGTGTCGCCTCACCAGTTCACAGAGCCTGGCCTGGTGGCCTCCGTGCGGCGTGCTCTGCTGGCCTCCGGCCTGGCGCCGGAGCGCCTGCTGGTAGAAGTGACCGAAACATCGGCCATACAGCCCGTGGTGGAGAAGCGGCTGGCCGAGATCCGCGCCCTGGGTGTGCGGGTAGCCATCGACGATTTCGGC
>JBAYRM010000125.1:0-5699 GCA_041676665.1 Trueperaceae bacterium
ACCGTCCTCATCCTGCGCTGGGTGGGCGGCTACCTGCAGCGCGTGGCGGACCGCTCCATGGCCGAGAGCGAGGAGGTCGGCCGCCACCTGCAGGAGGGCCTCAGGCACCAGGAGCTGGTGCGCGCGTTCGGCGCCCGCCGCTTCATGCTGCGCCGCTTCGAACCCGCCAACCGCGCCGTGGAGCAGGCCATGTGGCAGCGCAGCCTCATCGCCGGTCTGCAGGTGCCCCTCACCCAGGTGCTGGTGTTCACCGCCATCGGCGTGCTGGTCGTGTTCCTGGTGGCCGGGGTGAACCGCGGCGACATGTCGGTCGGCGAGGTTATCTCGTTCCTGACCCTGGTGGCGCTGGCCGCCACCCCCACGCAGTTGCTGCCGCACGCCTACGCGCTCATGCGCCAGGCAGCCGCGGCCGAGCAGCGCCTGGCCCGGCTGGCGGAGCCGGTGACGCCGACCGGCGCCTGGCCCGCTCCCACGGCCGGGCAGCCGCGCACCGAACCCGGCGACCACGCCGCGCCCGCTGGCCCCATCACGTTCGTCGCCGCACCGGGCAGCAGCGCGGTGCCGGCGGAGCTCCACGGCGCCCAGGCGCCCCTGCTTGAGCTGCGCGACGTGGGCTACTCGTACCAGGCCGACGCCCCCCTGCTGGCGGGCGTGAACCTGGCCCTGCCCGCCCGCGGCCTGGTGGTGCTGAGCGGCGCCAGCGGCAGCGGCAAGACAACGCTCCTGCGGCTGCTGCTCCGTTTCGAGCGGCCAGACAGCGGCGCCGTGCTGCTAAGCGGCGTTCCGCTTGACCAAGTGCCGGAGGAGGAGCTGCGCGCGCGCCTGGCGTACGTACCGCAGGATCACGGCATCATCTCGGGCAGCCTGTCTGAGGTTCTCAGCATGGGGCGGGACCTGACTGACCAGCAGCACTGGTCGGCCCTGGAGGCTGTGGGCCTGGGCGCCACCGTGCGCGCCTACCCGGCCGGTCTGAAAACCCAGCTGGGAGAGGATGGCGGCGGCCTCTCGGGCGGCCAGCGCCAACGCCTGGCTATAGCCCGTGCGCTGCTAGGCAGCCCCCAGGCGCTACTACTCGACGAGCCCACCTCCAACTTAGACGACGCCGCCGAACATGAGATAGTTACCTTGTTGGCGCACCTGGCCCAGGACCACCTGGTGCTCGCGGTGACCCACCGGCCGGCGCTAGCGCGGGCCGCACACAAGCTCTTGGAAGCCGCGCCGGCTGGCGCCTGACGCCTAAGGCGGCGTGCCTGCTGGCACGGCGCGGGCAGCATGGGAGGACGCTCATCTCCAGCATCGTCGTAATCGATTACGGTTCGCAGTACACGCGGCTCATCGCGCGCCGCCTGCGTGAATCGAACGCCTATTCGGTCATACTGCCCCACACCGCTGACCTGGCGCGCATACTTGCAGAAGAACCTGCCGGGATAATCCTGTCGGGCGGGCCTTCCAGCGTGTACGGGGCCGAGGCGCCCGGCCTGCCAGGCGGCCTGCTGCAGGCGGGTGTACCCGTTCTGGGTATCTGCTACGGCATGCAGCTGTTGGCGCGCGCGGCGGGCGCCAGCGTGGCCCGCAGCCAAGTAAGCGAGTACGGCAAGGCGACCCTAACCTCGTACGCGGGTCGCCTGTTCGAGGGGGTGCAGGGCGAGTTCGTGGCGTGGATGAGCCACGGCGACTCGGTCGCGGCCGCGCCCGCCGGGTTCGAGGTCACCGCCGCCACCGCTCACACGCCGGTGGCCGCCTTCGAGAACGCACAGCGCGGCTTGTACGGCCTGCAGTTCCATCCGGAGGTGCTGCACACGCCCAAGGGCGGGACCGTTATCGAGAACTTCCTGAACCTCACGGGTGTCAGCCGCGACTGGACGACCGCCAACGTGGTGGCCTCGCTGGAGGCCGACCTCAAGCGTCAGGTGGGCTCGGAGCGCGTGCTGCTGGCCATCTCCGGCGGTGTGGACTCCAGCACGCTAGGGTTACTGCTGGCGCGGGCCCTGGGTGAGCAGCTCACGGCGGTGTTCGTGGACCACGGCCTGTTGCGGCACCAGGAAGCGCAGCAGGTAGAAGCGGCCCTCACCGCGCTCGGCGTTAACCTCACGGTCGTGCACGCCGAGAAGCGTTTCCTCAACGCACTGGCGGGCGTCACCGATCCCGAAGCCAAGCGCAAGATCATAGGCCGCGAGTTCGTGCGCCTGTTCGAGGAGAAGGCGCGCGAGAGCCAGGCGCAGCACGGCCAGATCCGCTACCTGGCTCAGGGCACCCTCTACCCCGACGTCATCGAGTCAGCCGGGGGCCACGGCGCCGCCAACATCAAGTCGCACCACAACGTGGGCGGGCTGCCGGAGGATCTGGATTTCGAGCTGCTCGAACCGTTCAGGTACCTGTTCAAGGACGAGGTGCGCGACCTGGCGCGGCAACTCGGCATGCCCGAGGAGCTAGTGGAGCGGCACCCGTTCCCGGGTCCGGGCCTGGCCGTGCGCTGCCTGGGTGAGGTAACGGCCGAGAAGCTCGACGTGCTCAGGCGGGTGGATCACATCTACGTGAGCGCCCTGCACGAGTTCGACCTCTACCGCGCCACCTGGCAGGCCCTGGCCGTGCTCACGCCCGTGCGCTCGGTGGGCGTCATGGGCGACAGCCGCACCTACGCCTACACGGTGGCGCTGCGCGCCGTGTCGAGCATCGACGGCATGACAGCAGACTGGGTGCACCTGCCGCACGACTTCTTGGCCACGGTGTCAAGCCGCATCACCAACGCCGTTCCCGAGGTCAACCGGGTGGTGTACGACATCACCAGCAAGCCGCCCGCCACCATCGAGTGGGAGTAAGCAAGGACGTTGGAGGGACAAGCCCGTTGATCTACGACGCCAACGCCGCCCTTTACGACCTGCAGTACGCCTCGTACCGCGACGACGTGCCGTTCTACACCCGCCTGGCTCACGACCAGGGCGGCGCCGTGCTGGAGCTCGGCGCCGGCACCGGCCGGATCACCGAGGCGCTGGTAGGCGCGGGCCACGAGGTGGTAGCAGTGGACGCGTCGGCCGCCATGCTCGAGCGGGCGGCGGCACGCCTCGGTGACGCCGCGGGTGCGCGCCTGGTGCATGGCGACATGCGCGAGGTGCGCCTGGAGCAGCGCTTCGACCTGGTGATCGCACCGTTCAACACGCTCATGCACGCCTACACCCTTGAGGATCAGGACCGCACGCTGGCAACGGTGGTGGCGCACCTCGCCCCCGGCGGGCTGTTCGCGTTCGACGTGTACAGACCGCTCCTGGGCGCACTGGGCGTGGTCCGCCGCGAGCCCGAGTGGGCCGACCTGGAGCCCGGCACCGACCTGTTCCTGGTGCAGGATCACGACGCCGAGGCGCAGCTTGTGACCAGTCATTACTACCTCGACCGGCGCGCCGCCGACGGTAGCGTCAGGCGCGAAACGGCCAGCCTGAAGCAGCGCTACTTCCACCGCTTCGAGCTGGAGCGCCTACTGCGCACGGCGGGCCTGCCACGCGTTCAGCTGTTCGGCGGTTTCGACCGGGCGCGGCTGGAGGCCAGCAGCCTGCTGATGGTGGGCCTGGCGCGCGCCCTAGGCTAGTCGCGCCGCGCGGTGCCTGGCGCCGCGGGTCAGTCCGCCCCGGCTGGCGCCACGCGCGCCACTATCCTCAGGGTGGCCGCTTCCACGATCAGCGCTTCGGGCATGCGCATGGTGAGCCACAGTTCGTAAGGCGCAAGCGAGTTCGGCGCCGCCAGCAACAGGGTCAGGACCGTGGCGTGGCTCACGACCGCCAGGCGCTTGCCAGAGTGCGCGGCCTGAGCCGCCCTGAGTCCGTGCTCCACGCGGCTGCGCGCCTCGGCGCCCGTCTCCTGCCCGAAGAGCAACACGTGCGGGCTGCCGAAGAAGCGCTTGACGGTGCGGTGCCACGCCGCCTCATCCAGCAGCGCGGTGCGCTGACGGTGGTGCTCCTCCAAGTCAGGAGCGGTAACGGCCCTGACCCCCAGCCCAGTGGCCAGCGCGCGGCCAGTGCCAACCGCTTTCGGTTCGTGGCTCGTGACCACCAGGTCGACCGGGAACTTGCCCTTCAGGGCGGCGGCCAGCTCCAGCGTCAACGCGTTAGCCCCGGGCGCCAGGGCCCACTCCGCTGAGTTCACGCCTGCGCGCGGGACCGTAGGCGCGTGACGCACCAGAACGAGGTACGGGGCTGCGCCCTCCTTCACTTCTTGCGACCCTTCGGGTTCGCTACCTGGCTCAGTTGCCGTGAACAAAGCCCGTGACCGACCAGCCGTCAGGCATGGGGAACGAGTCGACGCCCAACACGTCCATGAATAGTTGCCCCTCAAGCTTTAGGAGGGTGGTGTGACCCAGCAGCGCTGCCTGCAGGGCGGTGTTGGCGTCTTCGCTGAGCGTGTCGACCTCGGGATAGAAGAGCATGTCGATGCGCGTGGCTTCGTTGGCGGCCAGCGGGACGGGGCGCATGTCCTCTGTGGCCATGGGCCAGCCCGACAGCGAGAGCTGCAGGTCCTTGCCGAGCAGGAAGTAACCCACGTCGCCCGGGTTGGCGGCCTGCAGCACGACCTGCACCACCGGCACTCCGGGCTGCACCATGAACACGCGGCTTTCGGCCTCGTTCATGCGCAAGATGGGCGCCTCCACAGTCTGCCGCGCCGAGGCGAAGCCCTGCAGCAGCGTGCGGTTACGCGACTCGTACTGGTGCGTGGCCGTGCGGAAGCGCACGGTGCCGTCGATCTGGAACCGCATGGGCTGGTCGGTGAACGCCCGCACGGCGGCTGTCAGCAGCTCGTTGTCGCCAGCCACGGAGGTAAGAACGTCGAAGCGCACCGGCACCGTGGCGCCCGGCTCCACGTAGGCGTCCGGCGCCAAGGCGCCGCGACTAACGCGCTTACCTTCGAGGTACACGGTGTAAGTGATAGCGTCGATCCACACACCGAATTCGTTCGGGTTGCGGAGCTGCGCGCCCGCTGCGAGCTCGAGTTGGTCGCCCGCACCCGGCGGGTCGAAACGCTCGATGCTGGTGCGCCCCTCAACCAGCTCGAACTGCATCGGCAGCACCGAACCGATGGCCTGGGTCTGGCGGATCTCCGTTCGCGGCGCGCACGCCGCCAGAACCGTCAGCAGTAAGGTCGCCAGGAGAACGGAAGGCTTGAACACGCGGTCCACGTGGCGAGTCTAAGGTCGGCGCCACGGCAAGCGCAACTTGCCGCCCACGTCTACAGGCTGCGGCACGAACACCAGCAGCATGGCCATAAGCGCCAGCGTCACCAACCCGACCGCTGCGCCAGACACCGCGTTCGGAACCACGCCCGTTGCGTTGAGGCTCAGGCTCCATAGGAGGCTCGCCGCCACCGCGTACACCAGCGCCACGAAGCCCGGGGTGAGCGCGGTCAGCAGCGGAGCGGACCGCAGCCAGCGCCGCGCCATGAGCGCTCCGACCAGCAAAAGCACCACGACCACAACGGCGAACGGTAGCAGCGCTAACGGCTGAACGCCCGCCTGCCACGAGATCAGGCACAGGTAGCCCGCGTGCACCGCCACCGGCAGGAGCGAGATGGTGCTGAGCAGCCCGAAGCGGCGCCGCCCAAGCGCGGGCCTGAGGAGGAGACCGAGCGCGAGACCCAGCACGAGCGCCAGCAGGGCGAATCGGATGATGAACCTCATCTAGGCAACCTCACAGCTCTATATGACCTCTCTCACCATG
>JBAYRM010000126.1:0-5652 GCA_041676665.1 Trueperaceae bacterium
GATGACCACGGCCGCCACGATAGCGACCGCCGTTACGGGTTCGGCGTCCCTGAAGCGCAGGTACTCGACCCAGCCCACCAGCATCGAAGCGGCGCCGCCCGTACCGTTCAGGGCCGCCACGAGTTCGGGCACCTCCGTCATCTTCACCCTGCGAGCCGCCCACACGCCAATGGCCGACCCGATAACCAGACCCACCAAGATCCACACGTAATCGAGGCCCGCCAGCAGCAGGGTCACGACGATGGCTATCAGCATGGCGCTGGCCGATAGGAGGTTGCCGCGCCGCGCCGTGGAGGCGCGCCCCAGCATCTTTATGCCGACCACGAAGAGCATGGCCGCCGCGATGTAAGCGAGTTCTACGACAGGCATCACGGCTTAATCGGTCCCCTCTCCGCCGGACTTGGCGGAGCCGCCGGGGCCCGCGCGGAACATGCCGAGCATCATGTCGGTCACGATGTAACCAGCCACGACGTTGATGGTCGCGAGAACGACCGCCAGGACCGCTAGCACGGTGCCGAAGGTGCCCTCGATGCCAGTGGCCACAAGCGCACCCACCAGGGTGATGCCCGAGATCGCGTTCGTGCCTGACATCAGCGGAGTGTGCATCTGCGACGGCACCCGCTGTATCAGTTCGAAGCCCAGGAACGACGCCAGGACGAAGATGAATAACAGAAGTAAGATGCTCATCGGTTGCCTTTCACCAGGGCCTTCACACGCTCGTCGCGCACCTCTCCGGCGGCGGTCAGCAGGCAGGCGCCCACCACGGGATCCTCCGTGTCTAGTTTCACGCCCCCCGCATCCTCGCTCCACGCGTGCTCCAACAGGAAGTACAGGTTGTTGGCGTACATCTGACTGGCGTCGCGCGACACCTGTCCCGGCATGTTGGTCTGCCCCACTATGCGCACGCCGCCAGCCGTGAGCACCTCGTCGCCCGCCACCGTGCCCTCGACGTTGCCGCCAGTGGAGGCCGCCAGGTCCACGATCACGCTGCCGGGCTTCATTCCCGCCACCATGTCGGCCGTGATGATGGTGGGCGCCTGGCGCCCGAAAACCTGCGCCGTGGTGATCACGATGTCGGAGTGGGCGCAGATGCGCGCCATCTGCTTCCGCTGCAACTCGAGCTGCTCGGCAGTGAGCTCCTTGGCGTAACCCTGCTCGGTCTGCCCCGTCTCGCCCACGTCGATCTCGATGAACTTGGCGCCCAGCGACTGAACCTGCTCCTTGACCACCGGCCGGGTGTCGTACGCCTCCACCCGGGCGCCTAGCCGCTTGGCGGTGGCGATGGCCTGCAGGCCAGCCACGCCAGCACCGATGACCAGCACGCGCACGGGCGGGATCGTGCCCGCCGGCGTGCTCATCATGGGGAACGCCTGACTGGAACGCTCGGCGGCCACCACCACCGCCGCGTAGCCCGCCAGGCTGGCCTGGCTCGACAGTGCGTCCATCTTCTGAGCGTAAGTGGAGCGCGGCACGAGCTCCATGGCGATCGAGCTGAGGTTACGCGCCGCCAGGCGCCCCACCAACTCCGGCTGGAAGAACGGGTCGAGGAAGCCAGCGGTGATAGCGCCCTCCCTCAGGCCCTCCACCACGTCGGCGGGCGGCGGGTTCACGTGCAGCAGCACGTCGGCGCCAGCCAGAAGCTCCGCGCGCCCGCCTAGCTCGGCACCGGCCGAGGCGTACTCCGCGTCGTCCAACAGTGCGGCGGCGCCCACCCCGCGCTCCACACCCACTTTCGCCCCGAGCCGCGTGAGCCTCCCCACGACCTGAGGTGTAACAGGAACCCTGGTCTCGCCCGGTTCCAACTCCTTCAGCACTACGATTCTCATGATTATTCATCATGGCATGTACCGAGAGGAACAAGTAGGGACGTAAGGGCCAACACCGACCGCTTGCGAGTGCCCGTATACTCGCTTGCGATGAAGCGTATAGGCGTGCTAACGAGCGGCGGCGACGCGCCGGGCATGAACGCCGCCCTGCGGGCGGTCGTCAGAACTGCTGTCCACGACGGCATCTCCGTCTACGGTATCTACCGCGGCTACCAGGGGCTCATTGAGGGCGACATGGTCGAGTTCGGGCCGCGCAGCGTGGCGAACATCATCCAGCGCGGCGGCACCATACTGCGCACGGCGCGCAGCGAGGAGTTCTACCATCCCGAAGGTCGAGCCAAAGCGGCCGAACACCTGCGGGCTCACGGGATCGAGGGGCTGGTAGTCATCGGCGGCGACGGCAGCTTCCGCGGCGCCGAGGCCCTGCACCTGGAGCACGGCATCGAAGTGGTCGGGATCCCCGCCACCATCGACAACGACATCAACGGCACCGACGTATCGGTCGGTTTCAGCACCGCGCTCGACGTCGCGCTCGACGCCGTCGACCGGCTGCGCGACACCGCCGCCAGTCACGACCGCGTGTTCCTGGTGGAGGTGATGGGGCGGCGCGCAGGCCACATCGCCCTGCACGTCGGAGTAGCCGGAGGCGCCGAAGCCATCGTGGTGCCCGAAGTTGAACTGGGGCTCGACCACGTCTGCGACCTCATCATCGAGGCCGAGCGGCGCGGCAAGAACTCCAGCATCATCGTCGTGGCCGAAGGCTCCTACGACGGCGGCGCCAGGGTCATAGAGGCCGCCCTCATGGAGCGAGCGGGCTACGAGGTGCGCACCGTCATCCTCGGTCACACCCAGCGCGGCGGCAGTCCCAGCACCCGCGACCGCGTCCTGGCCTCACGCCTCGGCTTCCACGCCGTGCGCGCCATAGTCAGGCGTGAGGGCGCCATCATGGTCGGCAACAACCGCCGCCAGGTGGTGCATGTGCCGCTGGCCGAGTTGCCGCTCCACAAGAAAGACATCGACCACGAACTGCTGGAGATAGCTGCGGTGCTAGCCGTCTGAACTGCCTGCTCTCACCCGCACGAAGCGGTCCTTGCCCCTCTGCAGCACGCGCGGTTGCGTGAACGTCACGACGAACTGCGGGTCCTCGACCACCACACCGTCCAGCTTAAGCCCGCGGTTCTGCACCAGGCGCCGCGCCTCGCCGTTCGACGCCGTGAGCCCTGCCAGCGTGGCCAGTCGCGCCACCGGCACCCCCCCGGACTGCAGCTCTGCCGGGGCGACCACGTACTCGGGCACGTCGTCTGGGATGGCGCCCTTGGCTACCTCGTCGTAACGCTGCTCGGCCGCTGCCACGGGAGCCTCGCCGTGGTAGATGGCGGTCAGCGCACGGGCGAAGGTGCGGTGGGCGCCCACCGGGTCAGTAGCCAGCTGCGCAGCCAGCGGCTCCATCTCGAGGGCGGTGCCGAGCTCGGCGTACGTGAGCAGGAGCTCGTCGCCAACCTGCATGGCCTTCTTGAACATCTGCTCGGGCGGTTCAGCTATGCCGATGTAGTTACCGAGTGACTTCGACATCTTCTCCACCCCGTCAAGGCCCACCAGCAACGGGGTGGTCAACGCCACCTGCGGCTCCTGACCGTAGGCGCGCTGAACGTCGCGCCCCACCAGCAGGTTGAACAGCTGATCGGTGCCGCCCAGCTCGACGTCGGCGCGGATGGCGACCGAGTCGTACGCCTGGCTCAGGGGGTAGAGGAACTCGTGCACAGATATGGGAACGCCCGTCTGGTAGCGCTTGGTGAAGTCGTCGCGCTCCAGCATGCGCGCCACCGTGTAGGTGGACGCCAGCCTGATCATCTCTTCGAAGCCGATCTGGTCGAGCCACTCCGAGTTGTGGCGGATCTCCAGCACGTCGTCGTCCTGTCGCAGTACGCGGGTGGCCTGCTCCAGGTAGGTCGCGCCGTTCCTGCGGGTCTCGGCCAGCGTCAGCACCGGCCGCGTTTTGGAGCGGCCGGACGGGTCGCCGATGGTGGCGGTGCGGTCGCCGATGATGAGCACCACCTTGTGCCCCAGGTCCTGAAACTGCCGTAGCTTCCGCAGCACCACCGCGTGCCCGATGTGCAGGTCGCTGCTCGACGGGTCTACGCCGAGCTTGGCGCGCAACTGACGCCCTTCGCGTTCGGCCAGCTCCAGCTTCTCGAGCAGTCCGCCTTCCGGCACGATCTGTTCCGCGCCGCGCTGCAGCAGATCGAGCGCCAGCTTGTGGCGCGTCGCCGCGTCTGAGGGTTCCATGTTCGACCTTGCCTTTCGTAGCGCGCCAGCGACCGACGGTCCGTAGAGCCGATCGCGCGGGGCGCCGCGGCGCCCGACCAGTAGAGGGGCTTCGCAGCGGCGCAAATGTTATCACGCACCCGGCGGCGGCGCGCCCGCTGTTAGCATCGGGCTGTGCGGGGCGCCCTGCGGCGCCGACCGCGAGCGGAGGCAACAGATGTTCCGGAGACGTACGTGAAGCTGGCGCTGATAGGGCTTGGCCGCATGGGTTCTGATATGGCGCGACGGCTCATGCGCGGCGGTCACGAGGTTGTGGTTTCGGACCTCAACCCGGCGGCTGTCGAGGCGCTGGTGCAGGAGGGCGCTACTGGCAGCAGCTCTGTTGCTGACGCTGTGGCGCAGCTGAGCGCGCCGCGCGTGCTGTGGAGCATGGTGCCAGCCGGCGAAGCCACCGAGCAGGTCGTGACCGACGCCCTGGCGGCGCTGCAACCGGGCGACGTGTTGGTCGAAGGCGCCAACTCCAACTACAAGGACTCCATCAGGCGGGCAGCCCGCGCGGCTGGCGCAGGTGTGGGCTGGCTCGACGCCGGCGTATCGGGCGGCGTCTGGGGTCTCAGGGAGGGCTACAACATGATGGTCGGCGGCGACGCGCCCGCGTTCGCGCTGGTAGAGCCGGCCCTTACCAGCCTGGCGCCAGCCGGAGGGCTGCTGCATGTGGGTCCAGCTGGCTCCGGTCACTTCGTGAAGACCATCCACAACGGCGTGGAGTACGGCCTGCTGCAGGCGTACGCGGAGGGCTTCGAGGCGCTTGGCGCCTACCCCCACGCCGAACTCGACCTGGCAGCCGTGGCGCAGCTCTGGACCAACGGCTCGGTAGTACGGTCGTGGCTCTTGGAGCTGCTGGCGCAGGCGCTGGCCAGCGACCCGCGCCTGGAAGACATCGAGGGGTACGTGGACGACAGCGGCACCGGTCGCTGGACCCTCGACTTCGCGGTCGAGCACGCCGTGCCGCTGCCAGCGATCGCGGCGGCGCTGTTCGCACGCTTCGCTAGCCGCCAGGACGAGAGCTTCGCCGCCAAGGTCGTGGCCGCCCTGCGCCACCAGTTCGGCGGGCACGCCGTCAAGCCAGCTGGTGACGACGAGTGAGCGGGCGCCAAGCCTCTGCCCCGGCCTGCGCCTTCGTCATCTTCGGCATCACCGGTGACCTCACCGCCCGCAAACTCATGCCGGCGCTGTACCGCCTGCACGTGGCGGGCGCCCTGCACGAACAGAGCGTGATCATCGGCCACGCCCGCAGCGACCTGACCGACGAGGCTCTGAGGCAGCGCATGGCCGCAGCGCTCGAGGAGTCCGTTCCGGAGTTCGATGCCGCGGCCTGGGCGACGCTGGCACCGCGCCTGCACTACATCCAGGGCGCCTACGACCGCCCTGAGGGTTTCGAGAAGCTAGCCGCCCGGCTGGAGGAGTTCGGGCTGCCGGGCCGCGTGTTCTACACCGCCACCCCACCCTCTGTTTACGAGGACATCGCCCGCGGGCTCGACGAGGCTGGGCTGACGGCCGA
>JBAYRM010000127.1:0-5633 GCA_041676665.1 Trueperaceae bacterium
TGCTTGATGCCGAAGTCCACCAGCACCACGCGCGGGTGGTTCTGGAACGTGGGCCTGGCGTAAGGCAGCGGCGTGGTCACCTCGGGCGTCATGTCGCGCCCGTCGATGTCCTCGTGCTCCCGCGCGCGGCGCACCAGCTCGAGTTCCAGCTCGTCGTCCTTCTGGCCGTGGTAGATGACGCCCTTCACCACGCCGCCCGTGCGCAGCCTGCGGGTTAGCGCGCGGGTGTCGATGCCCTCTATACCTACGATGCCGTGCTGCTCCATGAACGCCTGCAGGTCCTGGTTGGCGCGGTGGTTGGAGGCCACGCGGCTGAACTCGCGCACGATGAGGCCGCGAGCGTAAGGCTTGTTCGACTCCATGTCGTACACGCTCACGCCGTAGTTGCCGATGTGCGGGTACGTCATCATGACGATCTGCCCGTGATAGCTGGGATCGGTGAGGATCTCCTGGTAGCCGGTCATGGAGGTGTTGAACACGACCTCGCCGACGTCTTGACCGCTGGCGCCGAAGGCGTAGCCGTAGTACACGGTTCCGTCCTCTAGGGCCAGCAGCGCGGGGGGTTTGCGAAGGAGCGACATGCGCTCAAGAGTGTAACAACTGCAAGAGGTGCTGGACGCAGTGCGGGTTGCGCGCGCGGGTCAGCGACGTCAGCGGGAGCCCGCCACGGCGCTGAGCGGCGCCACCTGAGCGCCGGCGGCGACCTCGTGGTCGGTGATCACGCTGTGGGCGCCCACTCGGGCGCCGTCGCCGACGCTGGTGACGCCGCGTAGAACAACGCCCTGCTCCAGCACCACGTCGCGCCCGATCTTCACGGTGTCGTCTATGAACGTGGTGGCCGGGTCGAGCATTGTGACGCCCTCGGCCAGCCAGTGGCGCCTTACCCTTTCGCGCAGCACCCGCTCGGCCAGCGCCAGCTGGGACTTGTCGTTCACCCCCAGCAGCTCCGTCTCGTCGTCGATCAGCACGGTGTTCACGTTCAGTCCCGCGCTCAGGTACAGGCCGGGCAGGTCGGTGATGTAGTACTCGCCCGACGCGTTGTCGTTCGTCAGGTTAGCCGCGCGACCGAACACGCTGGCGTCGAAGAGGTAGACGCCGGGGTTGATCTCCGTGATAGCGCGCTGCTCGGGGGTGGCGTCCTTCTCCTCCACTATGCGGCTCAGGCGGCCGCCCTCACCGCGCACTATGCGGCCGAGACCCGTGGGGTCCGAGAAGTGGCAGGTCACGAGCGACATGCCCTGGGCGCCGTCGAGCGAGGCAGCCAGCGCGGCCAGCGTGGCGGGGCGCAGCAGCGGGCCGTCGCCGTTAAGCACCATGATGTTGCCAGCGAAGCCCGCCAGGGCCTTACCCGCTTCGCGCAGGGCGTGGCCGGTCCCGTAGCCCGTGGAAAAGTCCTGGGTCACGAACTCAACGCCGGCACGGCCAGCGAAGCGCTCCGTGACTTGCTGTCCGTTCACGCCCACCAGCACGACCGTGCGTTCGGCCCCCAAGGGGGCCGCGGCGCGCAGCACGTGGTCCAGGATCGGCCTGCCGGCTACCTCGTGCAGCGACTTGGCCAGGCTCGAGCGCATGCGCTTGCCTTCGCCGGCCGCCAGTACCACCACCGCCACAGGGGTGCTTGATTCAGCAGCAGCCTGCGTGCTCACTTGCGGCCCTTGCTCCCGCCTTTAGCCTTCGACTGCGCCCCCGAGCGAGGAGCATCCGCGGCGGCGGCAGGCGGCGTGGACCCGCCGCCCGGCACGGCCGGCACAGGCAGCTCGGGTTGCGCCTTGGCGCGCGCCAGCATGTAAAGCGCCGCGGCGATGATGACCACGCTGGCCACGTGCGTCACGGTGAAGAGCCCGATGCCTGGCTGGTCGAGGCCGTCGGCCAGGTACACGTTGAGCATCAGCGGGTTGTCGCGGAAGGTCTCCTCGAACACGGCGCGCAGCACGGAGTACCACAGCACCATCTGCCAGAAGGCGTAGCCGGGCCGGGTGCTGCGGCGCAGGGCCCAGAAGGTGATGAGCAGCACGGCCACGCCGATGAACACGCCGTAGAGCTGCGTGAAGTGCACGGGTCCGCGCACGATGGCGCCGGTGCACTGCCACAGCGGGATGTAGGAGCCGTCTGCGCACACTCCGGGGAAGGCGCTCCACATGTTCTCACCGAACACGAAGCGCCCGAACGCGCCTAGGGTCTCGGTGCCGGGTTCCGGCCAGGTGAAGCCGATGGGCCAGTTGGTCAGGCGGCCACCGGTGTCGGTGCCGTTCATGATGTTGCCCAGGCGCCCGCCGATGATGCCGAAGCCCGCCACGGGCGACATGACGTCTAGGTACGACCACATGTTGAGCTTGTGCGCCCGCGCGTAAAGCCAGCTGGCCAGCATGACGCCGATGACGGCGCCGTGGATGCTGACGCCGCCCTGCCACACCTTGAACGCGTCGAGCGGGTTACCGCCGGGGCCGAAGAAGGCGGACGGGCTGGTGAGCACGTAAACGAGCCTGGCGCCGATGACGCCCGCCACCACCAGCCACACGGCCATGTCGAGAAGCTTCTCGGTGTCCAGGCCGCGCTGCGCCGCGTACCTCAGCGCGTAGACGGAGCCCAGCAGCACACCGCCGGCGATGAGCAGTCCGTACCAGCGGATAGCCAGAGGGCCTATCTGCAGGAAGATCGGATCCATTTACGCTCCTACGCGGCCGCCGGTCAGCTGCCGAAGAATATGGGGAACACCACCACGCCGATGACCACCATGATCACCAGCTTGGCTACCGTGCCCCCCAGAGTACCCACGAAAGCCCCTATACCGGAACGGACCGCCTCCTCGAACTTGCGGCCCGCCAGCATCTCGGCGCCCACCGCCCCCACCAGCGCACCGATGAGGAAGCCGAACGGCGGGAACAGGAAGAGACCGAAGAGCGAGCCGATGACCCCGCCCCAGGTGCCTGCGCGCCCGGCGCCGTACACGCGTGACCCGAGGTAGGTGCCGGCCACGTCCACCAGCTGCGACAGCACTGCCAGCACGCCTACGTAGATGAGCGGCGTGATCCCGAAACGCTCGAAGCCCATGATCCAGGCCGCCAGCAAGGCTCCCACGGCGGCGATAGGAACGCCGGGCAGCACCGGCACGATGATGCCTGCCGCGGCCACCAGGAACAGGATCAGGAAAACGGCGAAAGCGAAGATGGTCACCATCGCCAACATCCTAAACGCCGCGCAGCGCGGCAGCGGTCACAGGCGCGGGAGCAAGGTCAGCGGGACTGGTTCAGGCTTGCGGGCTGCGACTGGCAGCGTCAACCGCTGGGCCCGTCAGGCTCGTGACGGCGCCCGGCAGCACGCCTACCACCGACTGCAGCGCCTTCCTGGCCTGCTCCGGCTCCCCCGGCAGGTTGAGGATCAGGGTCGTGCGGCGGATGCCGGCGATGCCCCGGCCGAGGACGGCCGTGGGGTGCTCACCTGCGAGCTCGCGCCGCATGGCCTCCGCCAGGCCCGGAACGTTGCGCTCCACGACCTCAGCTGTGGCCTCCGGGGTGCGCCCCTTGAGCCCCAGGCCAGTGCCGCCGGTCGTGAGGACCAGGTCCACGTTGCCGGAGTCGGCCCACAGTCTCAGGCGTGCCCGGATCATCGCCTGCTCGTCGGGCACCACGTGGTAGTCGACCTCGACGAACGGTCCGGTCGTTAGCACCTGCCGCACCGCCTGCGCGGCCAGGTCCTCCTGCGCCCCGCCAGCCTCGCCCTCAAGCACCATGAGTATCGCGGTCCTAACCATGCTGGCAGCCTATTACGCCGTGAGGCGCGGCGGCAGCGAGGTGGGCCACAAGCCCGGCTGGGCCGCTTGTACCCGCGTTCCCATGCCGGAACGCCCAGTCACGGCGCGTGCCCTGGTACATTGTTGCGGTTACACGCCAACTATCTAGGGGCGTGGGAGGTTCTAGTCTTGAAGATTCACGAGTATCAAGCCAAAGTGCTCATGAAGCAGCGCGGCATCGCCGTGCCGCTGGGCCGCATGGTCACCACCGTCGACGAGGCCGTGGCCGCCGTCAGGCCGCTTGTCGAGGAGAGCGGCAACCCCGTAGTGGTGGTCAAGTCGCAGATCCACGCCGGCGGGCGCGGCAAGGGCCGCTTCGTGGAACATCCGGACGTGGCGGGCGTTAACGTCGTCACCGCTGGCATCAGCGGCGGAGTCGAGGCGGCCGAGGCGAAGGTGCGGGAACTAGCCGAGAAGATGCTGGGTTCCACCCTCGTCACCATCCAGACGGGCCCCGAAGGCAAGCAGGTCAACCGGCTTTACATCGAGCAGGGTATCGACATCGAGCGCGAGCTCTACCTGTCGGTGGTCCTCGACCGCGCCACCTCGCACAACATCGTCATGGCCTCCACCGAAGGCGGCATGGACATCGAAGAGGTCGCGGCCGAAACGCCCGAGAAGGTGCTCAAGGAGACGGTCGACCGCTCGTACGGCCTGCAGGGGTTCCAGGCGCGGCGCCTGGCCTTCGACCTGGGGCTGGAAGGCGACGCGCACAAGAACGGCGCGCGCTTCATGCAGGCCATCTCCAACCTGGCCACCGCGCTCGATACCGACATGGTCGAGATCAACCCGCTGGTGGTCACCAAGAGCGGCCAGGTCATGGCGCTCGACGGCAAGATGAGCTTCGATGGCAACGCCCTCTTCCGCCACAAGGACGTGGTGGCGATGCGTGACCTCAGCGAGGAGGACCCCGCCGAGGTGGAGGCCAGCAAGTACGGCCTCTCGTTCATCAAGCTCGACGGCACCATAGGCTGCCTCGTGAACGGGGCGGGCCTCGCCATGGCCACCATGGACACCATCAAGGAGGTCGGCGGGGAGCCGGCCAACTTCCTCGACGTGGGCGGCGGCGCGACCACCGAGAACGTTACCGCCGCGTTCAAGATCATCACGCGCGACCCCAACGTCAAGGGCATCTTCATCAACATCTTCGGCGGCATCATGAAATGCGACACCATCGCTAACGGCGTGGTGGCTGCCGTGCAGGAAGTGGGCCTGCAGGTTCCGCTGGTGGTGCGGCTGGAGGGCACCAACGTGGAGCTGGGCCGGAAGATAATCGACGAGTCGGGCCTGAACGTGGTCAGCGCCGCCAACATGAAGGACGGCGCTCGCAAGATCGTGGAGCTGGCCGGAGGTAACCAGTGAGCGTCCTGGTGAACAAGAACACCAAGCTGATCGTTCAGGGTCTCGGGGACGCCGGCAAGTTCCACACCGACAAGTCCATCGCTTACGGCACCAACGTGGTGGGTGCGGTGCGCCCGGGCAAGGGCGGTCAGTCGGTGAGGTTCGAAGGCGAGACCGACCACTCCGGCGTGCCCGGCAGGGCCGACACCTACTCTGTCGACGTGCCCAGCTTCAACACCGTCAAGGAGGCCGTTGAGGCCACCGGCGCCAACGCCACCGTGGTGTTCGTGCCGCCGCCGTTCGCGGCCGACGCCATCATGGAAGCGGCTGAGGCCGGCATCGCTCTCATCATCACCATCACCGAGGGCATCCCCATCAACGACATGGTGCGGGTGAAGGAGTACCTCGGCGGCCGTGACGTGCGCCTGGTGGGCCCGAACTGCCCCGGCGTCATCACCCCGCACGAGTGCAAGATCGGCATCATGCCCGGCTACATCCACCA
>JBAYRM010000128.1:0-5593 GCA_041676665.1 Trueperaceae bacterium
AGAGGTCATCGAGTTAGCGCAGCAGAGCGTGCTGGCGCACCTGCTGAAGCTCATGCACGAGATGCGCGTGCTGCACCTGGGAGACGACGAGCAGGGACCTTACGCGCTCAGGCGCTGAAGGTGGGGCGCGCCAGCAGCGCTTCTCTTAGGGCCGCCTGCGACGCGGGGATCTTCTCCACCCGCTTCGGCGCCGCCGCGTAACGCGCCAGCGCCGGCGGCACGGGGGGCGTTACGCCGGTGGCGCGCTTTACGGCCTCTGGGAACTTGGCCGGGTGCGCGGTGGCCAGAACGATGGCGCGCCGCCCTGCGGGCGCCCCGCTGGCGACCCTGCGCCACGCCTCGAGCCCGACGGCCGTGTGCGGGCAGGCCAGGTAGCCGAACTCCTCGTAGGCGCGGCGCATGCTTACGAGCGTGGTGTCGTCGTCGACCGTGTGCGCCGTAACGAGGTTCCGCAGCTCGGACCCGAAGAGCGCGTTGAGGCGCTCGAAGTTCGACGGGGCCCCTACGTCCATTGCGTTAGAGAGCGTGGCGACGCTGGCACTGAAGTCGTACGCCTCGGCGCCGCCCGCCAGGAAGCGCACGAAGTAGTCGTTACGGTTGTGGGCTGCGACGAACCGTACGCCTTCGAGCCCCATGCGCTGCGCGAGCAGCCCGGCGGTGAGGTTGCCGAGGTTGCCGCTCGGCACTACCACCGTCAGTTCCTCTGTCTCACCGAGCTCGCGGCGCACCTGGAGCGCGCCCCACAGGTAGTACAGCATCTGGGGCAGCAGGCGCCCAACGTTTATCGAGTTGGCGGAGGTCAGCGCCAGTGGCGCCAGCTGCGGGTCGGCGAACGACTCCTTGACCATGCGCTGGCAGTCATCGAAGGTACCCTCGACCGCGAACGACCGTAAACCTGGCCTAGCCGTCGTCAGCTGGTCCTCCTGCACGCGGCTGACTCCGCCGTCCGGGTAGAGCAGCGCTACCTGCAGGCCTTCGAGCCCAGCGAAGGCGTCGGCCACTGCGCTGCCCGTATCGCCGGAGGTGGCCACCAGCACGGTGGCTGTGGCGCCGCTGGCGCTAAGCGCTAGTTGCATGAGCTGAGCGAGCGAGCGGGCGCCTACGTCCTTGAACGCGGCCGTGGGGCCGTGGAAGAGCTCGAGCACGTGGTCATTGCCGATGGGCTGCAGTGGGATCTCGAAGTCGAGCGCCTGCGCTACGGCTTCGGCTCCCGCAGCGCCGCAGAACGGGGGCAAAACCCGGAGTGCCAGGTCGGCTGGCGAACCGGCCGCACGCCAGTCGGGGGGCAAAGTCGGTATATCGACCGGTACGTATAGACCGCCGTCCGGGACCGGTCCCTGCAGCAACGCCTCCTCGAACGCTACGGCCGGGGCACCGCCCCGCGTGCTGGCGAACTGAACGCGGGCGTCCGTCACACGGGCTCCCCCACCCGAGGCGCCACGAACCGCGCGGACGGCGCCTTGGCGGCCACCTCCAGCGGTGTCGGCCCGGCTCGGCCGCTCAGCGCGGCCAGCAGGTCGCCCAGCACGCCGCTAGCGGTCGAAGCGCCGCCCGCCCCTGGTCCGCGAACTAGGACCTCGCCGCACTGCTCGCCCACGAACAACATCGCGTTGGTCGGCCCGCTTGCGAGCAGCGGGTGCCCTTCCGGTAACTCCACGGGCCTCACCGCGGCCTGCCAGCCGCCCGCGAACTCCACGCTGCCCACCAGCCGCACGCGCCGGCCACGCGAGCGGGCCGCCGCCAGCGTGGCGGCGCTAATGCCGGAGATGCCCTTCGTAGCTGCCCGAACGCTCTGCCACTGCAGTTCGGGGGCGAAAGCCAGGCGCGCCAGCAGCGTCAGCTTGTGGGCCGCGTCCAGGCCCTCCACGTCGAGGGTCGGATCGGCCTCGGCGAAGCCGGCGCGCTGCGCGTCGGCCAGAGCCTCGTGGTAATCGGCGCCCTCGTCCATGGCGGCCAGAACTACGTTGCAGGTGCCGTTGAGAACAGCGTGCAGCGCCACCGGCTGCGAGCCGCGCAGCGCCCCCGTCAGCGGACCGATGACGGGCGTACCGGCCATAACGGCCGCCTCCAGGTACACCCGGCCCCCACTCAAGAACGGCAGGAACTCGCTCCAGCGTTCGGCCAGGGCAGCTTTGTTGGCGCTCACCAGCCGTGCGCCCCGCGACAGCGCAGCCAGGCTAAGCTCGGCGGCCAGCTGGGTGCCGCCCATGACCTCAACCACCACGTCGGCGTCGTCAACGAAGCCAGGGTCGGTTGTCACGAGGTCGCGCCAGCCCGCGAACGTCCTCTCGCGGGTGCCGTCCCTAACCAGTACCCCGGTTACCTCTACGCCAGGCAAGGAACGCTCATGCAGGAGGTTCACGAGCTCGCTGCCTACGGTTCCGCCGCCCAGGATGGCCACGCGTTGGTTGCTAGTCATGGGCGCCAACTTATCACGCCCACCCGGTCGCTCCGAACGCCCGCGCCAGGGCGCTGTAATGGTATGTTCCTGCCTCGTGACGGGCCGCCAACTGTTGCCCGCGCGGCCGCCAAAAAAGCTGCGGCCAAGCTTAGGAGCAGCATGTTAGGAATCGGAATCGTGGGCTTGCCCAACGTAGGCAAGAGCACCCTGTTCAACGCCATCACGCGCGCCGGCGTGGAAGCGGCCAACTACCCCTTCGCCACCATCGACAAGAACGTCGGCGTGGTCAGCGTTCCCGACGAGCGCCTCGCCGTGCTGCAGAAGCTCAACAGTAAAGGCGACCGCTCGCCGCAACAGGTGCCCACTCACGTCGAGTTCGTCGACATCGCTGGCCTGGTGCAGGGCGCCCACAAGGGTGAGGGGCTCGGCAACCAGTTCCTGGCGCACATCCGCGAGGTGGCCGCCATCGCGCACGTGGTGCGCTGCTTCGACGACGACAACGTGGTGCATGTAGCCGGCCGCGTCGACCCGGAGTCCGACATCGAAACCATAGACACCGAGCTGATACTGGCGGACATCGCCACGCTCGAGAGGCGGCTGGAGCGGCTGCGCCGCAGCTCGAAAGGCAATCCCGACGACGCCCAGTGGCTGGCGCCGCTGGAGGAGGTCGCGCGTCAGCTGAGCGACGGCGTGCCCGCCAGGCGCATAGAAGCGGAGCTACCGCCGGACCTCACGTTGCTGACCGCCAAACCCGTGATCTACGTGTGCAACGTGGCCGAGACCGACGTGGTTAGCGGCAACCAGTACGTAGAGCGCGTCAGGGCCGTGGCGGCGGCTGACGACGCCGACGTCATCATCATCTCGGCGCGCATCGAGGAGGAGCTGGCTCAGCTGGAACCCGAGGAGGCGCAGGCGTTCCTGGCCGACATGGGCCTCGAGCGGCCAGGTCTCGAGCGCCTCATCCGCACCGGCTATCACACCCTGGGCCTGATCACGTTCCTCACCGCGGGCGAGAAGGAAGTGCGCGCCTGGACCGTTAAGAGCGGCAGCAAGGCGCCCCAGGCGGCCGGCGAGATCCACTCTGACTTCGAGCGCGGCTTCATCCGTGCCGAGGTCGTGAGCTACGAGGACCTGGTAGCCACGGGCAGCATCGCTAACGCCCGCGCCAAGGGCAAGCTGCGGGTGGAGGGCAAGGAGTACGTCGTGAAAGACGGCGACGTCATGAACTTCCTGTTCAACGTCTGACCCGCTAGCGCCGTCAGCGCCGCAGCGCGGGGTTGTAACGAACACGGCCACGCGCTCACGGCGCGGGCGTATCCTCCGGGTACGGTTTCCCTTCGACCGTGCCGCCGGCGTCCGCAGGCGCCGGCCCGGAGGCCAGCGTGAGTCGAGCCAGCGCAAGTGGCAACGCCCCCACCAAACGTGGTACCTCGGGAACCGCCGCGTTCTCCGCAGGCGAACTGATCCTCATGCCTGGGTCCGTTGGCGACCTCTACAGGCTCGTGTCAGGTCTGGTGCGGCTCCACGCGGTGGACGGGGCCGGCTACGGCGTGACGCTGCGCTACGTCAAGCCGGGCGGTTACTTCGGGGTTGAGGCGCTCACGGCCCAGAGGCGCCGCTACTTCGCCGAGGCCGTGACCGATTCGAGCGCCGAACCGGTAGAGGTCGAGCGTCTCACGCGTCAGGGGCTGGTGGAGCTGTCCACCTTCCTGGCCAGCAGCCTGGAGCACATGAGCGACTCACTACTGCGCCTGGCGGGCAAGCCCCTCCGCGCCCGCGTAGCCGCGGTGCTTCTCGAGCTGGTCGATTCGGCCCTGGCAGGCACGAACGCCGCCGGCGACAGCGTCATCTACCTGACGCACGACGACCTGGCGGCGGCAGTGGGTTCGGTGCGCGAGACCGTGACCAAGGTCATCGGCGACATGGCGCGCAGCGGAGCGCTTAGGGCCGGCTACGGCAAGATCATGGTGCTGGACCAGCGCTTGCTGGCTGAGATGGCCAACGCCTGAGCCAGCCTCAGAACACTGGACCCACGCGGAAACTGAACACGCCCCGGGGGTGGCGCTCGCTGAAGGCGTAGTCGAGGCGGATGGCGGGCAGCACGACCCCGCTGAAGCCGAGGTTGACCTGCACCCCGATCCCGGCGCCTGCGAACACGGGCGTCTGGTAATCGTTGAAGCCCGGCACGCTGGAGGCCCAGCCCACGTCGACGAACGCCAGCGCTATGACGGTCTGCGTGGCGAACGTCGAGAGGTTGAAGTCGTAGCGGTACTCCAGTGAGCTGGTGGCGTAGGTGCGAGAGAGGTTGAAGTCGTCGTTGGTGTACCCGCGGATCTGCGGACCGAAGTCGTTGGTGCGCCCCACCAGGAACCGCTTGGAGACCGGGTACAGCCCGCCGAACTGGTGACCCACGTCGAAGCGCACGGCGAACACGTGCCCGGGGTCCGACACCTCCTCAGGCACGAACTCGGAGAGCTGCAGGTAGGAGCGCACTCCACCCGTGACCTGCTCGTAGATGTAGCCGGCGCGCTCGCCGGTGCCCGGGTCGAGCATGTCGTTACCGAAGCCGATCCCGAACGTGCCGTAGGCGTTGATGCCCTCGGTGGGGAAGTTGGCGTTGTCGCGGTTGTCGTAATCCACCGCCACGTTGGTGAAGGCCGACAGGCCGGAGAGCGGCAGGTACTGCAGCGCGTCGGCGAACGGTAGGGAGCACACGTCGCCGTTGGTGACCTGGCCGCCCTCGATCTCGCACGCCACGCGGGGCGGCTCCAGCATGTAATGCGCGTAGGCGCCGCGGCCAGAGACGGTGAGGTACGTGAACGGCGCCACCGGCCGACCCACCGACACACCGAAACCGGAGGAGCGAGTGGTGTACTCGCCCACCCGCACGCGCTGGTCGGGCGCCAGCCCCGGGTACGAGATGGTGGTCTCGCCGTTGGCGCTAAGGGTGATGTTGTTGTTCACCAGGCTGAACACCGAGGCGCTGACTGTGGTCGGGACCTCCTTGAAGTCGAGCGCGTCGATGTAGAGCCAGGGGATGTCGTAGTTGAGGCTACCGCCCAGCATGATGCCTAAGTCGGTGTTCAGCACGTCGATCTGCGCGCCCACTGTATGCGCGAGGCCCAGGAAGTTCTTCTCGGAGTACGACAGGCTGGCCGAGAAGCCCGTATCGGTGGCGTACTGCGCGGCGGG
>JBAYRM010000129.1:0-5401 GCA_041676665.1 Trueperaceae bacterium
CGGCTCGGCCTGCCACGCGGCCGCCATGGTGCTGGTGAGTAGAGCGACCAGGGCTATGAGGAGCGCCAGCAGCACCATCAGCCTGGCCGCCATGAAGGTGTCGTCGGCTACCGCCAGCAGCTCGGCGCGGTAGGAGTCAGCCAGCGTCACGTGCAGCGGCAGGCGCGCGGGCCGCTGAGGGTTGACCCCGTTCACGGAGGCGGCCAGCGCTACCGCCTCGGCGCCGGGGCTGAGACGCACGACTATCGAGTCGACCCCGCTGTCGCCCCACATGGCGGCGTAGTTGTCGAGCGCGATGTAGGCGGCCTCCGCGCGGCTGGAGGCGTCGTCCACCAGCGCGACCACGGTGAACTCGCTCTCGCCGGCGGGCGTGCTGAGCGGCAGCCGGTCGCCCACCGTCAGTTCCAGGCGGCTGGCCAGCGGAACCGACAGCGCCACGCCTTGGCCCTGGCGCAGGTCGAGCCACATGGCCGAGCCTGACAGGTCAGCGGAGTGCACCACACTAAGCCGGTTGCCCATGTCGAGCCCGAACCCGTCGAGCGCGATCATGGTCACGGTCTTGCCGCGCGACGTTACGGCGACCTGCCGCTCCGCGGAGACCGCCTCAACGCCCGGCATGGCCGCCAGTTGCGCCACGGCGGCGTGGGGCAAGGTCACGGAGGTGCCGGACTGAGCCGGTCCGGCCGCCACCATGAGGTCCCACTTGACCGCGCCGTCCAGCCAGTCCGCTAAGGCGCTGCGGTTGGCCGCGGCGGCACCGTGCACACCGATGACCCCGGCTGTCGTCAGGGCGATAGCGGTGGCTACGGTGGCAGCCTGACCGAGGCGCAACCGCAGGAAGTGACCCGCCAACCTGGGCCACACGGGTCCGCCGGTGGCGCCGACCAGCCGCCGTGCGGTGAACGTTAGTAGCCGCAGCAGAAGCAGCCGCAGGACGGCTACGGCCGCGCCTGCGGCCACGGCGCTCCCTAGCAGGGTTAGAGGCAGCGCCGAGGCGCCTAAACGGGGCGCGGCTACGTTGGCTGCGAACGGGAGAAGCGAGGCGGGCAGGCGCGCCAGGATCGCAGCGGCTAGCGGAGCGGCCACCATGAGCGCCGGTGCGGCCGCCAGCGCCACCACCAGCCCCACCTCTAGCGTCAGCCAGCGTCGCACGGTCGCGGCCGGCACCCCCAGGTCCCTGATCACGCGCAGGTCGGCCGAGCGCTCGGCCACCATGGTTCTGATGTAGACCACGATCAGCACGCCGGCCGCCATGACCGCCAGCAGGCCGGCCAGCAGCAGCAACGTGCGCAGGCCGCGCGTGGCGCCCGCCAGGTCCACCGGCCCCTCCGCGGTGCGCCGCAAGGTGGCGTCGCCGCCCACCAGGCTCCGCAGGCTCTCCTCCACTGGCGCGAGGGCGCCACCCGTCGTTGCCACGTCGATGCGCGAGAGAGCGTTGCGACCTTGCGCGAACAGCGCCTGCGCCTGCGCCAGCGGCAACTGCGCCACCCGTTCGACCAGCGAGTCGTCGCCCGCCGGGTGGTAGACCCCCACGACCCGCAGTGTCTCCACCCCGGCGGGCGTGATCAGCGAGACGTCGCTGCCGGGACCGGCGTCGAGCGCCACGGCGGCGGCGTAGGAAAGCAGCGTGACCTGACTGTCGCCCGGTTCCAGACCGCGCCCGGCGACTATGCTGAACGGTCTGATGGCGGCCTCGGCTTCCGGGTCGACCCCCTTCACGCTGACGCTCAAGCGAGCCTCGGCGGTCAGCAGGTAGCTGCTGCTCTCGAGCAGGGGGGCCACGGCGCCAACGCCCGGCTGCGCTCGGACCTGGTCTAAGAGGTCGGCGCGCAGTCCGGCGTCCGACGTTGCCCGCACCTCCAGCTCTGACCAGCCCGCGTTGCCGCGCGCCCAGCCCGCGTAGGTGCGCGCCAGCGAGTCGTTGACCAGCAGCACTCCGACCAGCAGGCTGAGCCCCACCAGCAGCCCGAGAAGCATGACCACTGCGCGCGACCAGTGCCTGCGCCAGTACAGCAGCGCCAGCATGAGTGGCACGGCGCCGCGCACGTCAGGCACGCTCCAGGCGGCCACCGACCAGGCGGTAAGAGCGTTCCGCGTACGCGGCTGCCCTGGCGTCGTGAGCGGCGAGCAGCACCGTCAGGCCCTCCGCCTCAACCTGTCCCGCCAGCAGCCGCATGACGTCGTCGGCCGCCACCGAGTCGAGGCCCGCGGTCGGCTCGTCGGCTACCAGCAACTCTGGCTCGTTCACGAGCGCCCTGGCGATGCCCAGGCGGTAGCGTTCGCCCTGGCTTAGCTCATCGGGTAGTTCGCTCGCCAGGTGACCCATTCCGAGGCGCCCCAGCAACTCACGGGCGCGGTCCAGGGCCCCTTTGCGCGGCGCCCCGGCCAGCAGGAGCGGCAGCGCCACGTTGTCGAGCGCGTTCAGGCTGGCGATCAGGGTATGGCTCCGGAACAGCAGGCCGACCCGGTTGAGCCTCAACGCCGCCAGTTGCGCGTCGTTCAGCCTGCCGACGTCCGTGCCGCCGAAGATGACCGTGCCCGCGGTGGGGCGCTGCAGCCCCACCGCCAGCTCCAGCAGGGTGGTCTTGCCCGAGCCGGAGGCGCCGGTTAGGGCCACGAAGCCGCCACGCGGCAGGACCAGATCGACGTCTGTGAGCACCGCCTGAAGGCTGCCGCGGCGCATGAAGCTCTGGCTCACGCTCTCGAACACCAACTGCGCTGTACTCGGGTCCGCTTCGTGCCGCCTGGAGCGAGTCACTTTGGCGGCAGGAACCACGCTCAGCTCGCTTCCCGCCGCTGCCTCGCAGCCAGTTTGGCTTCGCAGTGATCGAGCCACCTTAGGTCGGCTTCGCAGTGGAAGATGGCAGCCTCAAGCAGCATCTGCTCGACCTCGAACTCCAGCGCTGGCTCGCCGCTGGCGGCGGCCGCGGCGGCGTCGGACTGGCGCTTGGTGAGGGTGAGTTCGCGCAGGTGCTCGGAGTACGTGGAGCGGTAGTCGGCGATGAGCGAGCGCAGCTGGTGCGGCGGCTTGTGAGCCATGACCGCCAGGCGCACGAACAGCTCGTCGCGCAGCGGCCTGACGCGTGCGTTGCTGCGCTCGAGCCACCGGTCCAGAGCCTGCTGGCCCTTGCTGGTGACCTCGTAGACCTTGCGTTCCGGGGCGTTCTCGGCGCTCTCGACCGTGTAGCTGACTAGTCCGTCCTGAGCCAGGCGCTCGAGCGACTGGTAGATCTGCCCGTGGTTGAGCTCCCAGAAGCCGCCAGTGAACTGTTCGAAGGAACGCTTGAGCTCGTAACCGTGCTGCGCCTGACGCGCCAACAAGCCCAGGAGCCCGTACTTGACCGACATGGTGCTTTGGAGTCTAGCACGGGGCTGGCAGCGCTCAGCGGCGGGGGTAGAATCGCTGAGAGGAGCCCAATGTCCGACGACCACGCCCCCACCACCAGAACCCTACGCAGCGCGGCGGTCACCCAGGGTGACCAGCGCGCCCCGAACCGCGCCATGCTGCGCGCGGTCGGCTTCGAGGACGCGGACTTCCGCAAGCCTATCGTTGGCATCGCCAACGGCCACAGCACCATCACCCCCTGCAACCTGGGTCTCGGTGACCTAGCCGAAGCCGCTGACGCCGCCGCCAAGGCGGCGGGCCTCATGCCGCAGATGTTCGGCACCATCACCATCTCCGACGGTATCTCCATGGGCACGGAAGGCATGAAGCTGAGCCTCGTCTCGCGCGAGGTGATAGCCGACAGCATCGAAACGGTCGGACGTGGCCAGTCGCTCGACGGCATGCTGGCCGTGGGCGGCTGCGACAAGAACATGCCTGGCGCCATGATCGCCCTGGCACGCCTCAACATCCCCAGCATCTTCGTCTACGGCGGCACCATCAAGCCCGGTCACTTAGAGGGCGAGGACCTGACGATAGTCAGCGTGTTCGAAGCGGTCGGCGCGCACGCGGCGGGCCGCATCTCGCTCGAGCGCTTCCGCGACGTGGAGACTCACGCCTGCCCCGGCGCGGGCTCCTGCGGCGGCATGTACACGGCCAACACCATGTCGTCAGCCATCGAGGCCATGGGCATGAGCCTGCCGTACTCGAGCACCATGGCAGCGGTCGACCCTGAGAAGCGCGTCAGCGCAGAAGACAGCGCCCGCGCGCTGGTGCGGCTGATCGAGCTCGAGTTGCTACCCCAGCAGATAATGACGCGCGAGGCGTTCGAGAACGCCATCCGCGTGATCATGGCCGTGGGCGGTAGCACCAACGCGGTGCTGCACCTTCTGGCCATAGCGCACGCCATGAACGTCGAGCTGTCAATCGACGACTTCGAGGAGCTCAGGCGCACAACGCCCGTCCTGTGCGACCTCAAGCCCTCCGGGCGCTACGTGGCGACCGACCTGCACGCCGTCGGGGGCGTGCCACTGGTCATGCGCATGCTGCTGGACGCCGGACTTCTGCATGGCGACTGCCTGACGGTCACTGGCAAGACCGTGGCGGAGAACCTGGCCGACGTGCCGGCCAGCCCCCCTGCCGGGCAGGACGTGGTGCACCCGCTGAGCCAGCCGCTCTACCAGGTGGGGCACCTCAACGTGCTGCGCGGCAACCTCGCGCCCGACGGCGCTGTGGCTAAGACCACCGGGCTCAAGAACACCCGCATCACGGGCCCCGCCCGCGTCTTCGAGAGCGAGGAGGCGAGCCTTGCTGCGATCCTGTCCGACCAGATAGCGCCCGGAGACGTGCTCGTCATCCGTAACGAGGGTCCGCGCGGCGGCCCCGGCATGCGCGAGATGCTCTCCCCCACCAGCGCCATAGTGGGCCGGGGCCTCGGCGACTCGGTGGGCCTCATCACCGACGGCCGCTTCTCCGGCGGCACCTACGGCTTCGTGGTCGGTCACGTGGCGCCCGAGGCGTTCGTGGGCGGGCCCATCGGCCTGGTGCGCGAAGGCGACCTTATTACGATCGACGCCGAGAAGAACCTGCTGCAGCTAGAGCTGTCCGACGAGGAGCTGCAGGCGCGCCGCGCGGCGTGGGTGCAGCCGGAGCCGCGTTACCGCCGAGGGGTGCTGGCCAAGTACGCCAAGCAGGTATCGAGCGCATCGAAGGGTGCGGTCACAGACTAACGGCCGCAGGCCGCCAGGCACGTCCACCAGCGAAGGAGTTCACGGTGCAAAAGGCCCGCATTACGGTGTGGAACGAGTACATTCACGAGGTCAACAACGAGGTGGTGGCGGCCATCTACCCTGACGGCATCCACGGCGCCATCGCGCGCACGCTGGAGGAGCGCACCGGCGCGACCGTCCGCACCGCGACGCTCAGGCAGGACGCCGACCACGGCCTCTCGCAGGAGGTCATCGACGCCACCGACGTGCTGTTCTGGTGGGGTCACGTGGCGCACGCGGAGGTCTCCGA
>JBAYRM010000130.1:0-5364 GCA_041676665.1 Trueperaceae bacterium
AGTATCAACATGACTGTAATGCCGCGCTTCGGTCTGGTACTCAACGTGCGAAGCGTTGATCGTGATGCCACGCGCCTTCTCTTCAGGCGCCTTATCGATCTCCTCATACGACTGCGTCACAGCAGTCGGATCCATAGCAGCAGCCGTGAAAGTGATAGCAGCCGTAGTCGTAGTCTTACCGTGATCAACGTGACCGATCGTGCCCACGTTCACGTGGGGCTTCGTGCGTTCGAATACACCCTTAGCCATGGTACTTCGTCCTTTCGCGGCGCCCTGCGCGCCACCTGCTATTTTGCTGCGTACTCACATCTTGCGCCATGTGGGCCGCCGTGGACGCTGCTGCGCCACATTGGCCCGGCAGCCGAACCGAGCCGCAGGCGCCTGGGCGCTTAGCGACTCGATGGGTTGGCGGGTTTTGGAGCTCGTGGTCAGGATTGAACTGACGACCTCTCCCTTACCAAGGGAGTGCTCTACCACTGAGCTACACGAGCCAGCAACCGCCGTTGTGCGCGCCCGACGGGTGTCGGAGCTGCGCTGGAGCGGGAGACGGGATTCGAACCCGCGACATTCAGCTTGGGAAGCTGACGCTCTACCAACTGAGCTACTCCCGCACGTGGGAACCCTCGCGGGTTCCCTCGGGCCTCGCGGCCGGCCTGGGGCGACCCCTAGGCCTGGGCTGGTGGGCAGGGCTGGATTCGAACCAGCGTAGGCGTTAGCCAACGGATTTACAGTCCGTCCCCTTTAACCACTCGGGCACCTACCCAAGCACCACCAGGGCCGTTTCCCACCTGGAGCCACCCATCGGAATCGAACCGACAACCTTCCGATTACAAGTCGGGTGCTCTACCAGATTGAGCTAGGGTGGCAGGTGACCACGAGCCCGAAGAAATAAGGTAGCACGCCCCCTGAGAGGGTGTCAACTCGCGTCCTGGACGGCCTTGAGGGCGTGTGGGGCACGGCTCTGTCGCGCTTGTCCATCCTGATGGGCGCGCGGCTTGCTAAGGTAAGGCGTTTGGAGGGGTTCTGATGCCCAAGATCGGTTCGCTGGGAGTACTTGAGCTTCTAATCATCCTGGTGGTGGTCCTGCTGATTTTCGGACCCCGCCGGCTTCCTGAGATGGCCAAGGGTCTGGGCCAATCCGTCCGCGAGTTCCGCAAGGGCATCAAGGACATGCGCAAGGACCTCGACGAGGACGTGAGCGCCGACGCCCCTAAGGCCGCCCCCGTGTCCGCCGCCACTGCGGCGCCCGCGGCGGATACCGCCAAGACCGGCGCCAGCACTGCCGCCGACGGTTCCGACAACTCCTGACCAGCGCCTACTCCGGTCGGCGACCGACTGGTAGGTCACTCCAGGTGGCGTCTTCCTCCTATCTTTCAGGTACTCCCCGTTAGCATCATGCCCACTTCTGCCAGGTCGAGATGACCCTCATCGAGCACTTCGAGGAGCTGCGCAAGCGGCTCTTCATCGCGCTCATCGCCTGGGTGGTGGCCTCTGGCGCCGCGTTCGTGTTCCGCTTCCAGGTGCTTGAGTGGCTCCGTGCTCCGCTGCCGGACAACATGGTCCTCAGCTTCTTCTCGGTGCTGGAGCCGTTCACGGTCTCCATGCAGATCGCCTCGTTCTTCGGGCTGGTGCTGGCCTCGCCCATCATCCTCGGGCAGGTTTGGGGCTTCGTGGCGCCGGGGCTATACAAGGAGGAGCGGCGTTACGCCGTACCTTTCATACTCTTCGCCGCGCTGGCCTTCGCTGCGGGCGTGGCGTTCTCGTACTACGTGGTGCTTCCCTTCACCATCCCCGTGCTGCTCTCTTTCCTGGGCGGCGAGGCGCAGGGGCTGCTCTCCATCGGGCGTTACATCTCGACGCTGCTGATGCTCATGGGCGTGTTCGGACTCATGTTCGAGATGCCCGTCCTGGGCTTCCTGTTCGCCCGCATCGGCATCCTCCGGTCCGAACCGCTCATCCGTCACCGGCGCTGGGCCATCGTCATCGGCCTGGTGGGCGCCGCCGTGCTCACACCCACCGGCGACCCGTTCAACCTCGCACTGGTCGCGGTTCCGCTGCTGGTGCTCTACGAGGTAACGGTGGCGGTCGTCCGAGTGTCGCAAAGGCGCGGTCCGCGGACTACCATGGACCATGCTCGAGAAGATCCAGAGCCTACGGGCTGACATTGACGAACTCAACCTGCGCCTCCTGCAGCTCCTTTCGGAGCGGGGCGAGGTGGCCAAGCGCATCGGTGCGCTGCAGACCGCTAGCGGCGCCTCGCAGTACGACCCGGTGCGCGAGCAGGCAATGCTCGACGCCCTGGTAGCCGCGAACGAGGGCCCGTTCGACGACGCCACCGTGAAGAGCCTCTTCAAACAGGTGTTCCAGGCCAGCATGCAGGTCGGGCAGGCGCAGCAGAAGCAGAGCTACCTGACCTCGCGCAGTGCCAAGGCTAGCGACACGGTGGTAGACGTGCGCGGCACCCTCATCGGCAGCAAGCACTCACCCGTGCTGGTGGCGGGGCCCTGCGCCATCGAGTCGGCCGAGCAGGTCGACGCCGTGGCCAGGCACCTGGCCGACCGTGGCGTCAAGCTCTTCCGCGGCGGCGCCTTCAAGCCGCGCACCGACCCGTACTCGTTCCAGGGGCTCGGCGAAGCTGGCCTGGTGCTCGGCCGCGAGGCCGCCGACCGTTACGACCTGGCGTTCGTCAGCGAGATCATGAGCACCACCGACCTGCCACTGTTCGAGGAGTACGTCGACGTGCTGCAGATCGGGGCGCGCAACATGCAGAACTTCAACCTCCTGAAGGCGGTCGGCCGCAGCCGTAAGCCCGTGCTGCTGAAGCGCGGCCTGGCGGCCACCATCGAGGAGTGGCTCATGGCTGCGGAGTACCTGCTGCACGAGGGCAACCCCAACGTGATCCTGTGCGAGCGCGGCATCCGCACGTACGAGCGTTACACGCGCAACACCCTCGACGTGTCCGCCGTGGCGCTCGCCAAGCTAGAGAGCCACCTGCCGGTGCTGGTCGACGTAACGCACTCTGGTGGCCGCCGAGACCTGCTGGTTCAGCTCACCAAAGCGGGTTTAGCGGTGGGCGCCGACGGCATAATGGTGGAAGTGCACCCCAACCCGGCCGTGGCCCTATCAGACCAGAAGCAGCAGATCGACTTCCCCGCTTTCGACGCGTACCTCGCCGATACCGGTTACCACACCAAGCTCAGCGAGAAGCGCGTCGAGCTGTACGGCTTCTGAGCCGGAGGTAGGGCTGTGGCGGGATTAAGTGACCTGTTCTCCATGGCGCTCAAGGCCATGGAGGTGGCTCCCCTCAACACCACCGCCCGCTGCCTCAACGTCACGGAGGGCGCGGGCGCCTGCACGGCCTGCCTCGACGTGTGTCCGCACCAGGCTGTTAGCATCTCCCGCTTGGTCGAGATAGACGGCGTGGACTGCACGGGCTGCGGCCTGTGCGTGCGCGCCTGCCCCAGCGAGGCGCTGGAGATGCAGTCGCGGCTGCCTTCGGGGTCGACGGCGGTGCGCTGCTCGCAGGTGGCGGGCGAGGCGCCCAGCGTGCGCTGCCTGGCGCAGCTCTCCGCCACCGACATGTTGCGGCTCGGCGCTGCTTCTGGCGAGCTGACTCTGGCGCACGGCGCCTGCGACGGTTGCCGCGTGGGCGACGCCACCGCGCCCGCCGTGGCGCGCGCCACGGCTCAGACAGCCACCGAGCTGGCGGCGGTGCTAGGCAAGGAGCTGCAGGTCACTGTGACGAAGCAGGCGAGCCTCGAGGACCAGAGGCGCCAGCGCCAGGTGGTTTCCCGCCGGCGGCTGTTCGGCGGGGGCCTCAAGGAGGCGCAGCGCATGGCCGCCGACGCGCTGGCGCCGCTCGAGCGCGTGCTGCCGATGGTTGCGGGCGAGGCGGACCCGGAAGCAGAGCCGCTGCCGACCGAGTTGCAGCGCCGCTTCCGCGCGCTGCAGATCGCGGACCCCGAGGAGGAGAGCCGCGTGCCGTGGCGCCTGCCGCGCGTGGACGACGGCTGCATACTGTGCCCGGCCTGCACCCGCGCCTGCCCCACCGACGCGTTCTCGCGCGACTTCGGCGGCGAGGAGGGCGTGCTGATGCTCGACCCGCAGCGCTGCCTGGGGTGCGACGCGTGCGTGCGCGCCTGCCCCGTGAAGGTCATCGAGATGAGTAACGACGTGACCTGGGGCGAGCTCTCGGGCGGCAAGCAGGAGGCCTACCGCGCCTCGGCGTCGCGGCGGGCGCCGGGATCGTTCCACCGGTGACGCCCGCGCCGCGGAGTGAGCGAGAAGCGTAGGAAGTAGACTTGTAGCATGACCGTCGACGCATGGGTGCTCGAAGCCGTGGAAGCGGCCGGTACCAAGGGTGCGACCTTGCGCGATGTGCAGCGGCACATCGACGAGAAGCACTTCGAGGAGCTGGCCATCGACACGCTCGAGGCTTCCCTTTCCGGGCTGCTGGAAGCTGGCCGGGTCACGGCGGAGGGTGAGCGGTACCATCCCGCCAAACGCACCTCCAAGGAGGACGCTCTAAAGAAGCTGTTCGGCGACGGCTAGGCCGCCCCGATAACGCCCGGCATCAAGCACTCGCGGGCGGCGCGCTCATGTGCCGCCACAGCATTTAGGAGGGGTCGATGACGACCACGACTGCCAGAGGAGCCGCCCTGGCCCTAACCGATTTCTACGACGTGGAGTCTCTTTACGACAGCGAGGAGCGCCTCATACAGGGCAGCGTGCGCGAGTTCGTGCGCTCCGAGGTCCTGCCCCACGTGGGTGATTGGTGGCAGGAGGGCCACTTCCCGCCCGAGCTAGCCCGCCGCTTCGGTGAGCTGGGCGCCCTCGGCGTCACGCTGCCCGAGAAGTACGGCGGCGCCGGCGCCAGCTACAGCGCTTACGGCCTGGTTTGTCGCGAGATCGAGTACGTAGATTCGGGCATGCGCTCGTTCGTGAGCGTGCAGTCGAGCCTGGTCATCTTCCCCATCCACGCTTACGCCACCGAGGCCGTGAAGCAGGAGTGGCTACCGCGCCTGGCTTCGGGCGAGGCGGTGGGCTGCTTCGGGCTGACCGAGCCGGACGCCGGCTCCGACCCTGGCGCCATGCGCACCCGCTGCCGCAAGGTCGGCAACGACTGGGTCATCAACGGCGTCAAGCGCTGGATTACCAGCGGTTCGCGCGCTCAGGTGGCGGTGGTGTGGGCGAAGGACGAGGAGTCCGGCAAGATCATGGGCTTCGTGGTTCCCACCGACCTACCGGGCTTCCAGGCCGTTGACATCAAGACCAAGGCTTCTATGCGCGCCAGCGTGACCTCCGAGCTGTACCTGGACGACGTGGTGGTGCCGGACGGCAACCGCCTGCAGGTCGAGGGGCTCA
>JBAYRM010000131.1:0-5343 GCA_041676665.1 Trueperaceae bacterium
GGCCTGGGTTCGCGCGGCGTCGCGCAGCTGTCGGGCGGGCAGCGCCAGCGCGTAGCCATGGCGCGAGCCTTGGCGCTGGACCCCGACCTGTTCCTGCTCGACGAGCCGCTTTCGGCGCTGGACGCCAAGCTGCGGGAGGCCATGCAGGTCGAGTTGAGGCGCCTGCAGCGGCGGGTCGGTATCACCACCGTCATCGTGACCCACGACCAGGAGGAGGCGATGACCATGGCCGACTTGGTGGTTGTGATGGGCAACAACCGCGTGCAGCAGGTGGGCACGCCCATGGAGGTCTACCGCCGGCCCTTCAACCGGTTCGTAGCCGACTTCATTGGCTCCAACAACTTCCTACCGGCTGAGGTCCTCGGCGCTAACGCCGTTTCGGTGCTGGGCCAGACCGTCAGCGCGCGCGTGCCCGCCGGCACCGAGGGGCAGGTAACGCTGTCCGTCAGGCCGGAGGACGTGCGGCTGCACACTGAGCCGCCCGCCGGCCCGGCGTTCGAGGGCCGCGTGACGTTCGTGCGCGACCTGGGCCGAACGGTCGAGACGTTCGTTCGGGTTCACGACATCGAGCTGTCGGTGCTCGGCGCTCCCGCGCTGGCTGAGGGCGCCACGGTGTGGCTCGAGGTCCCGCCCGAGGCGGGCGTGGTGCTGGCGCAGTGAGTCGCCGCAGCCCGGGTGAGAGAAGCGGCCCGTGGCCGCACCTGCTGCTGACGTGGCCCGCGGCCGCGCTGCTGGTGCTGTTCGTGGTGCCGCTGGGCGCCATGGTGGCCGTGAGCTTCTTCGAGCGCAGCGTGGCCTCGTTCTTCGAGCCAGGCTTCGTGCTGGAGAACTACGTCCGCGCCCTGACGCCTTTCAACCTGAAGCGCCTGGGAGTGTCGCTGGGCCTCGCCCTGCTGGCCACCCTTATCTGCGTCCTGGTGGCCGTGCCGTTCACGTACTTGCTTACTCGGCTGCCGCGCCGGCGGCAGGTGCCCTACCTCGTGCTGGTGCTGGCCACGCTGTCGCTCTCGGAGGTCGTGGCCGCCTTCGCGTGGAGCCTGCTGCTCTCTCGCACCAGCGGCGTTTCGAACCTGTTCGTGTGGCTCGGGCTCATGCAGAGCCCCACATCTTGGAGCCCCGGTTTCATGGCGGTGCTGCTGGGCTTCGTGTTCATCGCCTTGCCGCTGACTATCTTGCTGCTGTACCCACCAGTCTCGCGGCTCGATAACGAGCTGGTCGAGGCGGCCGGCACCATGGGTGCCAGCCCCTTGCGGGCGTTCAGGACCGTGGTAGTGCCGGTGCTGAGGCGCGCCATCGCGGGTTCGACGGCGCTGGTGTTCATATTCGTGCTGGGCGCCTACGTGATTCCGCAGACGCTGGGTAGGCCCGCCCAGTGGACTCTGCCGGTTCACATCACGGACCAGGCTATCCTCAAGTCGAACCTGCCGCTGGGCGCCGCGCTGGCCATGGTGCTGCTGGCGGCCAGCAGCGTGGTGGCGCTGGTGATCGTGGCGCTGGGCGGGCGCGAGAGGCGCCTGAAGTGAGGGGCGCCGCTGTGTGGCTAAGGCGCGTGTTCATGCTGCTGGTGCCGCTGTACCTTCTGGCGCCCATCGTGGTCATCCTGGGCGTGTCGCTGAACGAGCGCAAGGTGCTGTTCTTCCCGCCGCAGGGTCTCTCGCTGGCGTGGTACCGCGAGTTCTTCGTGGACCCGGCCTGGTCGCAGCCTGCGATCAACAGCCTCGTCATCGCGCTGTTCGCGGGGCTGGTGGCCATATCCATCGCGCTGCCGCTGGCGTACGCTGCCTGGCGTTACCGGGTGCGTTACGCGCGCCTGCTCGTGGGCCTGGGCCTGGCGCCGTTCGCGTTGCCGCCTGTTATCACCGCGCTGGGCGCGCTGGTGCTGTGGATACTGCTGCAGAGTTACGGCAAGCCGTACTCGGTGGTGCTGTCGCACGGCGTGTTCCTGACCACCCTGCCGCTGGCCACCATCACGCTGGGCCTGCAGACCCTCAAGCCCGAGCTGGTAGAGGCGGCTCGCACCATGGGCGCCGCGGGCGGCACCGTGTTCCGCACGGTGATCCTGCCGCACATTCGGCCATACGTCATTGCGGGGTTCACTTTTGCGTTCGTGCTGTCGCTGAACGAGTACATCATCGCGTACATGACCGTGGGCTTCACCGTTGAGACGCTGCCGGTGAAGATCTTCAACAGCCTGCGCTACGGCTACAGCCCGGTGATGGCGGCCATATCGTTCCTGTTCTTCCTTGTGGCCGTGGTGCTGTTCGGCATCGTGGGGCGCGTGGGCGACCTGCCGAGGCTGCTGGGGGCAGACGCTCCGGAGTGAGGCCCACCGTTATACCGTGACAGTTTCCAGTGTTATTGACAGCGATAAGTGCAGGCGATACTATTTGAGACATGGAGCCTAGCCCTCTCCAACCCGGATCGCTTCAGCAGCACGAGGAGTCAATCTTCGGTCTGCAGGAGCTGGTAGACGTGGCCAACGGCCTACTGCCCGACTACCTCCCCAAAGACGCCGCCGGTCGCGCAGCCGACGACGTTAACCCGCGCCTCGTGCGCTTCTACACCACCGAAGGGCTACTACCCGAACCGCACAAGGAGGGCAGGGAGGCGCGCTACGTGTACGACCACCTGCTGGCACTCCTCCTCGTGCGCAAGCTGTTAGCCGAAGGGTTCGGCAGCGCCGCAATTCGCAAAGTGCTCAGCGGGCGGCGGAGAGCCGAGCTCGAGGCGCTCCTTCAGGACGAGGTGCGCGTGGAGCTTGCGCCCAGCCAGGCGGCGCAGGCGACCGTTCACGCCTCGAAAGCGGAGTTCTTGCAGCAGGTGCGTGCGCGTGCCGGTCTGGCTCCTGCAGCAGCGGCGCCATCCGCGGCGGCCGCCACCAGCGACCGCGCAGGTGCGCTAGGCGCCGCGTTCCAGGCCCCGCTGCCGCAGATGTGGCAGCCAGCCCCGACGGGGGAGCCGAAAGACGAGGGCCACCAGGCACCAGCCAGGCAAGCAAGTCGCTCAAGCGGCTACGTCAGTGCGCCACCAGGGGTCGACACCACTTGGAGCCGACTCGTGATCCACGACGGTCTCGAGCTCTCGGTACGCGACGACTACACCTGGCCCGCCAACCACGTAGCGGAGGAGCAACTGCTGCAGCAGATGAGGGTCGCGCTCCTGCAGCTCGAACAGGCCCGGAAGAGGCAGAGGTCGTAAGCCGCATGACCGCCGTTACTTGAACTAGGTCCGCTAGAACCGAAGCTTCCCGCGTAACGCCGCCAGCGGCGGCGCCGACGGAGAGACCACTGGACAACCAGTGAGCGGGGCTTTACGCCCAAAAACACCCAGCCGCGCACTCAGCGCGAGTCCTTAAGGGGGACCAGATGGCCAACAACCAGAACCAACCGAACGATACCGCGGCGCCGGCCGAAGATCCGGCCACGCTGCCCACGCCGACCATCAAGATCGTGCCTGGCAAGCCCGGCCTGCCAGCCGCCGGCGGCGCCGTCGACCTGGTTGTCACGCTGGAGGTCGACCTGCCCCCAGTTGAAGTCGACCGCAAGGCGCTCAACCTGGCGCTGGTTATAGACCGCTCCGGCTCGATGGGCGGCCAGCCGCTGGAGGCCGCCAAGGAGGCCGCCAAGACCGCCGTCAACATGCTGGTGCCCGGCGACTACGTGGCCGTGGTGCACTTCGGTCACGACGTGCAGGTGGCTCAGCCGCTGGTGCAGGTGGGCGCCGACAGGCGCGCCATTCTAGCCGCCATAGACGCCATCCCGCTGGCGGGCAACACCAACCTCTTCGGAGGCTGGGCCGAGGGCCTCTCGCAGGTCATGACGTGCCCGGACCCCAACGTGGTCAGCCGCGTGGTGCTCCTAAGCGACGGCATGGCCAACGCCGGAGTCGTAGATCAGGCGGCGATAGCCGCCGATGTGGGCGCGGCGGCCAGCCACGGCGTTACCACTACCAGCATGGGCCTAGGCAGGCACTACAGCGAGGCGCTTCTGCGGGTCGTGGCGGACGCGGGTCGTGGTAACTACGAGTTCCTCAGCGATCACAGTGTGGTGGTCAGCGCCTTCCAGGCCGAGGTGGCGGGGCTCAGCTCGCTGCGGGGACGCGACTTGGTACTCGCGGTCCAGCCCACGGCGGCGGGCTCCCTCAACTACGCACTGCCGGACGTGGCGGCGGCTTCCGGGCTGAGGGCGAGCCCCGCCGGTGTGCACCTGCCGGACCTGGTGGCGGGGCTACCGCTCGACCTGCTGCTGACGCTCGACGTGCAGGCGGGTAATACGCCGGTCTTACTGCAGCTGCAATGGAGCGACACGCTGACGGGGCGCAGGGAGAGCCTCGAGCAGCCGCTCGAGCTGCCGCGGCTGAGCGAGCAGGAGTGGGAAGCCGCCCCGCAGAACGACAAAGTGGCCCTCGAGCGGCTGCTGCTCGAGATAGCCGCCACCAAGCGCCGCGTGGGCGACGCCGCGCGGGCGCACGACCTGGAGCGGGCACGTCTTGAGGTGGCGGCAGCGTTCAAGATCGTGCTGCAGCTGCCCGCCGGCGAGGAGCGCACTCGCGAAGAGGCCGAACTGGCGGAGTTGAAGCGGCGCCTGGAACAGAGCGACCACGAGATGACGGCGCGCTACTCGTCGCACTTCATGATGCAAAAGGCGCGCGGCTTCTCCGACATGAAGCGGGCAGCCATGCGCGAGCGCGAGGAGGAGCTGCGCAGACAGAAGTTCGGCTTCCGCCACCCGGAAGCGCGTAACGAGGTGCTACTCGACCTAAGTGTCGACGGCGCCGCCGGCCCCGTACGCGTACAGGTGGTGCGTGGCCGCATAGAGGAGCAGCAGGTGGACGCCATCGTGAACACTGGCTCCCGCAGCCTGATCATGGCTGGCGGGGTCATGGGCGCCATCGCCCGCGCAGGGGGCCCCGAACTGCGCGCCGCCATGCAGGCCGCGCCCCGCATGCAGTTCGGCGAGGCCGTGTTCACGCACGGCTTCGACCTGCCAGCCAAGTACGTGGTGCACACCGCCGCTCAGGTCTACACCGGCGACGGCAGCTCCGAGTCGGTTCTCAGCCTCTGCTACAACTCGGTGTTCACCACCGCGGCGCGCCTGGGCGCCAAGTCGGTGGCGCTACCAGCCATCGGCGCTGGCAAGCTCCGGTTCCCGCCCAGCATTGCCGCGCACGCCGCCACGCAGGTCACGGGTCTGTGGGCCCGCAAGCTTGGGCAGTTCGAGCTGATCCGCTTCGTGGTGCAGGAGCGGCCCACGGCCGACGCTTTCGTGCAGGCGTTCATGCAGTGGGAGGGGCGTCGGCCCGTGAGCCTCAGCTGATCCGCAGCGGGTGCCTGCGCGGCGGTGA
>JBAYRM010000132.1:0-5274 GCA_041676665.1 Trueperaceae bacterium
AGCGCCAGCCCCGCGGAGCAGCTCGAGGTGTACCTCTCGTCCGTCAGCCTGGACGAGTCCGGCGACACCGCCGAACTGCGCCTGCAGGTGCGCAACGTTGGTTCCGACCCCGTGGCCAACGGCAGCGTCCTCGTGCCGCTGCCCCTGGGCACCGAAGCGGTGAACGACGCTAACTGCGTGGACGCCGCTCAGGCGGGGGAGACCCTGCTGCTCGGGCACCAGCTGCCTGAGGGCGCCACCTACGTGGCCGGCAGCGCCACGCTGAACGGCGTGACGTTGGAAGACCCCGTTGTGGACGGCGACACGCTCATCTGGCAGCTGCCGTGGAGCGAGGCCGGCACTGTGGCGTACGACGTGCGCCACGAGGCCGCGCTGCCGCCACTGACCGAGCCGGAACTCACCACCCTCTACAAAGAGCGCGAGCACAGCCTGGCCGGCGGCCTTGGCCGCTCCGACCTGGCCCGCGCGCAGGGCGCCCACGTGGCGTCCCTCGAAGAGGCGTCCGCCGAGCTGAGCAGCCAGCCGATAACCGGCGCCGCTACGCAGATCGTGCTGGAGCCCGTGCGCGTGGTGGCCGATGGCCGCAACCCGCTGCTGGTCGACGTGCTGGTGCTGGACGAAGACGGTGTTCCGGTAGGCGAAGGCGTGCTGAGCGTGGCCGCCAACGGCGAAATGTCCGGCGTCGACGCCGCCCCGCTGGTAAGCGGTCATCAGGTGCTGCTGGCTAACGGCCGCGCCCGCGTGGAGCTGGCGCCTACCGCCACCCCGTACGCGCTGCAACTCAGCGTGCTGGCCGTGACCGAAGAGGGCGACTTGCTTGTAACCGAGAGCGTGCAAGTGCTCGGCACCCGCACCGGCCTCTACCAGGGGCAGGTCAGCGTGACCGCCTCGTTCGCCTCACCCGTTAGCGTTTCCGGCTACGCCCGCGGCTACCTCGAGCTGCCGCTCGGCGACGAAGGCACCCTGCAGGCGGCCGTAGATGTTGGCGCCGATGGCAGCGGCATCGACCTGGACCGCTCGCTGGCGCAGCAGCCGCAAGATTCGGAGCGTTTCCCGCTCACCGGCGCAGGTGAGGAGGCCGCTCCCACCCTCGCCAGCTCCGACGGCTTCGGCGTGCTGTACACCGCGCCCGGCCTCAGCCTGGGCTACTACGAGGGGCGCGCCACCGTGCCCGGCGTTACCGGCCTGCCGAACCTCACCGGCGCCCACGCCACCGTGCAGCTGGCGGAGGGCCTCGAGGTGCAGGGCTACGCGGCGCTGGTCTCCAGCGGCGTGCGCACGCAGGTGTTCGCCGGCGACGGCACCCGCCGCTACTCGCTGGGCGAGAGTGTGCGGCCCGGCAGCGAGACCGTTAGCGTTGTGGCTGGCGACACCGTTACCACCCTCGTCCGCAACCGCGACTACGTTATCGACACCTACCTGGGCGCCATCACCCTCGTCAGCCCGCTGTGGCCGTACGACTTCGGCATGAACCCCGTGACGTTGCACGTGGAGTACGCGCCCGCCACCGAGCCGCGCGACACCGTGCACGGCGGCTTCGGCGTGCGGTACCGCTCCGCAGGCCCCACCGACTCGCTACAGGTAGAACTCGGCGCCGCCTACCGCGGCGACGTGGTCATCGGCGCCTCCGCCGACTGGCAGGGCGCACGCTTTGACGCCAGCGCCGCCTACCAGCTGGTGCTTGCCGGCACCACCGACATAACGGGCCGCGCGGAGCTGGGCTACGCGCTCACACCGCAGGACCGCCTGAGCCTTAGGCACGTAACGGCGCGCAACAACACCACCAGCCTCACCTACTCGCACCGCTTCGACTGGGCGCAGCAGAGCGCCCTCACGCTGTCGGCGGGCCTGGCCCACACCTGGGAACAGAGCCTCCTCAGCGCCATCGCTGGCGCCGACCTGCGCTCCGGCGACATCACCGTGGGCGCAATCCACACGCAACCGTTCGACCCCGCCGCGCAGGCCCGCACCCGGGCCACGCTCGGGTACGACATCAACCAGAACCTCACCGCCAAGGCCAGCGCCGAGCTGGTGTGGGGTAACGACCTGATCAGCGTGGTCGGGCTCGAGCAGAGGCTCGGCGCCGCCGAGCTCTCGCTCAGCTACGAGCTGCCCACCGCCTCTGGCGCCGGCAACCGCGCGCGCTTCGGCGTGCGGGCGCCGTTCGATCTGACGCGCAACCTCAGCCTCGACCTGCACGCCGGTCACGACCGTTCGTTCAACGACGGCCGCGCCAACACCAACGCCGGCGCTGCGCTGCGCTACCGCACCGAAGGCTTCGTGGCCACGCTCGGCGGCGAAGTGGCGTACGGCGGCAGCCAGTTCAAGGTGGTGCTCCGCAGCGGCGCCAGCGGCCAGCTCGGTAAGGACCAGAACCTCTCGTTCGACGCCAACTACCAGGTGGTGCCCACCCTCGAGGGCCGCTTCACCGTGGCGTACTCGCTGAAGCGGGGCCCGCTCAACTTGCTCACCTACCACCGCATGATCAACCGCCCCGGCGGGTCGATCGTGGAGGGCGAGCTGGCGCCAACCCTCAACTTCGCTAACCGGTTGCAGCTGAGGCCCGGTGTGGCGTACCGCGTGCTGCTGGATGACCCCAGCGGCAACGCGTACCAGGGCTCGCTGTTCGCCGTTTACTACCTGCAGCCGCGACTGGGCGACTGGGACACCACCCTGGGCCTCGGCCTAGGTGGGCACGCTCTCTGGATGCCCGGCCTATCGTCCATGGCTTACGGCCTCACGGCGGAAGCCCAGGCGCGTGTGGTCGACGAGGTATGGCTGGCGGTCGGTTACACCTTCGGTGGTTTCGAAGGCATCACCTACGAGAGCCGCGGCGGCCTCTACCTCAGGCTCGACCTGGTCACGGGCGGCCAGTTCTAGACTGCCGCCAGTAGCTAACCGTTATGACGCCGGCCCTAACCACGGGCCGGCGTCACGTTTTCGCCCACCGGTTCGGGAGCGGGTTACGAGATGGGAAGGAACGCCTCGCTGGAGTACACCGCCACGAACGGCGGGTTGCCGAGGCTGTCGCCGCCGTACCGCAGCGGCCCACTGCCGTCAATCGCCAGCATGTCGCCGCCAGCAGCCATGAGGATGGCCTGCGCCGCCGCCGTGTCCCACCACATGGTGGGCCCCAGGCGCGGGTAGTAGTGGGCGGTGCCGTCGGCCACCAGGCAGCTCTTGATGGCGCTGCCGCGCGGGATTGTCTCTACCGGGCCGAAGCGCTGCCCGAGGCTCTCGATGAACGCGCGCGTGGGCGCGTTGGAGTGCGAGCGGCTGACCATGACCCTTACTCCCGTGCCGTCAGGCGCTCGGCTGTGGATGGGGTGCGCGCCGCCCTCGGCGTCGTAACGCCAGGCGGCCGCCGCCGCGTGGCGGCTGCGCGGAGAGCCTAAGTACGTAAGGCCCGTCACGGGAGCGTGCACCACGCCCAGGATGGGCGCGCCGTGCTCGACTAGAGCGATGTTCACGGAGAACTCGCCGTTACGCTTCACGAACTCCTTGGTGCCGTCCAGCGGGTCCACCAGCCAGTAACGCTGCCAGCCCTCGCGCTCCGCGGCCGTGGGCGCGGCGTCTTCCTCAGCGATGACCGGCACGCCAGGGAGCAGCTGCTGCAGTCCGGCCACGATGTGCCGCTGAGAGGCCAGGTCGGCTTCGGTCACTGGGGAGGTGTCTGCCTTGGCGCTAACCTCGAACTCGGTGGCGTACACCTCGAGGATCTTGTGCCCCGCCTCATGCGCGAGCCTGGTTACCTCTTCACGCAGGGCGTTGATATCGATGAGGGCATCGGTCGCCACGCCCAAGGGTATCCCGTGGCGGGCCTACGCATGTCAGGTGGAGCGCACGCTTGACCCTCACGTTACGTTAGGCCCTAGGCTGCTGAGTGAAGGAGGTGCGCCGTGCCGAAAATGCACGCCGTAAGCAGGGCCGAAAGCGCCGACCCCGAGCTTTCGGTCGGGGAGGTCGCCAAGCTGGTAGGGGTCAGCGTGCGCACGCTGCACCATTACGACTCGATCGGGCTCCTCTCGCCCCAGAGTCGCAGCGAGGCCGGTTACCGGCTTTACGGTCGCGAGGAGCTGGAACGGCTGCAGCAGATCCTCTCCTACCGCGAACTGGGCTTCGAACTAGAGGCCGTGGCGCAACTCCTCGATAACGCCGGCGACCCGGTAACGCATCTGATCAGGCAGGAGGCGCTATTGAACGCGCGCCTCGAGAGACTGCTCAGCATGCGCAGGCAGGTCCGCCGGCAGATGGAGGCAAGGAAGATGGGAATAGACCTCACACCCAAGGAGATGTTCGAGGTGTTCGGCAACGACAACCCGGCGCAGTACGCCGAAGAAGCTGAGCAGCGCTGGGGCAACACCGACGCCTACCGGCAGAGCCAGAAGGCCGTTAAGGGTTACACCAAGGACGACTGGCAACGCATCAAGGCGCAGGTAGCGGCCGTCGAGCAGCGCTTCATCGAGCTCATGCAGCAGGGCGTACCCGCCGACGATGAGCGGACACAGGCAGCCGCCGAAGCGCACCGCCAGCACATCACCAGCAGTTACTACGACTGCACGTACGAGATCCATACGGGCCTGGCCGACATGTACGAGGCAGACCCGCGCTTCACCAAGTACTACGACGACCAGGCCGCAGGTCTGGCCGCGTACGTGGCCGCGGCCATACGGGCCAACGCCGCGGGGCGCTAGGCGCCAGCCTGAGAGAACGGTGCGGAGCGCGTGAACGCGCGCCGCCACCCCGCGCGGGTACAGTCTCCGTGTGAAGCGCCAGTGAAGCACCCGGCCACCAAGGCCAGCGCAAGGCCGCCTTCTGCGGCGCCTACAAGGTGGGCGCCGCTGCTGGCGGTCCTCTTGCTGTTCGCCGGTTGCGCCCCGGGTGTGGCCCGCGGCGGGGGTACCCAGTCCGAAGCGCCGAACATCGAAGCCACCGCCGAGCCAGCCGTCCAGTGGCCGGAGCACACCTGCGAGGCGCCGGACGCGGCCGCCACTACCGGCGCCAACTACCGGCCCCGGCAGCTAGACCAGGTCGGCCCGAGCCTGCCTTTCGCGCTGCTGATGCCCGTGGAGAACGCGCTGGTGGCCGAGGTGTACCCCTCGTACGGCTACCCCCGCAGCGGCGGCAGGATACACGAAGGTGTCGACATCATGGCGCCGCGCGGCACGCCCGTCAGGCCCGCCGCTCCCGGCTACGTGACGCGCCTCTCGAGCACCGACCTGGGCGGTATTTCCGCCACCATCGTGGGTGACGGCGGCGTGCGCTACTTCTACA
>JBAYRM010000133.1:0-5156 GCA_041676665.1 Trueperaceae bacterium
CGACATGTTCATCCTCGGCTGGGTCACCGTGACCGCGGACGCCGACTACGGCCTCTACGCGCTGTTCCACAGCAGCCAGTTCGGCAGCGCCGGCAACCGCACCTTCTGGTCCAGCGACCGCGTTGACGAGCTCCTCGACCTCGGCCGCTCCGAAGCCGACGCCGACGCCCGCATGACTATCTACGGCGAAGCGCAGGAGATCATCGCCGAGCAGGCGCCGTGGATCTTCCTCAACGTCACCCTCGAGATGAACGGTTGGCGCGACAACGTCGCCGGCTTCACCCCGCACCCCGCCGGCCACCACCGCCTCTACAACATCCAGAAGAACTGACCTGAACAGGTCATAGGAGTGCACGCGTGGAGCGAAGTCGATCTTCGCTCCACGCGTTGCACAACCGGCGGTGTAGGGAGCGGCACGTTATCGGCACCCTGCCGCCGCAAGATATGGACAGAATGACTGAGACTATCTGATGTTCAAGTACATCATTCGACGCGTATTGCTGATGATCCCTGTGCTCCTGGGGGTCACCGTCATCGTGTTCGGCATCATGTTCCTAACCCCGGGAGACCCCGCCGTCATGATGATGGGCGAAGCGGCTCCGGCGGCCGAGGTCGAAGCGCTGCGCGTGCGCTTAGGGCTAGACCAGCCACCCCATATCCAGTACGTCAGGTGGCTTGGCCGCATGGTGCAGTTCGACCTCGGGCGCTCCATCCGTTCCTCGCGGCCCGTGACCGCGGAGATAAGCCAGCGCATCGGACCGACCATAGAACTGGCGGTGCTGGCTACGTTACTGGCCGTCGCTGTGGGTGTGCCCCTTGGCGTCATGTCAGCCACGCGCCGCGACTCCATAGCCGACCACGTCGCCACCGTGCTCGCCTTCCTCGGCCTGGCCATGCCCGTCTTCTGGCAGGGCCTAATGATGATCATCCTTTTCACGCTGATGCTCGAGTGGTTGCCGGCGTCAGGCCGGTTCGGGGGCTGGCAGTACTACGTCATGCCGGTCCTCACCCTAGGCACCAGCGCCATCGCCTCCATCACGCGCATGACCCGCAGCACCATGCTCGAGACCCTGACACAGGATTACGTCAGGACCGCCCGCTCCAAGGGCCTCGTGCGCAACAAGGTCGTGTACGCCCACGCCCTGCGGAACGCCATGATCCCCGTTGTCACCGTCATCGGCCTGCAGTTCGGTGGGCTGCTCTCCGGAGCCGTGATCACCGAGACCATCTTCAACTGGCCCGGGGTGGGCCGACTGGCCGTGGAGGCCATCAACGCCCGCGACATGCCCGTCATTCAGGGTGTGGTCATGGTGTTCGCCGTCATGTACGCCCTAGTCAACCTCTTCACCGACGTCCTCTACGCCTACCTAGACCCGCGCCTACGCACGAGGTACAGCTAGATGCCCAACGAAGTCAGCAGCTTAACCACGGAGGTACAGGCCAAACCACCACGCAAGGGGTTAGGGCGGTTCATCTCCCGCAACCAGCGCGCGGTGTTCGGCGGCTTCCTGCTGGTCATCATCTTCGGGTCGGCCATCCTCGCCGACTGGTTGGCGCCCTACCCACCCAACCGGCAGAACCTCCGCAACCGCCTGGCGCCGCCCTCCGCCGAGAACGTCCTCGGCACCGATAACTTCGGCCGCGACGTCTTCTCGCGCATCATCCACGGCGGTCGCGTGTCGCTCAGCATCGGCTTCATCTCCGTAGGTATAGCTCTCGGCATCGGCGGCCTGCTGGGCCTGTTGGCCGGTTTCTACGGCGGCTGGATCGACAACGTCATATCGGGCATAGTCGACGTCCTGCTGGCCCTACCCGCCTTCCTGCTGGCCCTAGCCATCGTGGCGGCGCTGGGGCCGAGCATCGTGAACGTCATGATCGCGGTGGGCATAGCGACGGTGCCAGCGTTCGCGCGCATAATGCGCAGCGCCGTGCTCACGGTCAGGGAGATGGATTACGTGACCGCAGCGGAGGCCGTCGGTTCCCGCGACTCCCGCGTCATGTTCAAGCACGTCATCCCCAACTCGCTCGGGCCGGTCATCGTGCAGGTGAGCCTCTCTCTCGCCGGCGCCATCCTCGCGGCCGCCGGGCTCTCGTTCCTCGGCATGGGCGCCCAGCCGCCCACCGCCGAATGGGGCAGCATGCTCAATGCCGCGCGGCCCTACATCCGCGACGCTCAGTGGACCGTCACCTTCCCGGGCCTCGCCATCGTCATAACCGTGCTGGCGCTCAACCTGGTGGGCGACGGCCTGCGCGACGCCCTCGACCCCAGGCGGCTGCAGTCGGAGTAGGGCGAGACAGGGCACCTTCGGGGCGCGCACCGGTAGAACGTGCGCGCCCCTTCTCGTAGCGGTTCATGGTCCTCCAGTACGACGGGCGGGCAGCGGTTAGTGCCCGAGCGGCACCGAGAGTGAATCCAGCGCGCTGAAGTCCGCATCGCCCGCCATGAAGGCCTCGAGCACGCCCGGCGGCACCGAACCGCTCAGGTGGAGCGTGTAGAGGCTGACCTCACGCGCTTCAGAGGGCGTCAGCTTACCGGGGTCCCAGCGGGGCATGGCAGCCTGCACGTAGGTCTCCAGAGCCGCCAGCGTCGGGAACTTGGTGAGGTACGCGCTGTCGGCCAGGGCGGTGGGTTGGCCGAGCGAGAAGACCGCCAGGTCGTTCGGAGCATAGTGTTCGTGCAGCGTGGGCGGGTTGCGCGGGTTGTGGCAGCGCGTGCACTGTTGGTGATCGGCGGGGAAGCGCGCTCGCGACTCGTCGAGCCCCTGCCCGGTCGGGCCGTGGCAGGCGAGGCAATGCGCGGCGTACAGGGCCGAGCCGGGGAGCGAGGTGTCGACCCCCGGCAGGTAACGTGTGATGGACTGGGCGCCACTGAAAGAGCCAGCCACCAACAGCACCAGCCAGGCGGCGCCAACCGCGAGCAGCGCCAAGTGCGGCAGGCGCCGCGTGATTCGGGTGGAAGTCACGCGTGTGACCCGACCTGGGCCTAGAACGCCAGCCGCGCCAGCGCCAGCATCTTCGGCATGGGCAGGCGCCGCAGCATGGTGAAGGAGTTAGGGGTGCGCTCCACCAGGCCCTCCACGCGGTCGAACATGAGCGCCAACAACTCCTGAGGGATGTTGAGGGCCGGTGTGAGGCGCATGGTGCGGTGAGCGTTGTTGCTGTAACAGCCGTGCACCCCTGCGCCGTGCAACTCACGGAGCATGAGGGCGGCCGCGAGCGTCTGCACGTCCTCCTCCGAGACGCCCGGCACCTTGAAACCGACCACGGGCTTGAGCGAGATCGCGAACAGCATGCCCGCGCCGCGCACGCTCTCGATGAGCCCAGGGTTGCGCTCTGCCATGGCCTGTAAGCGGTCCAACCCGTACCTGCCGGCTTCGGCGGCGCGTTCGGCGTAGTTGCCCTCCAGCAGCAGTTCCAGCGACTTGAGGCCCACCGCCATGGCGAGCGTGCCGCCGCTGAAGGTGGAGGAGTGCCGCTTGGAGGCCAGGCCTGGCAGTAGCGCCTGGAAGACAGCCTTGCGGGCGATGGTGGCGCTGACCGGCAGCAGCCCCCCGCCCAGCGGCTTAGCGAGCGTGACGATGTCCGGCACGAGGCCGTCGGCCACGCTAGCGAACCAGTGGCCGGTGCGGCCGAGGCCGGTCTGGATCTCGTCGGCGATCACCAGCACGCCGTGAGCCGCGGCGGCTTCGCCGAGCCCCTTCAGGAAACCCTCGGGCGGCCGGATAACGCCGCCCTCACCCTGCACGGGCTCCACGACCACCGCGCACGCCTGTTTGCCTAACCGGTTAAGCGTGCTGCGAAGGGCGTCTAGGTCGCCGTAGGGGAGGGTGACCACGTCGGGCGCGAGGGGACGGAACGGGCCCTGGTACTCGTCGTTGGGAGTCAACGCCAGGGCGCCAGTCGTCTTGCCGTGGTAGGCGCGCTGGAAGTTGATGAAGGTGGTGGCCTGCGGGCGGGCGGCACGCGCCATCTTGATGGCCGTTTCGATGGCCTCCGCCCCGGAGTTGCCGAAGTAGACCTTGCTGTCTTGGTGCTCCGGCGCCACCGACGCTAGCAGCGACACGAGGTTGGCCTCGAGGGCGGCGCGCCACTCGCTCAACGACTGCTGCGGCAGACCCAGCTGCTTGTTAGCGCCGAGGAACTCGGTCACGAACTCTAACAGCGGCGGGTAGGCCTCGCCGAAGGGGACCGCGGCGTAACCGCCAGCGTGGATCAGGTGCGTGCCAGCCGGATCACGAAGCTCCCAGGGGCTCTCCACCGTGAACTGTCCCGCCAGCCCCAGCAGGTCGAGGAGCTTCAGGAGGTCGGTGTTGCCGTGAGCGGTTTCCAGCTCGAACGTCGGCACCCTGCCGGGCGCGTCCAGGAGCTCGCGGGTGCTTACCTTCAATACACTGCCGGCCGCGATCATTGCAGCGGCCTCGAGATGACGTTACCCGCGCCGTCTTCCACGACCACCTCGCCGCCGTCAACGTTGTCGACCAGTACGGAGAAGGCGAACTCGGTGCCGGGCGTGAACGCCAGCGGCACGCCGTTGATGCGGATGCTGGAGAGGCGCATGTTGTCACGCGCCACCCCCTCCACCAGGATGCGACCGCCCGACTGGGGCGCTACCCGCGTGAGCTCCACCGTGGGCGGAGTGGCGTCGAGCGTCAGCACGTAACGCTCAGTAGTCGTGCGGCCGGTGACGTCCGTGACCTCGAGCAGCAAAGTGAGCTCACCGTCTGCGAGGTTGGGCTTAGTGAAGGCGAACTGAACTAGACCCTTGCCCCGCTCGGAGGAGTAGAACTCGCTGGCCAGCAGGTCGGCGCCGTCAACTCTAATAGAAGCGATGCCGGAATCGTCCATGGCGTAACCGCTGATGCGCAGGTCGTCGGTGTTGCGGGTTGTGCCGCTACGCGGCTCCGTTATGGCGATTACGGGCGCCAGCGCGTCGGGCCGGCCCAAGCAGCCGGTCAGGGGCACGAGGAGCAGCGCTCCGAGGACGACCGAAGTGAGTCGTCGCGGGCCGGTCGTGAGGCGGGCTATGAACACCCCGCAATGTTACCACCGGGCTGTTAGCACCCCATGCACCCGGCGGTCACGGGCCGCGCGGCCTTAACCGAACCCTCATCCAGGCCGAACTTTAGGCGAGTTCCGACGCTCATCACGGTAGTAAC
>JBAYRM010000134.1:0-5093 GCA_041676665.1 Trueperaceae bacterium
GCGCGCCTTCTTGCCGGCCAGCTGCTGCACCCGCGGGTCCTCGGGGTTCAGAGCTATTGCCACGTCCGCGAAGATGGTCTCCGGGCGCTGCGTGGCTATGACGATTGCGCCGCCGCCCTCCAGCTCGTAGGCCAGGTGGTACAGGTGACCGGGCCGCTCCTCACGGTCCACTTCCAGGTCGGACAGAACGGTCTGGCTTACCGGGTCCCAGTTCACGATGCGCTCGCCGCGGTAGGCGAGGCCCTTGTGGTACAGCTCCACGAACTGCTTACGCACGGCCCTCGAGAGCCCCTCGTCCATGGTGAAGCGCGTGCGGCTCCAGTCGGCGCTCACGCCCAGCCGGTGCAGCTGGCCCAGGATGATGTCGCCGTACTTCTCTTTCCACTCCCACACGTGCCCTAAGAACTTCTCGCGCCCCAACTCGTGGCGGTCCTTGCCCTGCTGGCGCAGCTCGCGCTCCACCACCACCTGCGTGCTGATGCCCGCATGGTCCGTGCCGGGCTGGAACAGCGCCTCGTAACCCTGCATGCGCTTGAAGCGGATGAGTGTATCGATGAGCGTGTTGTCGAACGCGTGGCCCAGGTGCAGGTTGCCCGTCACGTTGGGTGGCGGAATGACTATCGTGAACGGCTCCTTGGACGAGTGCGGGTCGGCCGTAAACGGCTGTTCGACCCAGCGGCGCGACCAGTCGGCCTCCACGGTCATGGGGTCGTAACGGCTGGCCAGCTCGGCCCCCGCGCCGGTTCCCGCTTCAGTTGCTTCTCTACCTGCCTCGTTCATCCGTTCCTCCTGCTGCCGTGCGGCCGTGCCATGCGCCACTCCGATACTTAGACCCAGGCGGACGAAACGAAAACTCGCCCGCGACTACGAAGAGTGCGGACGAGGTGAACTACCCCGCGGTACCACCGCAGTTCCCGCCGGTTATTTGTGGCTACGGGCGGGCGCTCGTTGACCGCGCTGTCGGGGCGGCGCCGGAGGCTCTACTGACCGGCCCGGAAGGCGGGCGCGGCGTTCTTCCTCAATAGGCGAGGCTTGGGCCTCAGCTGGCGGGCGACTTTCGGCGGGGCCCCTCCGTCCGGGATCTCAGCCGCCTCGGGCGCTACTGAACCTGCGCCTTGGGTCGACCCGGACTCTCTGGTGAGGAGACACCTTGGCTTACTCCTCCCGCTGCGCGGAGGATAGCACGTCAAGCCATGGGCAGGCTGGCCATGGACTGGATGCTTATCTGCCCCGCGGTCACGCGGGCGGTACGCCTAAGCTCCTGGGCGCTCGGGTTGTCGGGGTCCAGGATCACCAGCGGCGTGCCGCCGTCCCCGCTCTCGCGCAGGGCCCGCGTTATGGGTATCTGACCCAGCAGCGGCAGCTTCTCCTCCTCGGCCCAGCGCAGCGCGCCGCCCTCGCCGAAGATGTGGTCCTTGCTGCCGTCGGGCAGCTGGTAGTAGCTCATGTTCTCCACCACGCCCAAAACCGGCACGTGCGTCTTGCGCGCCATGGTGTACGCGCGCCTAACGTCGACCAGCGCCATGTCCTGCGGGGTGGTAACGAGCACCATGCCGGTGACCCCCACCAGCTGCACCAGCGAGAGCTGCACGTCGCCCGTGCCAGGCGGCAGGTCAACGATCAGGTAATCGAGCTCGCCCCACGTGGTCTGGTTGAGGAGCTGAGTGAGCGTGCCGTGCAGAATGGGTCCGCGCCAGGTGAGCGCCTGGCCGTCCTCCACCAGGTTGGCGATGCTAATAACCTTCACGCCGTGGTTGCGCAGCGGCAGGATCTTCTTGTCGTCGTCGGCCATGAGGCGCTTGCCCTCGACGCCGAACATCTTGCTCTGCGAGGGGCCGTAGATATCGGCGTCCAGCATACCGACCTTGGCGCCCTCCAGCGCCAGCGAGGCCGCGATGTTAGCCGCCACCGTCGACTTACCCACGCCGCCCTTGCCTGAACCGACAGCGATGACCGTGCGCACGCCCGGCATTGGCTCCTTGCTGGGACCGCGCACGTTAGCGCCGAACTCCACCGCGAGGTTCACCTGACCCACCTCACGTGCCACCGCTTCGCGGATGTCCTTCTCGATCTTGCCCTTGAGGGGGCAGGCGGGCGTGGTGAGGTTGATCTTGAGGCTGACAGTGGCGCCGTCTACCTGCACGTCGTCGACCATTCCGAGCGTTACCAGGTCCTGGTGCAGCTCGGGGTCGTTGACGGTGCGGAGCGCGTTGAATATCCGTTCGCGAGTGACTTCCATGCTGCCTGGCAGAGTACCAGTCCAGCTGCCCGAACTCCCTCCGGCGGGTGACCGAGTACGAACAGACGGCGGGCCGCAACCGCGCGCGCGGGGTTACCGCCTGCACCGTTTCGCCTTGTGAGTGCGCCCGGCTGGTAGCTATACTCCGTGGCGTGCAGAGCAGCAGCGGTACCGGGCCGGTGACGTCGTGAGCGAGCCCGCTCGATACCAGAGGTCCGAGCAGGTCTCCCGCTCCGGGCAAATAGCCACCAGTCGCGGCGTAGACGCCGTGACGGGCCTGCCTGTGCTCATTTACGACTTCCCCGGGGCGCCGCGCCTGAAGCCCGGTCAGTTCGACAGCGAGGCGGTTCCCGCCGTGCTGGCGGCCGGTTTCGACGGGGCGAAAGGCGTTCTCGTAACCGCCTATCCCCCCAGCTCGACCAAGCTGATCGACACCGGCGTCACCGTGGACGACGACCTGGTGCTGCAGACCTTGACCGCACTGCGCGACGCCGGGCGGGTGGGCCTGGTCCACGGCGACATCACCGCCGACCGCCTGCTACTGGCTCACGGCAGGGTTTACGTGGAGGGCTACGGCGTTCCGTGGAACCCAACCGCCCTCGAGGCGCCCACCAAGGAGAGCATCCGTGCCCTGCTGACCCGCGACCTGGTAGCGACCACCAAGGCGCTGCTCGGCTTCGGCAGCGACGGCCTCAGCCAGGAGGTGGCGGCAGCCCTCAAGGGCGCGCTCGGCAGCGCCTCCCGAGCTGGCGACGCGGGCCAACTGTACGCGGTAGTGCGCCGCCTCGCTGGCGGCGCTGTCACGGTTCCGCCCGCAGGGTTCGGCAACCTCGTCATCCCCACCAGCGCCGAGCAGCGCACCCGTTCCTCGGCCACCGCTCTCGACGACCTCAACCTCGACGACATAGACCTGCGGCCCAGGCCCACTGCACCGAGTTCGCCCGGTTCTCCCGCTGCGCCCGAGGCGCACGAAGAGAGCCTCGGAGAAGCCTTCGAGCCGCCCTACCAGCCGCCCACCGAGACGCCGCTCGCCGAGCCGGAGTGGCCGCCCACACCGACACCCATCGAGCTGTTCGAGGAGGCCCCGCTGGGTCACGAGGAGCAGGACCCGGGCGACGTGCCGCAGCTGACCACCCCGCCCTTCCCCGACGAACCAGACCCCATTACCCTGCACAGCGACCCCGGCCCCACGCTGCGGGTCGACCCCGCGCTGCGAGACAGCGGCGGCGGGTTCGTGAAGGACCTACCGCCGGGCGCCACCTACAAGGCGGGCAACCCCGAGGAGCCCGTGCGCGTGCCGCCGCTCGACCTCAACGTCAGCGCCGTTCCGCGCAAGAAACCGCGCAGCTGGCGCCTGCCCATCTTGGTTCTGACGCTCATTCTCGTGGCCGGCGCCTCCGCCTACCTGGCCCTCGTATCGCGCCGGGACGCCCCGACCGCACTGCCGGGTAACACGGCGCTGAGTCACTTCGTGGACGTTCGGGTAGACCCGCCGAACCTGCCGCCCGTGAGCCTGGTGGTGGAGCAGCGCCCAGCCGCCTCGGCGTTCAGGTCCGGCACCATCATCGCCTCGGTCCCGCGGCGCGTGCGCTTCGACGCGGCCGGCACCTGGGTCGTGCACGCTAGCTTCCAGGGTCGGGTCAGCGAGAGCGTGACCATCCGCGTGCCGGAAGACACCAGCATCACCATCGTCTTCCCGCCCCAGGAAGAGCCCCTTACCCCCTGACCGCAAGCGCGCCAGCCCAGAGCGGGCTGGCGGCATGGCCGCTGGTAGACTCGCCCCATGGCACGCTCCTGGCTCGTTAAGAGCGAACCCGACTGCTACCCCTACGAGAAGCTCGAAGAAGACGGTCGCACCATGTGGGACGGCGTCCGCAACTACCAGGCCCGTAACTTCATGCGCGACGACATGCGCGTCGGCGACCAGGTGCTCTTCTATCACTCCAGCACGGCCGTCCCCGGCGTGGTCGGCATAGCCCGCGTGGCCAGCGAACCGTACCCCGACCCCACGCAGTTCGACGCCAACAGCGAGTACTTCGACCCCAAAGCGACCGAAGCCGAGCCGCGTTGGTTCCTGGTCGACATCGAACCCGTTGAGAAGCTGCGGCGGCTCGTGAGCCTAGAAGAGATGAAGAACGACCCGCAGCTCGAGGGCATGACCCTGCTGCGCAGGGGTAACCGGCTGAGCGTGATGCCGGTCGAGCCAGAGCAGGTAGAGCGTGTGCGCGTCCTCGCCTCCGGCTGACCGCGTCTGCCTGCAAGCCCCGAGCAACGAACCGCTCGCGCCGCAGGTGCTAGCATTCCAGCCATGAACCAGCGGCGGGCCCGCGTTCTGCAACTCGTTGCCGAGGCCTACATCAACACGGCTCACCCGGTCGCGTCGGGTCAGGTGGCCGAGCGGCTCGAGGTCAGCAGCGCCACGGTGCGAAACGATTTCGGCTCACTCGAGAGCGAGGGGCTACTGCAGCAGCCGCACACCTCGGCGGGCCGCATCCCGACCGCCCTCGGGTTCCGCTCGTACGCCTCCCACTTCCTGCCCCCCACGCCGTTATCGGCGGGCGACCGCCGCCGCCTCAGCCTGCAACTGGCGGGCGCCACGGGCGACCAGTTCTACGCCCTCGCCTCGCGTCTGGCCTCCGAGCTATCCGGCTACGCGGTTTCGGTCAGGCTCCCACCCGACGACGCCCTCCGTATCCTCGAGATCCACCTCTCCATGCTCTCCAGCCGCCGACTGCTGGCGGTGGTGGTGTTAGAGAACGGCGTGGTGCGCCAGTTGGGGGTTGACCTAGAGCCCGTGCCAGCCGACGCCGTCATCGACGACGCCGAGCGCAACCTGCGCCAGCTGACCCTGCCC
>JBAYRM010000135.1:0-5083 GCA_041676665.1 Trueperaceae bacterium
CATCGCCATCATGATCCTGAGGCCGTCGGGCGTCATGGGCCGCAAGGAGTTCAGCTGGGCCATGCTCTTCCGTGAGCGGCTCGACGAACCCACGGACGAGGAGCGCAGCCAGGACGCCTGGCTGACCAACGCGGCGCTGGCCGCCAGCCTGGCAGGCGACGACGAAGAGAGCGATGACCCGGAAGGGGAGGGGGTGCGTTGATGCTCGAGCTCAAGAACGTTTACAAGTCGTTCGGCGGCCTGCAGGCCATCACCGACCTCTCGCTGAACCTAAAGGAAGGCGAGATAGTTAGCCTCATCGGCCCTAACGGCGCTGGGAAGACCACCGTGTTCAACCTCATCACCGGCGTCTACCGGCCAGACTCCGGCAACATCGACTTCGAGGGCCGCAGCCTCATCGGCCTGAAGCCCAGCGGCATCGTGGACCGCGGCGTGGCGCGCACGTTCCAGAACCTGCGCCTGTTCACCAACCTGACGGTGCTCGAGAACGTGCTCATTCCGCAGCACCACCGCCTGCGCAGCAACTGGTTCAACTCGGTGCTGCGCACCCCCGGCTACCTGCGGCAGGAGCGCGAAGCGCATGACCGCGCGCTCGAGAAGCTGGCGTTCTTCGGGCCGCGCCTCATGAGCTTCCGTCTGCACCAGTCGGTGGAGGTGCTGTCGTACGCCAACCGGCGCCGCACCGAGATGGCGCGCGCCATGGCCACCGGCGCCAAGCTGCTGCTGCTAGACGAGCCCAGCGCGGGCATGAACCCCAAGGAGACGCGCGAGATCACCCGCATCATCAGGCGCATGCGCGACGAGGGCGGTTACACGATCCTCCTGGTGGAGCACAAGATGAACCTCGTGAAGGACATCTCCGACCGCGTGATCGTGCTCGATTACGGCCGCAAGCTGGCGGAGGGCTCGTACCACGATGTGGTCAACGACCCCGCCGTCATAGAGGCGTACCTCGGCAAGCGCTCCGACAAGGACAGCGCCGTGGCGCGCGCGCAGGCCGCCGACGGTATGTACGCCGACACCGAAGAGCTGGGGAGCCAGTCATGACCGTAACCAGCACGCAAGCGCAGGCCGCGCCCGGCGCCGCGCCAGTAGAGCAGCGCGAGCCCCTGTTGCAACTTAACGACGTGACCACCCATTACGGGCCCATCAGGGTGCTGCATCACGTAGACATGGTCATCTACCCGGGCGAGATGGTGTGCCTGCTGGGCGGTAACGCCTCGGGCAAGAGCACCACGCTCAAGACCATCTTAGGGCTGGTGCGCGTGAGCGAGGGGCAGATCCACTTCCGCGGCGAGCGGGTGGACCCGCTATCGACCTCCGACCGCATCGAACGCGGCATGGCGGTAGTGCCAGAGAACCGGCGCATCTTCCCCAAGATGACTGTGCGCGAGAACCTCGAGATGGGCGCGTACCTACGCCCCTCCGGCAAGGAGATGGAGGAGGACATGGAGTACGTGTTCTCCCTCTTCCCGCGCCTGGGCGAGCGGCTGGGTCAGCTCGGCGGCACCATGAGCGGCGGCGAGCAGCAGATGCTGGCCATGGGCCGGGCTCTCATGAGTCGCCCCAAGCTCATCCTCATGGACGAGCCCAGCATGGGCCTGGCGCCGCTGTTCGTGGAACGCATCTTCGAGATCATCAAGCAGGTCAACGACCGCGGCATCAGCGTGTTCGTGGTCGAGCAGAACGCCAACGTGGCGCTGTCGATAGCCGACCGCGGTTACGTGCTGCAGACGGGCGAGGTGGTGCTCTCAGGCGAGGCGCAGGCGCTGCTGCAGGACGAGGGCATGAAGCGGGCGTACCTGGGCGAGACCTGACGCCGGGGGGCGCCCGACGCCCCCGCGCGCCAGTACGGGCACGCTACTCGTGCTTGTTGGTTACGAGTTCAGTAACGGATGACCTTGAGGCCCGGGATGCGCTCAAAGTGGTCGGCGTTACTGGTAATGACGGCCGCGCCGACGGACAGTGCAATGCTGGCGATCAAGAGGTCCATTGTTGCCAAACGCTCACCGCTACTGATGAGGGGAGCAGCTGTCCGGGCGTAGACCGCAGGCACTTTCTCGTTTATCTGCACGATTGGCAGGCCCGCGCACACTTTTCGTACACGGCGCCCCTCCTCCTCTGGATTCGCGTGCAGTTCGGCTCCGACAAGAAGTTCGCAGAGGACCGGTACGCTCACCGCAAGCTCGGTTAGGGAGTTAGCAGCCAACCATGACCGCGCTGGTCCTGTTACACGTCGACGTGACTCCCTGATCACATCAACTAGGAACGACGTGTCGAGGTGGACTACCAAGTTGGCACACGTACCGGACTGGTTGTACGGTCTTCAATTGCGCGATCAACGGCGTCCAGTGTGCTCTCGGAGATTTCGACGGCATCCAGCGCCTTGATGAAATCGCCAGCCGTTGAGCCGACCGGCGGCGTCAACTCCTTGATGACCTGCGAGAAGGACTGACCTTCCTTCTTCAGGCGGCTCAATCGGTCGTATGCATCCATGTCGATCGTAATGGTCTTCACGGCCATGCACTTATCATGCACTTACTTTGAGGTGGCCGTCAACGTCAACGCCCTCGCCAACCCCAGCAAGGAACGTATCCCCGGCAGCCCGAACATGCCGCGAGATCTCCTCGTCTCCCAACCGCGCAGACTCGTTCATGTGGGGGCTAGGCTATGTGTTTTCGGCGGTTTGTTAGGCGCCGAAGCCCGCCGCGCTTAGCAGGGCGTTGACCTGCTGCCGCTCGGTGGCGGTGAGTTCCCAGCGTGCCGCCTGCGCGTTGCGCTGCACCTGCGCCGCGCTGGTGGCGCCCGCGATGACGCTGCTCACGGCGCTTTCGGCCAGCAGCCAGGCGAACGCGAGGTCCAGCAGCTCGTAACCGCGCTCCGCCGAGAAGGCGACCAGCTCCTCGATGAGGTCTAGCGTTCCTTCGGTGAGCAGCGATTCCCAGCGCTCGTTACCGGTGACGCGCGTGCCTTGCGGCAGCGGCTGGCCCTTGCGGTACTTGCCTGTGAGGATGCCGCTGAGGAGCGGGAAGAACGGCAGGAAGCCGAGTCCCAGCTCGCGCGCGGTGGGCAGCACCTCGGCCTCAGGTTCGCGGCGCAGCATGCTGTACTCGTTCTGCACGCTCACGAAGCGCGGCAGGCCCTGTCCCGCTGCAACGCGTTCGGCTTCTTCGAGCTGCGCCTTGCTGAAGTTGGAGCAGCCGATCTCGCGCACCTTGCCGGCGTCCACCAGCTCCTTCAGCGCGCCGAGGGTGTCGGCGATGGGCACGTCGTCGTGAGGCCTATGCAACTGGTAGAGGTCGACGTGATCGGTTTGCAGGCGTTTCAGGCTGCCGTCTATGGAGGAACGTATGTAGTCCGGAGTGGCGCCGCCGACCACGCCGCCCTTCTCGTTGGTCATTCCGTACTTGGTGGCCAGCACCACCTGGTCGCGGCGCCCCTTGAGCACTTCGCCCATGAGGCTTTCGCTCTTGGTGGCGCCGTAAGTGTCGGCGGTGTCCATGAAGGTAACGCCCGCGTCTATGGCCGCGTCGAGCACGTTCTTGGTGCCTGCCAAGTCCAGGCGGCCGCCGAAGTTGTTGCAGCCGAGACCGATGACCGAGACGTTGAGGGAACCTAGCTTGCGACTATCCATACCTGGAAGTGTAACCTCCGCCTTCAGCCTGCTCTTGGCGCCGCGACTGTGGCGGCTCCCAGCTAGGGCCGCGTGAGACTGCCGATGGGAACGACCATCGGCGTGCCGATGACCGGGTCCGCCACCACGCGCGCGACCAGCCCGAACACCTCGGCCAGCAGGTCGGGTTGGGGGCACCGCAGCGGGCGGCCCGTGGGCGTACGCCTTGCCCTCTCTCATTACGACTAGGTCGTCGGCGTAACGCGCGGCCTGGTTCAGGCCGTGGAGCACCATCACCAGGGTGCGGCCCTGGCGGCGGTTGAGGTCGCGGCACAGTTCGAGCAGCTCGAGCTGGTGGGCGATGTCCAGGTAGGTGGTGGGCTCGTCAAGCAGCAGGAGTGGGGTCTCCTGGGCCAGCACCATCGCCAGCCACACACGCTGACGCTGGCCGCCAGACAGCTCATCGACGTTGCGGTGGGCAAGCTCGGTGACGCGCATCTGCTCCATCGCACGCTGCACGGCCTCTTCGTCGCCCTTGGACCACTGCTTGAACAGCTCCTGACGCGGGTAGCGTCCGCGCGCCACGAGGTCGCCAACGGTTATGCCGAACGGGGCCAGCTTGGTCTTCGGCAAGAGCCCCAGGCGCTTGGCCACCACGGCGTTGTCGAGTGAGCCGCGCACCAGCAGGAGCCCGTTAAGCGCGGCCAGGATGCTGCCGACGCCGATGCCTGTTAGCACCAGGCGGTAGCCGCCAACGGACATGTGGTGCACCTTTCTTCATTGTTAGGCGAAGACCTGTGGAGTGCGGCCCAACTCGGAGTTGGCCGCCGGGTCCGTCTAAAGACGGAACGCCACCCTAATCCTCGTAAATCGGTCAGGGTTAGACCGTGAACGATCCTTTGCCTCGCTCCGCATCGGGTTTGACCATCCCACCCAAGGGTCGCCGCGGCGAGAGGTTGGTGACCCTCATCGCTAGGGAAGCCGACCCGAATACCGACGTGGTTCTGCTCGCCAACCGCGTAACGGAGCCGGACGCGTACGGCGCGAGCGTTCTGCGGCCGGTGGCTAGCACCGACGTTAGGTACCTGACCCTAAGCATGCGGTCCGACTGGCGCGGCGGCCGACTCCGGACCCGACCCGCTGCATAAGCGTGACGGCGCCTGGGAGGCGCTGGTTGCTGAGGGCTCCTGGGTGTCGCTACCGGACGCCGCTGCGGCCCGCGTTTCGCTGCTGCCTGGCGGCCCGGCCGGGGCTTTGCGGGAACAGAGCATCAGTAGTCAGGTGCTCGGCAACGAGCGCCCAGTGTGGACCTACGTTACGGCCGGGACGCAGCAAGCAGCCCAGCGCTGGCTGCTGGTGCTAACTGACGGCGCTACCTGGGCGGCTCCGGAGCGCACCATCATCGCTGGCTCCAGCCTCGGGGCTCTAACCGCCGCTTACGCCGTGCTGCGCGCACCCCACAGGTTCGGG
>JBAYRM010000136.1:0-5046 GCA_041676665.1 Trueperaceae bacterium
AGCGCGGCAGTAACGAACGCGTGAGCCGAGCGGCCCGCCTCGAACGGGTCGTGAAGCTCGGGGTCTTGCTCGGCTTCGACCACGAACCAGCCGTCATAGTCGGCTGCCAGGAGCGCGTCCAGCACCCCGGGTAGGTCCAGCTGGCCCTGACCGGGCGGGCAGAACAGGTGCGCCCTTACGGCCGTCTCGAAACCGACCCCCAGGGCGGAGAGGCCGCCCGTCCCGCTCCCTGCCGCGGCGCGAAGGTCGTGCAGCACCGCCGTCCGCACGTCCTTCAGGTGCACGTACACCACGCGCTCGGCCACCTGCCGCGTGAGGCCAACCGCGTCGCCGCCACCGTAAGCCACGTGCCCGGTATCGAGACACAGCCCCACCAGGCCCGGGTCGGTCAGGTCCAGCAGCGTGAGAATCTCGACTGGCGTCTCGATGGCCGTGCCGCCGTGCGGGTGAACCGCCAACGTAACGCCACGCTCGCGGGCGTACGCGCCCACTTCCTCGAAACCAACCGCAACGCGGCTCCACTGCTGGGCACTGAAAGGCGTCACGCGCTCCACAGGCCCGCGAGCGTCCCACACGGAGTGGCCGGCCTCCGCCAGGTTCACCACGTGAGCGCCAGCTTGGGCGCAGAAGTCCACGTGCCGCTTGGCCGCCGCCATCTCCGCCTCGAGGCGCTCCGGGTAGGCGAAGTTGACCCACTTGTACGCCGCCGACAGCATGAGGCCACGCCTCGCCAGCAAGTAACGCAGCAGCTCCGGGTCCCGCGGGTACACAGCACTGTTCTCACTCGCTAAGTAACCCAGTTGGGCGATCTCGTCCATGACCTGATCGCCGCTGGCGCGGCCCCAGCCGAGGAAACCGTTGACCCAACCTATGGGACAGATGGCCAGGCGGCCGCGGCCCTGTCGCCAGGGTGCAGTGACGGCTTCGCGCATGGCCACGAATGTACCCCTATCCTGAAGCTGCGCACGCTTCGGCACCCTTTCGCCCCGAAAACGGTTGATACTTCGCTCCCACCGAACCGTGGCGCTGCACCGCGAACAGCCGTTGTAAAGTCGCCTCACTCACGTTAGGAGGACACGCATGAGACGTTCGGTCACTTTCCTCGCACTAGTCTGGCTGCTGTCCACTGCGCTCGCACAGACAAACGTGGTCATGTTCCTCGACCCGCGCGAGCCTATGGAGCTTTACCAGCAGTACGCCGACACCTACAACGCGGCCAACCCCGACGTAACCATCACGTTCGAGTCGGGCGGCGCCACCAGCGACCAGCAGCAGCAGTACCTGAACACGGTGCTCAGCGGCCAGTCCGGCGACATCGACATCTTCCAGATCGATGTCATCAGGCCCGCCACCTACGCGGCCGCCGGCTGGGCCGACCCGCTCGACCCTTACCTCGGCGCCGACATGGACGCCTACCTGAGCGAGTTCCTCGCCGGCCCCGTCAACGCCGACACGGTCAACGGCACCCTGTACGCCGTGCCCGCCTACACCGACGCCATGTTCCTCTACTACCGCGCCGACCTGCTCGAGAAGTACGGCTTCGAGCCGCCAGCCACGCTGGAGGAACTGGAGCGTCAGGCGCAAACCATCCTCGAGGGTGAGAACAACCCGAACCTGCAGGGCTACAACTACCAGGGCGCCGCCATCGAGGGCGCCGTATGCACCTTCCTGCAGCCGTTCTGGAGCGCGGGCGGCGACTGGCTGGACGACGCCGGCAACGTCAACGTAGAAACCGAGGCGGGCCGCCGCGCGCTCGAGTGGTACCAGCGCACGCTGGACACGGGCATCACCAAGCCGAACATTGCGGAGACCGCCACCGACAACTCGCGGCAGGAGTTCCAGGCCGGCCACGTGGTCTTCATGCTCAACTGGGGTTACGCCTGGGCGCACTTCCAGAACGACGCGGACTCCACCGTACGCGGCAACGTGGGCGTGGCGCCCATCCCCGCCTTCGAGGGCGGCCAGAGTTACACCTGCGTGGGCGGCTGGCAGTGGGCGCTCAACCCTTACGGCACTAACAAGGACGTGGCGTTCGACGTCATCCGCCACTACGCCAGCCCCGAGTTCCAGCGCGACCTCGCAATAGTTGGCGGGCGCATGCCGGCCCGCAGCGAGCTGTACCAGGACGCCGCCGTGCTTGAAGCCAACCCGCACTTCGGCGCCTTCTACGACGTCATCCTGGGTGCCCGGCCGCGGCCGGTGACCGAGTTCTACACTCAGGTCTCCGAGATCATCCGTAGCAACATGAACGCGTTCCTGGCTGGCACGCAGGGCATCGACGACACGCTCGCCGAGATGCAGATTGGACTCGAAGACGCCATCGAGTGAAACCACAGAGCGTTGGGCTCCGCCACGGTGGAGCCCACCCCGACCCTGAGACCCCGTACCGCAGACCGGGGTTCTGGCAACGCCTGAGGAGCGGCAACCCGAGCGAGGGGCAACTCGCCGTGTTGCTGCTCCTTCCTGCCCTCATCACGCTAGCCGTGGTGATGCTCTACCCCGTGCTCAACGTGCTGTGGCAGAGCCTGCACTTCGAGCGCCTCAACCAGCCGCAGCGCGGCACGCCGTTCATCGGCCTCGACAACTTCGTTCGCATGCTGTGGGGCAGAGACGAGATGGCCTGGAGCCTCAGTAAGCTGTGGCTGCTGCGCGCCCTGCTGCTCGCCTCGCTGGTACCCATCTGGATCGCCGCGCGCCGCGGCGGTCTTAAGCGCGGCCTGGCCGTGGTGGCGACCGTGGTGCTGGTGGCGGCCGCCGGCTGGCTGCTCGGCTACCACCCGGCGGAAGGCACCCGCTGGGGCGACCCGCGCTTCTGGAACAGCTTCAACATCACGCTGCTGCTGATCGTGGTCACCGTGGTCGGCGCCTTCCTGCTGGGCCTGCCGCTGGCGCTGCTGGCGAACGTGAAGCACCCGCTCAAGTGGCTCGTGCGACTGGCGCTGCTGTTGCCGTGGGCCATGCCGCGCGTGTTCAGCGGCCTGGCGTTCGCCTGGCTGTTCCAAAGCGATTACGGGGTGGTCAACGACCTGCTGGGCCGCATGGGCATCAACCACGTGCTGGCTCTCGTTCTGCCGGAGCAGTGGATAGGCCCGCGCGGCGTCTACTGGCTGGCGCGCGACGTGCCAGCGGTGGTGGCGGTTTCGCTGGCTATCATTTGGAAGACCTCGTCGTTCGTGGGGCTGATATTGCTGGCCGGGCTGCAGTCGATAGACGACAGCCTTTACGAGGCCGCCCGCATCGACGGCGCCAACGCCTGGCAGCGCTTCTGGCGCATCACCCTGCCGCTACTCAGACCCGCCATCATGGTCGCCCTTATCTTCCGAACTCTCACGGCGGTCCAGACGTTCGACGAGCCGTTCGCCATGACCGGCGGCGGGCCCGGCCGCACGCTCGAGACGCTGGGTATCTACATCTACAAGACCGTCAACGGTCTCGACATCGGCTACGCCGCCGCGCTAGCCGTAGCCCTCTTCGCTATCTCACTGTTCATTACCATCTTCTACCTTCGCTGGATCTATAAGGACGATTGAGCCAGATGCCCCGGTCTTCCAGCCCGAACCAGCCGCCAGGCCGCCGCTCAAAACCTCAGGGCGGCCGGGCCGCCAGGCTGTTCCTGCTGCTGGCGCTCGTGCTGGTGGTGGTGAACGGGCTGTTCCCCAGCCTGTGGCTACTGCTGACCTCGTTCAAGCAGGACGGCGAACTCACGCGCCTGCCCATCACCTGGCTACCGGCCGACCCGACCCTGCAGAACTACGTGGCCGTGTTCGAGCGCAACCCGTTCGCCCTGTTCCTGCGCAACTCGTTCGTGGTGTCGATAGCCGCCACGCTGATCACCGTGCTGTTCGCCGGCCTCGCCGGTTACGCACTCGGCAGGCTCAAGCTGCGCGGCCGCAAGGTCATCCTCACCGGCATCGTCATGACCAGCATGTTCCCCTCGCTCGTGCTGCTGGTCCCGCTGTACCGGCTGTTCCGCGGGGTCGAGATCCCGTGGCTCAGCGGGCTCCTCTTCTTCCCGGAGGGCTTCGGCACGCCCAACCTGCTCAACACCTACTGGGCGCTCATCATCCCGTACGTGGCGCTAAGCCTGCCCATAGCGACAATAATCCTCACCAGCTTCTTCCAGCTCATACCCGACGACCTGGAGGCCGCCGCCACGGTCGACGGCACCAGCCGCCTGGGGGCGTTGTTCCGCATCATCATGCCGCTGTCGGCTCCCGGCATGGTCACCGCCGCCATAATCGTGTTCGTGAACTCGTGGAACGAGTTCCTGCTGGCCCTCACGTTCAACACCGCGGTTGAAATGCGCACCGTGCCGGTGGGCATCACCTTCTACCAGGGCCAGTTCTCGTTCCCGTGGGCGGTCATCTCGGCCGCGGTCACGCTGGGCGTGATCCCGCTCGTGCTGCTCATCATCTTCTTCCAGCAGAAGATCATCAGCGGCCTCACCGCGGGCGGAGTGAAAGGGTGACGTATGTGGGGTGAACGTGTCGCACGCTTCTCGTAACGCGCCGCTCGGCGTGGTGATCGTCGGCGCCGGTGACTTAGGCACGCGCCACGCGCTGCATTGGCGCGCGGCGGGCGCGCGCGTTATAGCCGTGTGCGACCCGTGGCTGGAGCGCGCGCAGGAGGTCGCTGCTGAGGTCGGCGCCGAGGCCGCCGCTGAGCCAGCTCAGTACCTAACGCGCCCCGACGTTCACGTGGTGTCGGTAGCCACGCCCACCTTCCTGCACGAGAGCTTCACTGTGGCGGCCCTGAACGCGGGCAAGCACGTGCTGTGCGAGAAGCCGGTGGCGCTCGACGTTCCGGCGGCCGAACGCATGCAGGCAGCGGCGACCAGGAACGGGCGCGAGCTGCGCATCGGCCTCATGCGCCGCTTCGACCCGGCGCACCGGCAGCTGCTGGAGTGGCACGCGCAGCTCGGCAGCCCCACGCTGGCGCAGGCCACCATCGTGGCGGGCCTTAGGCCCAAGCGCCTGATGCACGATGCCCGCGGCAACGGCGGACCGATCATCGACATGTGCTGCCACCTCTTCGACCTGTGGAGCG
>JBAYRM010000137.1:0-4959 GCA_041676665.1 Trueperaceae bacterium
CGTAACCGCCTGGGGGTGGGGCCGAGGCGGTCTGCTTCCTCTTCCGGCACCGTGTTCTCTTCGAACGAAGCGTCGGGCGCGTCTGCGTCGGCCGCGCCTGCGTCGGCCACTGGTGTCTGGCGCTCGAGCTGGTCGTAAGGCTGCTCGAACGACTCTTCGAACGGCTCTTCATAGGGCTCGTCATAAGGCCCGTCGTACGAGTCTTCCTGTGACTCATACGGCTGGTAATCGTCATCGTCGTCGCTGAACGAGGCGGCGCTCAGTTCGTCAGGCTGGTCAGGTGGCTGGACAGTAGGCTGGACAGGCGGCTGTATTCGCGGCGCGTCCACGTCGTCTGCAGCTTCGGGGTCTGGGTGCGGCTCGTCCTGCTGCCGCGACCACTGCTGCGCGGCGTCGGCGTCGAAGCCCCAGGTGCCCTCTTGATCCCAGGGGACGTCGTCGTCCTCTACGGAATCCGGCGCGCTTTGCTCTTCGGGCAGGTCCGGCTGGACCGGCTCGTCTGGGGCCTGGTCAGCGACGTAACCGTGTCCGTTAGGGTCGCCGAAGCGCTCACGGTAAGCCGGCGGGTCGATGCGGGCGGCGTCGATGACCACGCTCACGCCTGCCTCTGCGAACACCTCTGTGATCGCGTCGGCCTTATCGGCCAGCACGGGTTTGGTGACCTCACCCACGCGCCCGTCGAGCAACGTGACGATGCGCTCGACCGGAACGTTTAGCCGCTCCGCGATGCGCTGAGCCACATGCGCCACCTTCTCAGGCGGCACCGGCCGGGTGATGACCACAACGTAGCGTTGCTCGTCCATTCCCCTACCTTCCAAGGACGTCACCGAACTTTACCCCCAAACGGGCCCCCTCGCCCTCTGCTACCATGTTCGCAGTATGAAACTCATCCTTGCAATCGTGCAGGACGCCGACGCGTCCCGCCTGCAGGAAGCGCTCAGCGAGCAGGGCTTCCAGTCCACCAAGCTGGCGTCCACCGGCGGTTTCCTCAGGGAGGGCAACACCACGGTGCTGATCGGCGTGGACGGCCATAAGGTGCCGCAGGTCAAAGAGATAATCCACGCCACCTGCCGCGAGCGCAACAAGGTCGTCACAGCCGGCTCGCCCATTCATGCGCTAGAGGGTGTGTTCGCCAGCCAACCCATGGAGGTGCCGGTGGGTGGCGCGATCGTGTTCGTGATATCGACCGAGGAGTTCGTCCGGCTCTAGCGCACGTGGCCCCTGCTCACTCCTTCTTAGGGGTGAGAGTCGCGTCGGCCACCTCGGCCACGGCGGGGCTCGGCGGCTGCTCGTCGCCGCCGATGGCGGCCTTGAGTGCGCGCTGATCGGCGGCTCGCAGGTCCCCGAAGCGGAACGAGAACGCCAGCGTAATCAGGCTAAGTGCGGCTGCCACCACGAACAGCACCTCGGCGCCTACTACCGCCATGAGAGCGCCCGCCAGGATCGGCGCCAGGCTAGGCAAAGCCAGAACGGTGTTGGAGAGGCCGATGTAAAGGGGCCTGTCGCCGGCGGGCGCGATGGCGTACAGCAGGTTGAAGGCGGCGATACCGACCGCGTGGTTGCCCACCGTGGAGAGCACGAACACCACGGCGAACAGCTGCCAGGAGCCGGCCAGCAAGGCCACCAGCGGCGCCAGCAGCACGAACAGGTAACCGACCTGCAGCACAGTGACGTTGAGGCCGCGGTTGGCGGGGCGCCTGAGTGCGAAGTTGCCAACTATGGCTGCGAGCGTGGCCACGATTATGTAGGTGCCGAGAGCGCTCTCCGGGGCGCCCAGCCTGTCGATGGCGTAAACGGCGTAGAACGGCTCGGCCAGCAGAGCCGCTAGCCCCAGGAAGCGCACCCGCAGGAACCGTCTGAGGTTCACGTCTATCTTCAGCAGCCCTGGGATCTCGCGCACCATGCGAAGTAGTGGCCGCCTCACGCCCGGCTCGCCGGGCGGCTCCTTCACGAAGGAGAACAGGACGTAAGCGGCGGCGCAGAGAACCGTGCCCAGCAGGAAGATCAGGGCGAAGTTGCTGGGGAAGCCCATGTCGGACGCGAGGATGGCGCGCAGCGCCCAACCCACCCCAAGCGCGAGTACTCCGCCCAGGGTGTTGCGCAGCACCCAGAAGGTGCCGAGGCGGCTGTGGGGCACCACCTTGGCGGTCACGTCAGCGAACGGCACGCCTGCCACCCCGCTGGCCACGGCGTTGACCGAAACGGCCACCAGCAGGATGACCACGGTGAGGCCGGGGTTGCTGGCCCCCAGGAAGAACGCTGCAGCGGTCATGAGCAGCAGCGACCCGATGCGCACGCCGGAGGTGATGTTGTACGTCGGCAGCTTGTACGGCAGGTGCGTGAGCCGGTTGGCCACCAGGAGCTGCGGCAGGAAGTACCCGCCGATGCGCAGGGCGGGCACCAACCCGATGACAACGGCGGGCGCGCCGAGGATGGCCAGGAACGGCGCGATGACCAGCCCGGAGTGCAGGAACGCCTCGCCGGCCGTGATGATCACCCCGTTGTAGACGCCCAGCCAGAAGTTGCGGTCCTTCACCCGCCCACGCAGCATGAGGTGCATGCTAGCCCCTGCGAGGCGGCGGCGTGGAGACCCCGTTCAAGCGGCCAGGTCACCGCGCTGAGCTAGTGCGCGTGGTTTGACACTCCCGAGGCCGAGCACATACACTACTCGGTGCTTGGGGCCGTGGCGCAGTTGGGAGCGCGCGTGAATCGCACTCACGAGGTCAGGGGTTCGAATCCCCTCGGCTCCACCAAGATAAACGCGTGAGGGACGGCGTCCGGATGTCGGGCGCCGTCCCCTTCTCGTTCTCCCGTAAGTAGCTTCTCTACGCCACCGTGATGCTGTCGTCTAAGTACACGTCCTGGATGAGGTTCAGGAGTTTGACCCCTTCGGCCATGGGGCGCTGGAACGCCTTGCGGCCGCTGATGAGGCCGGTGCCGCCGCCGCGCTTGTTGAGCACCGCCGTCAGCACGGCGTCGGCGTAGTCGTTGCTGCCCGAGGCGCCGCCGGAGTTGATGAGGCCGATGCGGCCCATGTACGAGTTGGCCACTTGCCAGCGCACGAGTTCGATGGGGTGGTCTTCTGGCATGAGCTCGCTGAACATGCGGGGGTCGGTGCGCCCGAAGCCCACGGCTTTGAAGCCGTGGTTGTTCTCGGGCAGCTTCTGCTTGACGATGTCGGCGTGCAGGGTAACGCCCAGGTGGTTCGCCTGACCGGTGAGGTCAGCGGCCGCGTGGTAGTCGGTGCCGTCGACCTTGAAGGCGTCGTTGCGCGTGTAGCACCACAGCACGGTGGCCATCCCGAGCTCGTGGGCGTGCGCGAACGCTTCGGCCACTTCCACGATCTCGCGGTCCGAGTCCGGCGACCCGAAGTAGATGGTGGCGCCCACGGCCACGGCGCCCATGTCGTAGGCCTGCTCGATGGTGCCGAACATGATCTGCGAGTAGGTGCTGGGGAAGGTCATGAGTTCGTTGTGGTTGATCTTCACGATGAACGGGATCTTGTGAGCGTACTTGCGCGCCACCGAACCGAGAACACCGAAGGTGGAGGCCACCGCGTTGCAGCCGCCCTCCATGGCCAGCTCCACGATCTTCTCAGGGTCGAAGTAGTCGGGGTTCTTGGCGAACGACGCGCCGCCGGAGTGCTCAATGCCCTGGTCGACGGGAAGGATGGAGACGTAACCGGTGTTGGCCAGTCGGCCGTGCCCGTAGAGGGTCTGCAGGCTGCGCAGCACGCGCGGGTTGCGATCGGACTGGGCGAAGATGCGGTCCACGAAGTCGGGTCCGGGCAGGTGCAGGCGCTCCTTGCTGATGCCTCTCGCCTGGTAGCCGAGCAGGGCCTCGGCGCTTTCTCCCAGCAGGTCGATGATCTCGGTGCTCATTCAGGCTCCTCTCGAGCGGGCTGCGGCCGCCACGGCTCCGCCTCGGGCGCGCTTCGGCCCGCTCTTCTGCTAAGAGGTTAGCCGCTCAAGCGCGCTGGCGGCGCCGGCTTTGGCTTGTATACGCCAACGCCGCGGTCAGGTACACGGACCATGGCGAGTCGGCCGTGTCCGCGGATGCGATACTCGTTGCCGGCGGCTTGGGCCGCGCCAGGGAGTCACCTTGCCACACGACCTCACCTCAACGTTCACAACCGCCCCGCTGAAGCCGGAGCTGTGGCTGCTGGATCCCGCAGTCGTGCACCTCAACCACGGCTCGTACGGCGCTGTGCCGCTACCGGTGCTGCAGGCGCAGCGGGACGCCGCGGAGCGGATCGAGCGGAGCCCGGAGCGCTTCTACCGCGCCGACTTGAGTCCAGCCATCGCGTCGGTGCGTAGCCGGGTGGCCGAGTTCCTCCACACGGACGCCGCTGGCTTGGTGCTGGTGCAGAACGCCACCGAAGCGGTGCAGGTGGTGCTGCAGTCGCTGGAGCTGAAGCCGGGCTCCCAGATCGTGTACACCGATCACGCCTACTGGTGGGTGCAGACGGCCATCGCGAGGGCGTGCCTCCAGTCCGGGGCGGTCCCGCGGCCAGTTCCCCTGCGGCGGCTGAACGACCCGGCGGCCATGGCTGCGGCCCTGGTCAACGATGTAGTGGCGGCCGTTACGCCTCGCACTGCGCTGGTGGTGCTGGACCAGATCACCTCGGCTTCCGCCCTGAGGTTGCCGGTCGAAGAGGTCATCGACGCTGTCGCTAGCGGCGTGCCCGTGATGGTCGATGCGGCTCACGCTCCTGGCCTGATGGAGAACCCGGTGCCAGTTGGCGCCGCCATCTGGCTGGGCAACCTGCACAAGTGGGCGTTCGCGGCCCGCACAGCGGCGGCCCTGGTGGTGGCCCCCGAGTGGCGCGACCGCGTGCGGCCGCTGGTCTCGAGTGCCGGTCAGGACGACGGCTTCCCGGGCTCCTTCAGCTACTTGGGCACTCAGGACCCGACGGCTTACCTCGCGCTCCCCACCGCACTGGCGTTCCCGCATGAGCAC
>JBAYRM010000138.1:0-4912 GCA_041676665.1 Trueperaceae bacterium
CACGTGATCAACCCGATATTCTTCGGCGCCTGGGGTACCTGGCTCGCGCGGCGCAGGCAGTTGCCGCTGCTGGCGAGCTTCCACACCGACCCGAAGGTGGTTCAGCGCCTCAAGCTCGGCTGGTTCCAGCGGCCGCTCGAGACCATCGACCGTGAGCTCCACAACCAGGCGCACGTGAACCTCGCCACCAGCCCGCAGATGATCGAGCTGGCGCGCGGACTTGGCATCAAGCGTATGCGCCTCTGGCCTAAGGCCGTGGACAGCCAGCGCTTCAACCCGGCGGCTGCGACCCCCGGCATGCGTGCCAGGCTTAGCGGCGACGAACCGGAGGCGCCGCTGGTGGTGTACGCGGGCCGCGTCTCCTTCGAGAAACGCGTGGACACGTTCGCTGACGCCGTGCACGAGTTGCGAAAGAGCGACGCGGGTCGGGGACTGCGCTTCGCGGTGGTGGGAGACGGTCCGGCCCTCGACTGGTTGAAGGAACGCCTGCAGGGCACGCCTACGGTGTTCACGGGCTTCCTGGACGGCGATGACCTGGCCGCTGCCTACGCCAGCGGTGACCTCTTCGCGTTCCCGAGCGATGCCGAGACCTTAGGCTTCGCGGCTATCGAGGCCATGGCCGCCGGGGTGGCCGTGGTGGCCGCCGAAGCGGGCGGCATACCGCACATCGTCAAGCACGGCGAGAACGGGGTGCTGGTACCGCCCGGCGACGGCGCCGCGCTGGCAGCCGCGCTGCTGCGCCTGGTGCAAGACGCAGGCGAACGCGAGCGGCTGGCGCGCGCCGGCCGTGCGGAGGCGGAGCGCTGGTCGTGGACCGCCGCCACCGAAGCGTTGGTCATGCGCTACCGGCAGGCAATACGCGTGCGGAACCTAGCGCGGCAGCTGCGGCAACCGGCCTGAACCTCAACCGGACTGAGCACGAACCGGTTAGTCACCTAGCCCGGGTCAGGCCTGCTCCTGGAACAGCGCCCTGAACTCCTGCGTCCGGGCGGTCTCCACGTTGGCTACCACCACGTCGCCCGGCTCCAGGGTGGTGTCACCCTTCGGGAAGACCGTGCGGCCCGAGCGGCGGATGCCGACCACCACGCAGTTGGGCGGCAGCGCCGCGTCCTTCAGCGTGTGGTGCGCCAGGCGCGAGGCCGGGTGCACGCGCACCTCCACGATCTCCTGACCCGTCAGGTCGCGCAGGCGCAGCTCCTCGTTCGTCTGCTCGCGCGTCCGTTCCCGTTCCAGCGCCTGGTAGTAACCGCGCACCAGGTTCGTTTGCGTCACCAGCCCCACCGCCCGGGTCGGCGCGTGCGGGCTCACCACCGGCATGACCGAAACGCCCAGGCGCGCCATGCGCTCGAGCGCCTCGCCGGCGCTCTCGTCCGGCCGCGCCCGTGGCGGGTCCTTCCGCGTGAGCTCGCCCAGCGGCGTGGTGGACGGCAGCTCAGACCGGCGGACGCGCTCTAGGTCGGCCAGCGTGAGCACACCCAGCACCTCGCCGGGTCGTCCCTTCGGGCTGACCACGAACTCGGTCTCTCCCAAGGTGGCGGTGCGCTCCAGCAGGTCGCCCAGGGTTTGCTCGGCCGAGAGGGTGGGCACCTCGGGCTCCATCAGTTCCTGCACGCTCACGGTCTGCAGGAGGTCGATCTCGCGCAGCCGGTGCAGCGTGCGGCCCGTGCGTGAGAGCATGATGTTGTAGATGGACTCCTGCCGCATGACGTCGCTTATGAGCGTGGAGATGACGGCGGCCAGCAGCAGCGGCAGGATCAGCGAGTAGCTGCCCGACAGCTCGAACACGATGACGATGCTGCTCATGGGCGCGTGCGTGACGCCCGACATGACGGCCGCCATGCCCACCAGCGCGTAAGCGCCCGGCGCCAGGCCGAGTTCGGGGAAGAGGGGCGCTACCAGCTGCCCGAACGCTGCGCCCACCCCCGCGCCTATGAACAGCACGGGCGCGAAGATGCCGCCCGAACCCCAGGAGCCGAAAGAAGCGCCGCTGGCCAGGAGCTTCGCCACCACCCAGACGAGGAGCAGCAGGGTGGGCGCCGCGTTGCCCTGAAGGAGTTCGCCTATCGTCTCGTAGCCGCGACCCAGCACGCGCGGCACCGCCAGTGCCAGGAGGCCCACGGCCAGGCCGCCCACGGCGGGCCTGAGGAGAGGCGGCAGCCTGAGGCGGCCGAAGAGGTTCTCGGCGCCAACGAACACGCGGGTGAAGAGCAGCGAGGCGAAGGCGCACACCAGTCCGAGCACCAGGTAGAGGGGCAGCTCCAGCGGTGATGCCAGTCCGTAGTCGGGTACGGGGAAGGCGGGGGCGTCGCCCAGCATGGCTCGCGACACGGCGGTGGCCATGACCGCCCCGATGACGATGGAGGAGAAGTAGCGCGCCCGCACCTCGCCGAGGATGACCTCGACCGAGAAGAGCACCCCCGCGATGGGTGTGTTGAAGGTGGCCGCTATGCCGCCGGCGGCGGCCACCGCCACCAGTGTGCGGCGCCGCTCGTCGTTGAGCTTGAGTGGCGTGGCGATTATGGACGACACGGCCGCGCTGAGCTGCACGACTGGACCTTCTGTGCCCAGCGATCCGCCCGAACCGATGGAAAGCACGCTCGCTAGCGGCCGCCAGAACGCCAGCCGGCGCGGCACGTGCCCGCCCAGGTTAGAGACCGCGTACATGACCGCCGGTATGCCCGACCCGCGCGATTCGGGGGAGTAACGCACCACAATCGGGGCCACCAGCAGGCCGCCCAGCGCCGGGGCCAGGAGCATGGCCGCCGCACCCAGGTACGGCCCCAGGAGCTGCGGGAGCGAGGCGAGGTTCTCGCCCGTGAGCCGCACCGAGACGTCGAACGCTACCGCCGCCAGGCCGGAGAGCGCGCCCACCACCGCCGCCGTGAGGATGACGGAGAGCGCCTCGCGCGGGCGTCCGGCCGGCAGGATGCGGCTCAGGTACTGCCAGGACCACCAGGGCTTCACGCTGTGAGCATTGCATCCTCGGGGTGGTGGGCGCGCGGTGATAGCATCCACGGGTTGAGTCGCGCCCTACTCGCCCTGTACATCCCCGCCGCCCTGCTGGCTTTCTGCCGCGGGCTCCTGGTCCCCACGCTGCCTGTGTTCGCCGACTCGTTCGGCATCTCCATAGCGCTCGTGGGGCTGGTGCTGGCGGCGGAGGCGGTTGGCATGCTGGTGGCGGACGCCCCGGCGGGCTACCTGGTCAGCCGCCTGAAACCGAAACTCGCCATGCTCTTGGGTGTGGGCGCGGTGGGCGTGGGCGTGCTCGGCACGGCGCTGGCACCGCAGCTGTGGCTGGTGCTGGTGAGCCTGGCGTTCACGGGCGCGGGCGGTTCGCTCTGGAACCTCTCGCGCCACGCGTACCTCACTCACGCCACCCGCAGCCACAACCGCGGGCGCACCATGGGCGTCTTCGGGGGAGTCTCCCGGCTGGGTAGCTTCGTGGGGCCCGCGGTGGGCGGCGCTGTGGCGCTTACCTGGGGCCTGAGGGCGCCCTTCTTCCTGTACGCGGCCGTGGTGGTGGTGACCCTGCTGCTGATCGTTTGGCTACTGCCTGACGAGGCGCGACCCGGCGGCGCCAGCCTGCGGCGGGGTGACGGTTCCGCGCGGGCCGCCCTGCGTAAGAGCGCGCCCACGCTGGTGAACGTGGGCACGGCGCAGGTCATGGTGCAGATGCTGCGCGCTGGCCGCAGCGTGCTTGTGCCCCTCTACGGCACCCAGGTGCTGGGCCTGGACGTTGGTGCTGTGGGCGTCATCGTCAGCGTGGCCAGCCTGGTCGATTTCTCGCTGTTCTACCCGGCGGGGGTGGTCATGGACCGGTTCGGTCGCAAGGCCGCCATCATCCCCAGCTTCGTGCTGCAGGGCGCCGCCATGGCGCTCATGCCCCTCACGGGCGGCTTCGCGTCGCTGCTGCTAGTGGCCGCGCTGGGCGGGGTGGGCAACGGTCTCTCCACCGGCACGATGATGACGTTAGGCTCCGACCTGGCTCCGCGCGAGGCGCTGGCCGAGTTCCTGGCCCTCTGGCGCCTGATCGGCGACGTGGGCTTCGTGGGTGGGCCGCTGCTGGTGGGCTTCGTGGCGCAGGGCGCTGGCCTCGGCGTGTCGGGCGTGGCTCTGGGCGCGCTGGGGGCTGGAGCCGCCACCTGGTTCGCGTACAGGGTGCCCGAAACGCTGAAGCGGCAGGAGCTCGGGGAGGCCGCTCAAAGCGATCCCGCACCGCCGGAAGCTTAGAAGCTCTCGGCCTGAACGCGCGAAGCTGCGCCGCTGGGGACCGGTTGCCCGCGGCCTAGTTGCCCCAGGTGCGCTCCAGCACGCTCAGCCAGTTGCCGTACGCGATCTTCTCGAGCGTGGCCTGGTCGTAACCGGCAGCTCGCAGCGCCTCAAGCAGGCGCTGCACCCCGGTAACGTCGCCGATCTCGTCGGAGATGCCCGCGCCGTCGAAGTCAGAGCCCAGCGCCACGCCGTCAGGACCGAGCTTATCTACCAGGTGATCCACGTGCCGCACCATGACCTCGAGCGGGAGGTCGGGCTCGCGCGAGCCGCCCTCGTCCAGGAAGCCAGTGGCGAAGTTGAGGCCCACCACCCCGCCAGATGCGCGCACGGCCTCCAACTGCTCGTCGGTGAGGTTGCGCGGCGAGGGGCAGATAGCGTGCACGTTGGAGTGCGTGGCCACCAGCGGCGCGTCGGAGAGAGCGGCCACGTCCCAGAAGCCCTTCTCGTTCATGTGCGACAGGTCGATCATGATGCGGAGCTCGTTGCAGCGCTTGACTAACGCACGCCCGTGCGGGGTGAGTCCTGGGCCCGTGTCCGGGCTGGCCGGGAACGCGAACGGCACCCCTTCCGCGAACAGCGTCGGGCGGCTCCAGACCGGTCCGAGCGAACGCAGGCCCGCCGCGTGATACACGTCGAGCGC
>JBAYRM010000139.1:0-4901 GCA_041676665.1 Trueperaceae bacterium
CCCTACAGGGCCGGCGCGGGCGGCTGGAAGAGCGACCCGGCCAAGGTCGGCAGCAGCATCCTCGAGGAGCCCATCCACTACCTCGACCTGGCGCGCTGGTACCTGGCGCCGCACCTGGGCGAACCGACGAAGGTGCACGCCTGGGCAACGGGACGCGAAGACGCGCTCGCGGCGTGGGAGAACCTCGACGTACGTCTGGACTTCGGCGACGGCCGGGCGCTGGTCACGCGCTCGATCGCCGCCTGGGGGCATCAGGTGCGCCTGCACCTGGTCGGCACAGCCGGGGCGCTGCAGGCCGTGTGGCGCGGTGACATGGACTTAGATCCCCACCCGCTGCAGGCGCTGGTGGTGAAGCGCGGCCACCACACCGATGCGGAGGCGGTGCAGGTACCCGTGGCGCCAAGCGGCCACGCCTTCGACCTGCCGCGCCAGACCCAGACCTTCATGCAGGCCGTTGCCGGCCAGGCAACCAGCCTCGCATCGGCCGCCGACGGGCGCGCTGCGGTGGCGCTGTGCCTGGCGGTGGAACGCGCGCTGCACGCTGGCGCAGACGCGTAGGCCCCTTGCACTTGACGCGGAACCGGCGGGCTGCTACTGTTCTTGAGCTTGGGAGAGTGACTCCCACCGCCAGGCGGCGTGCGCCGGCGGAGCAGAAGTGAGGTGAGCGATGAACAAGTCTGTTTTCGAAGCGCTGATCGAACGGCGCGGCGTCGTCGCTGACCACGTTAACGCCAGCAGTCGCGCCTGAGGCGCCCAAAGCCTTACCGCAAAACCCAGTCCAGAGTCCTGCCGTAACAGCTAGCCCCTAGCGTGCCCGTGTGGCTTAGCGAAGTCACGCCACTAGGCAGCCGTGGGGGTCCTCAAGCCCCGCTCTCTCGCATCAACAAGGAAGGAGGTCACCATGTTCAACGTGCCATTCGGCCAGTTCAAAGTCGTGTATGGGCCGCGCCTCGCCGCTAACGCGCCGCGCGTCTCTCGCCCGGACCGCCTTCTGCGCGCCGGTTACGCCGACGGCGAGCGTCAGCCGCGCCAGCCCCGCCACTGGGCCAACCGCTGATCTTGACAGCAAGATCGGTGGACGCCCCCCTCAGAAGAACCGAAGCCCCGGAGGGCCACACCGATGATCAGTCCTTTAGATTCCAAGTTCCTCGCAGCTCAGAGCCGCGCGGATGACCTTCGCTCCCAGTCAGCGACTCGCAACGTGGTCAGGGCCGCTTTGGCCCAGAAACGCCGCTGCGACGTGGAGAGCCGCCTGAACGCCCTCAAGGTGCAGGTAGCGGCGCTCGAAGCCAGCGCCGCCTCCACCTGGGAGAACCAGCGCCACCAGGCGGTCGTTCAGAACCTGCTGCGCGCCCGCGGCGCGTGAGCGCGCAGGTGACCCAGCGCGTGAGCGCGCAGGTGACCCAGCCACTCCGCCGGGCGCACCAGACCTGGCGCAACGCTCCACATACCGCTACTCTTGGTCACATGAGTAAGAGGGGCCGGAGCAGCACACAGGGCGAGCGCGGGGCCGCTGCCGAGCGCAGTGAGACTCTCACGCTGGCGCAGGCAGCGGAACTGATAGGCATGAACCCGGCCGACCTGGCCGGGTTCATCCGTGAGGCTGGTCTGGAGCCCGCCGGGCCCGAAGCCGAGTGGCGCCTCGAAGCGGACGACGTCATGAAGCTCAAGGCCGAACGCGCCAAGACCGCCCAGCGCAACCTAGCCGAGCTGGCCAAGGCCGCCGAGGCTCTCCCCTAGTACCGTGGGCGGCGAACGCTTCGACTACCGCATCACCAAGGACGGCGTGGTGCGCGTGTTCTGGGAGGGCCGCTGCGTGACCGTGGTCAAGGGCGCCAAGGGTCAGGCGCTAGCGGCGTCGCTGCAGGCCGCGGACGATACGCGCACGCAGGCGTTGCTGCAACGCGTGACCGGCAACTTCAAGCGCGGCAACGAGCGGTTGGTCAAGTCGGCCAGGCGCTGACCGGTTAAGCGTGTAGCTTGAAGCGATGACCGACCTGGACCCCAAGAGCAAGCCAGCGCGTGAGGCGGACCTCGAGTTCGAAGGCGAGGTCTGGCAGTGGCGCGGGCCCGCTCCGCACTACTTCGTTTCGGTTCCTTCCGAACTGTGTGACGCCATGCGTGCGGCTGCGCGCCTGGTCAGTTACGGCTGGGGCATGGTGCCGGCAGAGGTGCGCTTGGGTGCCACCACGTGGCGCACCGCCATATTCCCGAAGGACGGCGGTTACATCGTGCCCATCAAGGCCGCCGTGCGCCAACGCGAGAACGTGAGCGAAGGCGACCTGGTGCGTATCGGGCTGCTCATCGGCCCCTGACGACTCGCCCTCCGGCCGCTCATGGCCCGACTGGGTATGATCGCTGCGCTACGATGCCTTGGCCCCAACCATCCACCCACGCGTTCACCAGCCGCTGCGCAGCGCTGCGCGCACCTTGGCGAGCGTTGTTCACGCTCCTCGCGCTCTTGTCGGCGCTCACCCTCCCGCTCCAGGCCAGCGCTCAGGCGCCCGACATGGGTTACGTGGAGGGGCGCATCGTGTCGATCGACGAGTTCACCAACGAGGCGGTGGTGCAGCTCTCCGGCCAGCGCCTGGTGCGCGCCGAGCTCGGCTACGACGTGACGACCGGGCCAGTGGAGGTGGGCATGCCGACCTTCCGCGTGGGCAACCGCGTCGAGCTCTACTTCTCTACTGGTCCAGACGGGCAGGTGCGCTACGCGGTGGCGGACTGGGTACGGCGCCCCACGCTGCTGCTGCTCACCGCCATCTTCCTGATCGTTTCGGTGGTGGTGGCGCGCTTCAAGGGCCTGCGCGCGTTCGTGGCCACCGGCGCCAGCCTGGCGCTCATCATCGCGTTCCTCATACCCGCCATGATCGCGGGGTACAACCCCATCCTCGTGAGCATGCTGGGGGTGGGCGGCATCCTCATCCTCGCCATCTACTTCGTGCACGGCGTCAATTGGAGCACCACGGCGGCGCTGGTCGGCACGCTGGCCGCTAGCTTCATCACGCTCATCTTGGGCGTCATCTTCACGGAGCTGGCGTTCCTCACTGGCTACGGCACCGAGGAAGGCATGATGATCAGCTTCGCCGCCGGCGACGTGGACCTCAAGGGACTGCTGCTGGCGGGCCTCCTCATCGGCGCGCTCGGCGCCCTCACCGACATAACCATCGTGCAGGCCAGCGTGGTGCGTGAGTTGGCGCACGTGAACCCCAGCTTCGGTGTTCCCGAGCTGTTCAAGCACGGCATGAACGTGGGCCTGGATCACATCGGCTCGCTGGTCAACACCTTGGTGCTGGCGTACACCGGCACGGCGCTGCCGCTGCTGGTGCTGCTGCACGTGAACGAGATCCCCTGGCTGCACTCGCTCAACCTCGAGCTGGTGGCCGCCGAGGTGGTGCACACGCTGGTGGGCTCGATCGGCCTGGTGCTGGCGGTACCGTTCACCACCTTCATAGCCGCCGTCATGTTCAGGGGCGACGTGCTGCCCATGAAACCCGGAGAGCTGGAGCACGGTCACAAGCATTAGGATGGCGGTATCTCGACCTGAGGGGGTACCACATGCCAGCCCTTCGCAACCGCCCGCCCCGCCCCAGGCCTAGCCTGGCAGCGCTCGCGCTGCTCTTAGCCGCTCTGCTGAGCCTGCCAGCAGCGTTCGCGCAGGCGCCCCTGCCTGAGGACACCGCCAGGATCCACTACCAGCGCCCTGACGGCGCCTACGACGGCTGGGTGCTGCACGTTTGGGAGGACACCAGCGAGTCGGTCACGTGGGCGCAGGGCCTGGAGCAGACCGGCGCCGACGACTGGGGCGTTTACTGGGACGTGGGCCTGCAGCCTGACGCCGCGCGCCTGGGCTTCATCGTGCACGTTGGCGACACCAAGGACCCGGGCCCCGACATGTTCGTTAACTTCGCCCAGCACGGCTTCGAGGTCTGGGTGGTCTCGGGTTCCGACACCATCCATTCAGAGCGCCCGGTCCCGCCGCCCGGTCAGGGTGTGGCGCGCGTGCATTACCTCAACCCCTCGGGCGACCTAGATGGCTGGGTGCTGCACGTGTGGGAGGACACGCTAGAGCAGGTGACCTGGACGGAGGGGTTGCAGCCCAGCGGCCAGGTGTCCGGCGGCCTTTTCTGGGACGTGCGGCTGACCGAGGCCGCCGAACGGCTTGGCTTCATAGTGCATAGGGGCGACGAGAAGGACCCGGGGCCCGACATGTTCGTGGACTTAGCGGAGTTCCGTAACGAGCTGGGCGGCCCGGAGGTGTGGATGGTAACGGGTTCCACGCAGCTGTTCGATCGGCGCCCCGAGGTGGCTGCCACGGGCGGAGGCGACCTGCGCTCGGCGCGGGCGCACTGGTTGGCGCCCGACCTGCTGGCCTGGCGCACGGGGGTGGCCCTGCCTGGCGACGCGTACCAGCTGGCCTACGCCGCCGACGGCGGCCTGGCTCTAGAAGGCGGCTCCCTTAGCGGCGGCGCCACGTTCGAGCTTGAGGTCGACGAAGCGGGCCTGCCAGAGGAGCTGCTGGCCCGTTTCCCGCACCTCGCTGGCTACACAGCGTTGCGGGTACCTGAGAACCTGAGGCCACGCGTGCCCGAGCTGCTGCGCGGCCAGCTGGCCGTGGTGCGGCTGGCCGGCGGCGACGTAACCGACGCTACTGGCGTGCAACTGGCCGGCGTTCTCGACGCGCTCTACGCCACCGACGCGCCCCTGGGGGTCAACTGGTCCGCTGGAGGCACGCCGACCGTTTCCGTGTGGGCGCCCACGGCGCGCAGCGTGAACCTGCTGCGCTTCTCGGACCCGCAGGTACCGGAGCCCGAGCGACTGACCATGAGCCGCGACGACGCCACGGGCGTCTGGTCGCTGGAGGGTGAGCCCGGCTGGAAGTGGCAGTACTACCTGTTCGA
>JBAYRM010000140.1:0-4866 GCA_041676665.1 Trueperaceae bacterium
AAGTTCCTGCCGCTAAAGAAGTCCGCCAGCAGCACGTTCTCTTGACCATCGGCCCGGTTCAGCCGCAACGAGCCGTCGGCTTGCTCGCTGCCGACCAGCCGTTCGAGTTCGCCTTGCGGGCCCACGAGCAGCAGCACGAACTCTCCCACCCGCTGCGTGACCTCAAGCGAAAGCAGGTTGCCAACTAGTTGGCCGTAACCTAAAAGTTGTGATCCGTTAGCGTCCAGCACGATCACTTCGGCGGGGCGCAGCACACGCTGCTCGCCCTGCGCGGAACTCAGTGCCCCCACCTGAGCGCCCAGCACCAGGACCGCCGCCACGGCCAGGTTTCTGAGTTTTAGCCCGAGTTTGAGCATCAGGTCTCCTATCGTAATCCTCTAACCGCTACCGGTAACCGCTTGCGGCTGGCGCCCCGGATTGGGCGCCAGCCGAGGGAAGCGGGCAGTGTCAGTTAAGGGCCGCGGTTCGCTCAGTCGTCGTCATCGTCGTCGTCATCGTCATCATCATCGTCATCATCATCATCGTCGTCATCATCGTCATCGTCGTCATCGTCGTCATCATCATCATCGTCGTCGTCCCAGCGGTCGTCGTCGCGGTCGTCATCCCGATCGTCCCGGTCGTCGTCCCGGTCATCACGGTCGTCGTCATCGTCGTCGCAGTCGTCGAACCAGTCGTCCCAGTCGTCGTCGTCCCAATCGTCGTCCCAGCGGTCATGCAGGTCGTCTTCGTCGCAGTCGTCGAACCAGTCGTCGCGGTCCTCGCGGTCGAAGTCGAGTTCAAGGCCGGCGCTGCGAGCGAAGTCGCGCAGCGACACGAGTTCGGTGCCGACCACGACCATCAGCTGCCCGCGTTCACCGTACCTGACCTCATAGGTCTCTTCGGCGCCGCCCGGCAGGCGCACGACCAGGGTGGCGGAGCCGGTCTGGCCCTCGAGGGCGTCGAACTCCAACTCGCGGTCGTCGTCGACCTTGCCGCCGCCGACCAGGATGCCGGCTTCGTTGAAGAGGCGCAGCTGGGCGCCCTTGGGCAGCGAGATGGCGAAGGCGCTGAACATCAGCGAGAGGGCGGCGATTGCAGTGATAGCTCGTTTGGTCAATTGGGTGAGAGTCATTCTCTTCCTCCTGACCAAAGTTTGCGCCCGCGGGCTGAAGCGAAACTTAAGCTGCCGCGCAGGTTCAGAGGTGGCGCACGTACGGAGTGGTTGTACCCACTTTCACCAGTCCCGACCGTTCGAGTATGGGACGGGAGAACTCGGTGGAGTCACTGTTAACGAGCGTCTTGCCGCACTCGAGCGCCGAGCGCGCCCGCGCAGCGGTGAGCGCGCGGTAGATGCCGCGGCCCCGCCAGTCGGCGCGCGTGACGCCGCCCCACAACCCGGCGAACGGCGTGCCCACCACGAGTTCCAGCCGGCCCGCCGCCACGAACTCGCCGCCAGCCCGGGCTGCCCACAGTTCCATCTGGTCGTCTTGCACTACGCGGTGCACCAGGGAGTCGGCGTTCGCCTGCGAGACCTCACCACCGAAGACCGAGTCCTGCAGTGCGCTCACCGCGCGCACGTCCGGCTCGGCCTGAACGCGCTGCACGATCACACCGGCTGGCAGCGCCACGTCCACCGCCAGGTTCTTCAGTTCGCCAATCATGATCGACTCTGGCTCCTGCGGCTTGAAGCCGTGATCGAGCAGCGCCTCGTGCAGCCCGGGCGCCTGGTCGTGCCCGCGGGTCTTCCACTCCACGTGGCGCACTGAGCTCGCGACGAAGTACCTCAGCGCCTCCGAGATCAGCGCGGGAAGCTCCACTGCGGGCGTTCCGCCGAGGTCCCGGTACGTAACGAAGCCGGATCCTCCGGGGAACAGGGCGAGCCACAGGGGCCCCAGTCGCGCCGTTTGCGCCGCGCCGCGCACCTCGGACCTCGTGCGCAGGTGCTCTTCGTATGCGGCTAGGTACTGCGACTCGTTCACGCTCAGAATCGTACTGTGTGGGGTACACTTTCCGGAGCCTTTTAACCGGCCCAGTGAGGCCGGAAGGGAGTGAAAGTGCCGAACATCTCCGCAGACCACCCAAACATGACTTTCAAGGCGTCGCTCATGAGCGCCACCGAGCTCGACCGGGCCCTCAAACGTGTGGCTCACGAGATCGTTGAGCGCAACAAGGGCATTGGCAACCTGGCGCTGGTAGGCGTGCATACGCGCGGCGTGCCGGTGGCTGAGCGCCTTGCCGACCTGCTACACAAGTTCGAGGGCACCCGCCCGCCGGTGGGCAAGCTCGACATCACCCTCTACCGCGACGACCTGACCGAGATCGCTTTGCAGCCCATCGTGCGCCGCACGGAGGTCGACTTCAACGTGCACGGCACGCGCATCGTGCTGTGCGACGACGTGCTGTTCACGGGCCGCACCACGCGCGCGGCGCTTGACGCGCTGATCGACATGGGTCGCCCCGCCTCGATCCAGTACGCCGTGATCGTGGACCGCGGCCACCGCGAGCTGCCCATTCGGGCGGACTACGTGGGCAAGAACGTGCCCACCAGCGCCAGCGAGATCGTGCTGGTGAAGCTCAAGGAGATCGACGGCTCGGACGCCGTTGAGCTCTGGGAGCGCGACTGATGGCGGCCGTTACGGTCGCCCCTAACGACGCCACCACCTCCGTTACCAGCAACGAAGCGCCCCGCGAGGGCAGCCCCAGGCGCGGCCGTAAGCAGCACCTGCTGGACTTCACTGACTGGAGCAAGGAGGAGGCGCTGGCGCTGCTCGATACCAGCGACGTCATGGCGCAGGTGCTTACCCGCACCATCAAGAAGGTGCCCGCCCTGCAGGGCCTCACGGTCGCCACGCTCTTCTTCGAGGACAGCACCCGCACGCGCCTGTCGTTCGACCGCGCGGCTCGCGCTCAGAGCGCCGACGTCATGAGCTTCGCGGCGGGCGGCTCGTCGCTGACCAAGGGTGAGAGCCTGCGCGACACCTTGCGCACCCTCGACCAGTTGCAGGCCGACCTGTACGTGGTGCGCCACCCCGCCGCGGGCGTGCCGCACCAGCTGGCGCGCTGGACTAACGCGGCCATCGTGAACGCTGGCGACGGCCGCCGCGCGCACCCCACGCAGGCTCTGCTGGACGCTTACACGTTCCGTAACCGCTTCGGCGGCAACGGCGCGTTCGAGGGCAGGCGCCTGGCGATAGTGGGCGACATCGATCACTCCCGCGTGGCGCGCTCCAACATCGAGCTGTTCACCAAGCTCGGCGCGGAGGTCGCTCTGGCCGGCCCGGCCACGCTGGTGCCGCGCGAGTTCGCGGACCTGCCCGGCGTCACCGTGAGTAACCGCCTGGAGGAGGCGGTGGAGGGCGCTCACGCCGTTATGGCGCTGCGCATGCAGAGCGAGCGCATGACGCGCGGGCTCATCCCGTCGTTCGCGGAGTACGTGGCGCGCTACCAGGTCACGAGCGAGGTCATTAAGCTGGCGCACCCGGACGCCATAGTCATGCACCCGGGACCGCTGGTGCGGGACCTCGAGGTCGCCTCGGACGTAGCCGACGGCGAGCGCAGCGTCATCGAGCAGCAGGTAGCCAACGGCGTGCCCACGCGCATGGCCGTGCTGTACACGCTTCTGGTGGGGCAGAGATGAGTTCTATGGAGCAGCGTTCCACCTCCGGTAACGACCCCCTACTGGTTTCTGGCCACGCAGCGCGCTCTACAGGCCGCACCGTGTTCCGTAACGCGCGCCTCGTGGACGGCACGGGCGACCACGGCGTGCACGACCTGTACGTGATGGACGGCCGCATCGAGGGCTGGGACCTCGAGCTAGCGGCGACTGACGTTGACCACGTGATCGACGCCGCGGGTCTTCTCGTCACGCCTGCCTTCGTGGACCTGCACGTGCACCTGCGTGACCCGGGTCAGGAGCAGAAGGAGGACCTGGCCAGCGGCCTGGCGGCCGCTGCCGCGGGCGGTTTCGGCACGGTGATCAGCATGGCCAACACCGACCCGGTGGTCGACGAGCCGGGCTTGGTTGCAGACCTGGTGCGCAGGGGCAGCCGCACGCCGGGCGCGCGCCTGCACCCCGCCGCGGCCCTGAGTCACGGCCTGAGGGGCGATACCCTCACGGACTTCGCCGCCCTGAAGGTCGCGGGCGCGGTGATGATCACCGACGACGGCATCCCGGTGGCCGACTCGCACCTCATGCGCCGCGCCTGCGAGTACGCCGCGGAGCTGGGCCTCGTGATCCAGACGCACTCCGAGGAGCCTGCGCTGCGCGCGGGCGGCGTCATGAACGAGGGCGCCGTGAGCCGCTTGCTGGGCCTGCCTGGCAACCCGGACACGGCGGAGTCGCTAATGATCTTCCGCGACGGCGAGCTGGCCCGCATGACGGGCGCGCGGGTGCACATCGCGCACGTGAGCTCGAAGCGCGGCATGCAGGTAGCCGAGTGGCTGAAGGCCAACGGCGCTCCCATAACCATCGAGGTAACGCCGCACCACCTAACGCTGACTGACGAGTCGCTCACCTCCTTCGATCCGCTCTTCAAGGTGGCGCCGCCGCTGCGGACCGCGAACGACGTGGCGTACCTGCGCGAGGCCGTGCGCCGCGGGGTGGTCGACAACATAGGCACCGACCATGCTCCGCACACGCGAGCCGAGAAGGAGCGCGACATGCTGAACGCGCCGTTCGGCATCTCCAACATCGAGGTCTGCTTCCCGCTGCTGTACACCGAGCTGGTGCTTAGCGGCGAACTGGAACTAACGAAACTGCTGCACCTCCTTCAGGGCGGCCCCGCCGCCGTGATGGGCTGGCACGGCCCGAGCCTTCAGCCAGGCAGCCCTGCCGATCTGACCGTGCTGGACCTGGACACCGCCGCGCCCGTGAAGGGGGCCGACTTC
>JBAYRM010000141.1:0-4809 GCA_041676665.1 Trueperaceae bacterium
ATGCACCTCGACCTTCCGACCGGGGTGGACATCGAGATCAAGACGGTCGGAGGCCGGTAAGAGTGAAAGGCATCCTCGGCACCAAGGTGGGCATGACCCAGGTGTGGAAAGACGACCGGCTCGTGCCGGTGACCGTCGTCCTCGCCGGGCCCTGCCCCGTGGTGCAACGCAAAGAACCAGCCAGCGACGGCTACTCCGCCGTGCAGCTCGGCTGGCATGAGCTCCAGGAGAAGCGGGTCAACAAGCCGTCGCTCGGGCACTTCAAGCGTGCCGGCGTGGCCCCCCAGCGTCACCTGGTCGAGTTCCGCGACTACGCCCCCGAAGAGGACGTGGTCAAGGTCGAGATCTTCGAACCCGGCGAGAAGGTCGACGTCACGGGCACCAGCAAGGGGCGCGGCACCGCCGGCGTCATGAAGCGCTGGAACTTCCGTGGCCTCAGCGCCAGCCACGGCGTCAAGAAGAAGCACCGCTCGCCCGGCTCCATCGGTCAGCGCAAGTTCCCCGGTCGCGTGTACAAAGGCAAGCGTATGGCGGGCCACTACGGCCACGAAACCATCACCACGCTCGCTCTTGAAGTGATCGAAGTGCGCCCTGAAGACAACCTCCTGCTCGTGAAGGGCGCCATCCCGGGCCCCAACGGCGGAGTCGTCGTGGTGCGCCAGTCCAAGAGGAAGGTGAGCTGATGGCGGTCACGATAGACGTTGTCGGCAGCGGCCGTAAGGTCACGCTCGACCTGCCCGAGCCCAAGGAATCCGTTCTCCACGAAGTGGTCGCCTGGCAGCTCTCGAAGCGGCGCCGCGGCACCGCGTCTACCCAGACGCGCGCCGAGGTCACCGGCTCGACCGCCAAGATCTACCCGCAGAAGGGCACCGGGCGCGCGCGCCACGGCTCCCGCAAGCCGAACATCTTCGTCGGTGGTGGCGCCAGCTTCGGTCCGCGCCCCCGCTCGTACGCCTACACGCTGCCCAAGCGCGTGCGCCGGCTCGGCCTGCAGATGGCTCTCGCCGCGCGCGCCAACGACGGCCGCCTGACCCTGGTCGACAGCTTCGGCGTCAACGGCAAGACCAAGGAGTTCGTGGCCTGGGCCAAGAAGAACGGCTTCGACGGCAGCGAGCGCGTACTCCTCGTCACCGACGACGAGCTCACCCGCCGCGCCGCACGCAACCTCCCGTGGGTCGACGTGCTCGCCGGTGCCGGCTTGAACGTGTACGACATCCTGCGCTCCGACCGGGTCATCGCCGACGCTGGCCTGTTCGACCGTGAGGAGGAAGCATGAACCCTCACGACGTGATCCTCGCGCCAGTACTCAGCGAGAAGGCCGTAGGCGAGATGAACATCGGTAAGTACTCGTTCTACGTGCACCCGCACGCCAACCGCACGCAGATCAAGGAAGCCATCGAGACCGTCTTCAAGGTCGATGTCACCAAGATCAACCTGCAGAACCGCGAAGGCAAGGTCATCCGCCAGGGGCGCTTCCAGGGTCGTCGCCCCGAACGCAAGAAGGCAATCGTGACGCTCAAGGCCGGTCAGCGCATCGAGCAGCTCGAGGGCCTCTCCTAAAGGAGGGAGGGATAAGAAATGGCTAAACATTATCGTCCGTACACCCCCTCCCGCAGGGCCATGACCACCGCCGAGTTCGACGAGGTCACGCGCACCACGCCGGAGAAGTCCCTCGTGCGCCCCATGAAGCGCACCGGTGGGCGTAACCACCACGGCCGCATCACCAGCCGCTTCCGCGGCGGTGGGCATAAGCGCCGCTACCGCGTCATCGACTTCCGTCGCCGTGACAAGGAAGGCGTGCCCGCCAAGGTCGCCGCAGTGGAGTACGACCCCAACCGCAGCGCCCGCATCGCGCTCCTGCACTACGCGGACGGCGAGAAGCGCTACATCGTGGCCCCCGACAAGCTCACCGTGGGCACCACCATCGTCAGCGGTCCGGAATCCGAACCCGACGTGGGTAACGCCATGCCCCTGCGCTTCGTGCCCGTTGGCGCCATCGTGCACGCGGTCGAGATGGTCCCCGGCAAGGGCGCCCAGCTCGCCCGCTCCGCCGGCACCAGCATCCAGATCCAGGGCCGTGACGGCTCCTATGTCACCGTGCGCATGCCGTCCGGTGAACTGCGCCGCCTACACGGCGAGTGCTACGCCACCATCGGCGTGGTCGGTAACTCGGATCACAAGAACATCGTTCTCGGCAAGGCTGGCCGCACGCGCTGGCTCGGCCGCAAGCCGCACCAGCGTGGACGCTCCATGAACCCCGTAGACCACCCGCACGGTGGCGGGGAAGGGCGCTCCACCGGCGGCCGTCCGCCCGTGAGCCCCTGGGGCCAGCAGGCCAAGGGCCTCAAGACGCGCAACAAGCGCAAGGTCTCCAGTCGCTTCATCGTGCGGCGTCGGAAGGAGAAGTAAGCATGGCGCGAAGCCTGAAGAAGGGACCGTTCGTCGACGGTCACCTCCTCGCTAAGATCGACGCCGCCAACGCCTCCGGCGACCGGCGCGTCATCAAGACCTGGAGCCGTCGCAGCACCGTGGTGCCCGAGATGGTCGGCCACACCATCGGCGTTTACAACGGCCGCCAGCACGTCCCCGTGTTCGTTCAGGAAACCATGGTCGGGCACAAGCTGGGCGAGTTCTCGCCCACCCGCAGCTTCCGTTCGCACTCCGGGAAGGGTTGAGCATGGCGAACCAAGCTAAAGCCTTCCTGCGCGATCTGCGGGTCACCCCGCAGAAGACCCGCCTGGTGGCCAACCTCATCCGCGGCAAGGATGTCGATCAAGCCGAGAACATCCTGCGCTTCACCGATAAGCGCTCGGCCAAGCCGATGCTGAAACTGCTTCAGAGCGCCAAGGCGAACGCCGTGAACAACCACGACATGTTCGAGGACTCGCTCTTCGTCAAGGCGATCGAAGTGGGCGAGGGCCCGACCCTCAAGCGTTACCTGCCGCGTGCCCGCGGCCGCGCGGACCTCATGCGCAAGCGCACCTGCAACATCGCCATCACCCTGGAGGAACGTAGTGGGAAATAAGATCAACCCCATCGGCTTCAGGCTCGGCGTCAACAAAGGGGCCTCGGCGCACTGGTACGCAGCGCCGGCCGACTACCCCCGCCTCCTCCAGGAAGACGAGCTCATCCGTGAGGTCGTAACCAAGGACGTGGGTCACTCCGGCATCTCCCGCATCGACATCGAGCGTGCAGCTCACAACATCAACATCACCATTCACACGGCCAAGCCGGGCGTGGTGATCGGCAGGGGCGGCGAGGCCATCAAGGCCCTCCGCGCCAAGCTCAGCCAGCAGATCCCCGGCACCATCGCTGTGAACGTGCAGGAGATCAGCAACCCCAACACCAACGCGCCCCTCATCGCGCAGCGCATAGCCGAGCAGCTCGAACGCCGCTTCGCCTTCCGCCGCGCCATGAAGCAGGCCGTGCAGCGCACCATGGAATCCGGCGCTCAGGGCGTCAAGATCCGCTGCTCCGGCCGCCTCGGCGGTGCCGAGCAGGCGCGCCCCGAGTGGTACGCCGACGGCCGCGTGCCGCTGCAGACCCTCCGCGCCGACATCGACTACGGCACCTACCGCGCCAGCACCACCTACGGCGTCATCGGCGTTAAGGTCTGGGTGTTCCACGGCGAGATCGTAGGCGACCGCCAGCGCAAGGCCGCAGTGCTGCCCCGCCCGAAGCAGGAAGACGACAAGAAGAACCGCCGTCGTCGCCCGCAGGCGCGCCGCCGCGACGGCGCCAAACCCGGCGCCCGCGACGCGCGTCCGCGCGCCCGTAAGGAGCGTTGAGCATGCTGCTTCCCAAGCGCGTCAAGTACCGCAAGCAGATGCGCGGTCGCATGACCGGCGAGACCAAGGGCGGCGACTACGTGGCCTTCGGCGATTACGGCCTGGTTGCGCTCGAACCCGCCTGGATCAAGTCCAACCAGATCGAGGCGTGCCGCGTGACCATGAGCCGCTACTTCCGTCGTGGCGGCAAGATCTACGTGCGCATCTTCCCCGACAAGCCCATCACCAAGAAGCCCCTCGAGGTTCGCATGGGTAAGGGCAAGGGCGCCGTGGAGTACTGGGTCAGCGTCGTCAAGCCGGGCCGCATCCTCTTCGAAGTGGCTAACGTCACCGAAGAGCAGGCCAAGGAAGCTTTCCGTCTGGCCGGGCACAAGCTGCCCATCAAGACCAAGATGGTCAAGCGGGAGATCTACGATGAAGCCCAATGAAGTAAGGAACCTGTCGGAGGGCGAGATCCTCGCCGAGGTCGACAAGCGCCGCCAGGAGCTCTTCGACCTGCGCGTCCAGGCCGCCGTCGGACACACGTCCAACCCGCGCCGCGCCCGCGCTGCCAAGCGCGAGATCGCCCGCCTTCTGACGATCGCCAAAGAGAAGGCCGGTGAATCACGGTGAAGGTAACTAAGACCATGCAGGGCCGCGTCGTTTCCGACAAGGCCGACAAGACCGTGACCGTTAACGTGGAGCGCCGCTTCAAGCACCCGCTCTACGGCAAGGTCGTAACGGTGTCCAAGCGGTACCTCGCGCACGACGAGGAGAACACCTACCAAGTCGGAGACGTCGTGGAGATCTCCGCCGCCCGTCCGATCAGCCGCCGGAAGCGCTTCCGCGTGACCAAGCTGATCGAGAAGGCGCGCGCCTGAGGCCGGGAGACAGCAGAGATGATCCAGCAGGAAACGTTCCTCGATGTCGCCGACAACTCCGGCGCTCGCCGCATCCAGTGCATCCGGGTGCTCGGCACCGGGCAGCAGTGGGTCGGCAGCGTAGGTGACGTCATCGTTGCTTCCGTCAAGGACGCCATCCC
>JBAYRM010000142.1:0-4802 GCA_041676665.1 Trueperaceae bacterium
GATGCGCTTGCAGAAGCTGGCCGCGAACGGGTCGTGGGTGACCATGACCACCGTGACCCCGTCGTCGTTGAGGCCCTGCAGGGTGTTCATGACGTCCAGCGCGCTCTTCGAGTCGAGGTTACCCGTAAGCTCGTCGGCCAGTACCACCGCGGGCCCAGGGATAATCGCGCGGGCAATAGCAACGCGCTGCTGCTGCCCGCCAGAGATCTCGAACGGGCGGCGCTCCAGCAACTCACCTATGCCGAGGCGTTCCGTGACCGCCTTAAGCCGCTGGTTCATCTCGGCCAGCTTCACCTTGTCGAGTACCAGCGGCAGCAGGATGTTCTCGCGCACGGTGAGGGTGTCGAGGAGGTTGAACTCCTGGAACACGAACCCGAGTTGGCGGCGTCTGAAGAGCGCGAGCTGCTTGGCGCTCATGCCTGCCGGGTCGACGCCGCCCACGCGCACGCTGCCGGCGGTGGGGGTGTCGATGGTGGCGAGCAGGTTGAGGAGCGTGCTCTTACCACTGCCGGAGGGCCCCATGACCCCGAGGAACTCGCCCTGCCCGACGCGGAGGTCGAAGGTGTCGAGCGCCGTGTGCGTGGCGCCGCCGGCGGCGCCGTAGACCTTGGTGAGGCCGCTCGCTTCTAATACTGCGGGCGCGCCTCCGGTGGAACTATGGGTGACTCTTGGGGTTGACGCTCTCGGATTCGTAGCTGCGGGCATGATGCCCTCCCTTCGCTGGGGAGAGCGTAGCCGCGGCGGTCACGGGGTTACCATCGCCGAACCTTACAGAGGTGTCACGTTCTGCCCGCTTACCCCGCGGTGCAAACCCTGCGGTCGCATGGCAACGGTGAACGTAGAGCCCTCACCCACGGCGCTCTCGACCGCCAGCTCGTGCCCGAGTCGCCGGCAGATCTCAGCCGCCAGGAACAGCCCCATACCGGTCGACGCCTGGGTGCGGCGTCCGTTCTGCCCGGTGAAGAAGCGCTCGAAAACGCGCGGTACGTCCTCGGGCGGTATGCCCATGCCCTCATCGACCACGCTCAGGCGCGCGCCGCCGCCCGGTAGGCTGCCCACCTCGACTCGCACGCGCGCCCCGCTGGCGCTGTACTTGAGCGCGTTCGTGAGGAGCTGGCGCAGCACCACCGCCAGCCACTTCGGGTCCGACTCCACCGTCACGCCGCCCTCAGGGGCGCTCACGCTGGGGTACACGCCGTGGCGCAGCCAGCTCGCTTTCAGCGCGTTCACGCCCGACCGGGCCAACTCGGTCAAGTCCACCTGTACGGGTTTCAGGTCAAGCTCGAAGCGCTCAAGCCGCGCGCTGGTGAGCATGAGCTCGAGCCCCTCGGCCAGATGGCCCACTTCCTCGGTAACGCTGCGCCACTCCTCGCTGTCGTCCTGCTGCTCGGCCGTCAGCTCCAGCACCGCCAGGGGCGTCTTCATCTGATGCACCCAGAGGTCCACGAACGTGCGGTGCTGCTCGGCGCCCTGCCGGTAGCGCTGCAGGGCGCCCAGCGCCCGCCGCTGGTCGGTGGCCAGCAAGGCGGCGAGCGCCTGCTGTTCGCGGGTCTTGGCCGGTGGGAGCGGCGCCGCGTCATAATCCGCCTCCTCGCCCGCGGCCAGGCGCCGGGCCACCGCCCGCCTGAAAGCGGCCTGTCGGCGGTAGTCAACGTACAGGAGCGCGGCGCCGATCACGGCGCCCAGGAGCAGCACGTAGGCCGCGTCGCCCCAACCCAGGGGCACCACGCCTAAGTGCACCACCAGGAGCAGGAAGCCGATAGCGACCGCGAAACCTAGGACGAGCGGCAGGCGGTCCAGGAGGTAGTCGCGGGGTTTCACAGGTACCTCATAGCGGTCCGTCCGGCGGCTCCAGCCGGTACCCCTCGCCCCGCACCGTGCGCACTGCGTCCTCAAGGCCGAGGTCAGCTAGCTTCTTGCGCAGTCGGTTCACGTTCACGGTGAGCGTGTTGTCATCCACGAACTCGGCGTCGTCCCACAGGGCCGCTAGCAGCGTGTCGCGCCGCACCACCTTGCCGGCGGCGCGCAGCAGCGCCTCCAGCAGCTGCCCCTCGGTGCGGGAGAGCTCAACGCTGCGTCCGGCGTAGCTGGCCTGCAGTCGGCGCGCGTCGTAACCGAGGGCGCCGAACGCGCTCTGCTCGCTGGCCGCGGCGTACTCACCGTAGGCGCGGCGCAGCGCCCCACGGACCTTGGCGGTCACCAGGTCCAAGTTGAACGGCTTGACGATGTAGTCGTCGCCGCCGTTATCTATGGCCATGACCTGGTCCATCTCGCCCGCGCGGGCGGAGATGAAGATGATCGGCACGTTCGACACGGTGCGGATTTGGCGGCACCAGTAGAAGCCATCAAACCAGGGGAGGTTCACGTCGAGCAGCACCAGGTCGGCGCTAACTTCGAGGAACTCGTTCTTCAGGTCGTCGAAACGCTCGGCGCGCACGGCGGCGTAGCCGTACCGCTGCAGGTGCCCTGCCAGAATGCTCGCCAGCTTCGGTTCGTCCTCGATTATCAGGATGCGCTTAGCCATGTTCGCTCGGCCTGCCTGCCGCACCCTAGGCTACCGTCCGGGCGCCCTCCCCTTCGAACTGTGAGTTGTAGAGCCGTGCGTAAGCGCCGCCCTGTTCGAGCAGCTCGGCGTGGCTGCCGCGCTCCACGATGCGCCCCTCCTCCATGACGAGGATCAGGTCGGCGCCCACGATGGTGGAGAGCCGGTGGGCGATCACGAAGCTGGTGCGGTTGCCGCGCAGCGCCGCCATGGCGTTCTGCAGCAGCAGCTCGGTGCGGGTGTCAACAGAACTGGTGGCCTCGTCCAGTATGAGCAGGGCGGGGTCGGCGAGGAACGCGCGCGCGATGGTTATGAGCTGCTTCTCGCCGGCGCTGACGTTGCTGCCCTCGTCGTCGATCACGGTGTCGTAACCGTCCGGCAGGCTGTGCACGAAACGGTCTACGAAGGTTGCCTTGGCGGCGTCCACGATGTCGGTTTCGCTGGCACCAGGGCGGCCGTAGGCGATGTTGTCGCGGATGGTGCCCTTGAAGAGCCACGTGTCCTGCAACACCATGCCGATGCGGGTACGCAACTGGGCGCGGGGCACAGCGGCGATGTCGACGCCGTCGAGTGTGATGCGGCCGGCGTCCAGCTCGTAGAAGCGCATGAGCAGGTTCACGAGAGTGGTCTTCCCCGCCCCGGTGGGCCCAACGATGGCCACCGTTTGGCCGGGCTCCGCCACCAGCGACAGGTCCTCGATGAGCGGCCGGTCTTCCTCGTAACGGAACGACACGTCCTCGAACGTCACGCGCCCACGCGCCGGGCTGGGAAGCGACACGCCGCTCTCCTCCACCACCTGCTCCTCGGCATCGAGCAGCTCGAAAACCCGCTCGGCGGAGGCCACTCCCGACTGCAGCATGTTGACCATGGAGGCTATCTGCGTGACGGGTTGCGAGAACTGGCGCGAGTACTGGATGAACGCCTGCACGGCGCCCAGCGTGATGGTGCCGTTGGCCACGCGCAGGCCGCCGATGACGGCCACCAGCGCGTAACTGAGGTTACCGATGAAGGCCGACGCTGGCATGATCAGGCCGGAGAGGAACTGCGCCCTGAAACCCGCCTCGTACAGGCCGCGGTTCTCCTCCTCGAAGAGCTCCTGCACCTCCTGCTGCCGGCCGAAGACCTTCACCAGCGAGTGACCGGTGAACGCCTCCTCGATGCGGGCGTTGAGCGTGCCGGTGCGGCGCCACTGCTCCACGAACTGCTTGCCGGAGCGCTTCATGACCAGCATGGCCACGCCCATGGTGACGGGGATGCTCACCAGCGCTATGAGCGTGAGCACGGGCGAGATGCTGAACATCATGATCAGCACGAAGAGCACCGTAAGGAGCGAGCTGAGGAGCTGGCTCATGGTCTGTTGAAGCGACTGCGACACGTTGTCGATGTCGTTGGTGACGCGGCTCAGGAGCTCGCCGCGCGGCTGCCGGTCGAAGTAGCTGAGCGGCAACCGGTTGAGCTTCTCCTCTGCCGCCTGGCGCATGCCGTACACGGTGGCCTGCACCACGTCGTTCAGCAGGTAGCCCTGCAGGTAACCGAGCAGCGACGAGACGAGGTAGATGCCCATGACGAGGAGCAGCACCTCGCCGACCGCGCCGAAGTCCACGCCCACCCCAGGCGTGAGGTCGACCCCGGTCAGCAGATCCGCGACCTGCTCCTGACCCGCAGCCCGGGCGGCGCTAATGGCCTCCTCCTTGGTCATGCCCGCCGGGAACATCTTGCCGATCACGCCGCCGAAGATGAGGTCCGTGGCGCGGCCGAGCACGCGGGGGCCGACCGACGCGAGAGCCACGGAGATGACGCCGGCCGCCAATAGCACACCGACCCGCAGGCGCTCCGGCGCCAGCAGCCTGAGGATGCGGCGCACAGAAGGCCCGAAGTTCATGGGCTTCTGCGCCACCATGCCGCCCCCGAACGGCCCACCGCCCGCGCGCACGCGTTCGGTCGCCTTCATGACCGGCTTACCCTTGGCGCTCACGCCGCCTCCTGCTTCTGGGACTCCACGATCTCCTGGTAAGTGCGCGAGCTGGTCAGCAGCTCGGCGTGCGTGCCGCGCCCCACCACCTTGCCGTCCTCCAGCACGATGATCAGGTCAGCGTTAACGATGGTGGCCACGCGCTGTGCCACTATCAGCACGGCGGAGTCGCGCGTGACCGGCTCCAGGGCGCGCCTGAGCCGCGCGTCCGTGGCCACGTCGAGCGCGGAGAACGAGTCGTCGAACAGGTAAACGCGGGGGCGTTTGATGATGGCCCGCGCTATGGCC
>JBAYRM010000143.1:0-4800 GCA_041676665.1 Trueperaceae bacterium
CTCTGGAACAACGCTCACGTGGATCACGTGCAGATCTCGGTGCTGGAGCCGATGGGCATGGAGGAGCGCGGCTCGTTCTACGAAACCGCGGGCGTGGTGAGGGACGTGTTCCAGAACCACATCCTGCAGCTGATGGCGCTGGTGGGCATGGAGCCGCCAGCGCGGTTCGACGCGCGCGAGGTGCGCAACGAGAAGGTCAAGTTCTTCAGCTCGGTGTCGTGTCCGGAGCCGGACGAGGTGGTGCTGGGCCAGTACGTGGGCGGTAACGGCCACCCCGGTTACCGTCAGGAGGAGAACGTTGACGCGAACTCCAGGCAGGCGACCTACGCGGCCATGCGCCTGGACGTCTCCAACTGGCGCTGGGCGGGTGTCCCCTTCTACCTGCGCTCCGGGAAGCGGCTGGAGGGCAAGGCCACCGAGATAGTCCTGCAGTTCAAGAACCCGCCCCACGTGCCGTTCGAGCTGGAGGCGCCCCTCAGGCCCGACCGGCTCATCCTCAGGATCGCGCCCAACGAGGGGATCGAACTTAGGTTCAACGGCAAGCACCCAGGGCAACGAATAGACCTCGGCCGCATCAGCCTCGACTTCGATTACCAGGAGACGTTCGACGCTCCCAACCCGGACGCGTACGAGACGCTGCTGCTCGACGCCATGGAAGGCGACGCGACGCTGTTCATGCGCGCCGACGAGGTCGAGGCGCAGTGGCGCATCGTCGAGCCGATCCTGGCGCAGGAGGGTAGCATCAGCCCCGAGTTCTACGAGGCGGGCGGACCCGGGCCCAGCGAGGCGTTCACGCTGCTGACGAGGGCGGGACGCCAGTGGGTGAAGCCCGCCGGGCTCGACTAACGGGGCCGAAACGCGTGATACCTTGAAGCGTGTCCAGCACCGCTGATCGTTACGAAGCCCCCGGCACCAGCCGCGACGTGCGCATCCTCGGCGTACCCATGGACCTGGGCGCCGGTCGGCGCGGGGTCGACATGGGACCCAGCGCGCTGCGCGTAGCTCGGCTGGCCCGCGCCCTGCGCCAGCTCGGCCACGAGGTCACCGACCTGGGCAACGTGGAGACCGAAGTGCCGGAGGCCAGCAGCGCGGCGAGCGCCGACCCCGGCGACCAGCTGGTGGACGGCACCAGCGCCGACGCAGGCACGCCAGGGCTCATGCATTACCCGCACGCCATCGCCGCCGCGTGCCGCGCCGCGTACGAGCGGCTCAGCGCGCTGCCAGCTACCGCGTTCGCCCTGGCCCTCGGGGGCGATCACTCGATCAGCATGGGCACGGTGGCGGGGGTCACGCGCGGGCAGCGCACAGGCGTCGTGTGGGTAGACGCCCACGCCGACCTCAACACCCCAACGACGAGCCCGTCGGGTAACGTGCACGGCATGCCCATGGCGCACCTGCTGGGCCTGGGGGCGCCGCTGTTCCACGACATGTGGGGCGGCGGCGCCGCCATCCAGCCCAGCGACGTGGTCTACGTGGGCCTAAGAAGCGTCGATCCGGGCGAGCGCGAACTGATTCACGACCTGGGCATCCGCTACTTCAGCATGAAGGAGATAGACGAGCTGGGCATCGCCCACGTGGCTGCCGAAACGATCGAGCGCCTGTCCGGCCTGCCGCGCGTGCACGTGTCGTTCGACGCCGACGCGCTCGACCCAAGCCTGGCACCGGGGGTAGGTACGCCCATCAAGGGCGGCCTCACGCTGCGCGAGGCTTTCCTGCTGATGGAGCTGTTCGCGGAGTCCGAGATGGTGACCAGCCTGGACCTGGTGGAGGTCAACCCGATGCTCGACCGCGGCAACCAGACCGCCGAGACCATGGTCGACATGGCCGCCAGCCTGCTCGGTAAGCGGATCCTCTGACCGAACCCTCTCAGGAAGCTCACAAGCGACTAATCAGAGACGCGGCCACGCCGCCCAGGCGCGGCGCAACGGGCGCGAGGGGCACGGGTCATGAGAGCGCACAGCGTGGCCAGGATCCCCTGCCAGACGGCAGATTTGCGCTTCATGTGACGGCCGCAAAGCCGTTTTTCATCTAGCCCAGCGAATTGCCAGGAAACGCGGGTCTACCGTGTAGCCACCTACGGGTTCGGCATGCACGCGACAGGCGCGGCGCAGCCGTTTATCTCCGGAAGGGGAACAGTATGAGAAGCAGAGCCACACTACTGATAGCAGGTCTGGCCGCCTTGGTACTGGTTCTAAGCGCCTGCCAGCGCGGTGGTGTCAGCAGCGACGACGCCGCGCTCATTCGACAGCAACTCGAAGACGTTGCCAACCGCCTCGACGTGGTCGAGGACCGCATCGACGACCTGGCTGGCGACGCCACCGGCAGCGAGATGCTCATCTCGCAGGTGCGCCGCGAGCTCAACCAGGCCCGCAACACGCTGGCCGACGTAGACGATAAGCTGGCTGCCACCGACGGCAGCGAGCTGATGGACGACGGGCTCGGCGCTCCGCTAGACGACTTCAGTGACGGCGTTACAGACACCATGGAAGGGGTCGGCGACTCGCTCGACCAGTTCGGTCAGGATCTCGAGCCGGGCTTCGATCAGTTCGGTGACGACGTAGACCGCCGCCTGGACGACTTGCAGGATGATCTCAACGGCACCGATGACGGCTTCGGCGACCCCGTCGATCCGACCCCGGCGGACCCGGGCAGCGGCGGCGGCGCCGGTAGCGCCGTTCCCGGCATCCCGGCACTCTGACCTAACCGTTCAGCGTTCGTAGCGGGCATGCGTGCCCCGCCACGGCTCAGCCTTGCGACATGGCGAGCTTGACGCGGGGCACGAGCCCGCTTAAGGCGGCGTCTCCTGCCCGGATGGCCTCCGCCGCGCGGTGGAAGTTGAGCCAGTGGATGGGCGGGCGCGTGTGCACCTCGAGTCGGCGGCAGTCGCTGGCGTCGTTGTCGCCCGCTCGTGTAGTGGTCTCGGCGGCCCCCTCGTCGTCTACGCGCATCCAACCCTCGGCGGCGAACGCGAGCGCCTTACCTAGCCGCCCCAGTGCGCCGCGGGGCGTGCGCGTGACGGCGGCGGCGTGCCACCTCCGGCCGGTGTCGCTGGCCATGAGGCTGCGCGCCAGACGGATAGCGCTGGAGTCGCGCGCCTCCATGCCCGCCCCGATGCCTATGGCGACGTCGACGTCGAGCTCTGCCAGTGTCGCGAGCGGCACGGGAGAGCCGATGCCGCCATCGATAAGGCGCCTGCCGTTCACACGCGCGGGCGCGAACACGCCGGGAATGGAAGCGCTGGCCCGCAGCGCGGTCGCCAACGAACCCGCCTCGAGCAGGACCTGCTCGCCGCTGTCGATATCTGTGGTGACCACGACAAGCTTGCGCTGCAGGTCGGCGAAGGTGCGGCCGTCTAGCAGGCGATCGAAGTACTCCTCCAGCCGACGGCCGCCGAACAGCGCGGCCCGGTGCAGCCCGAAGTCCGCGATGTGCGGGAACACGTCGCGGCGCCGCATGGCCTCCGCTTCGCTCTTCAGCTCCTGTATGGGCCTGCCTGTGGCGTAAAGGGCGCCTACGACGGCGCCGAACGAGGTTCCGACTATTACGTCGGGTACGAGCCCGTTGCGCTCCAGGCTGGCAAGCGCGCCAAGGTGCGCGTAACCGCGCGCGCTGCCGCCTCCCAGGGCCACACCCAGCCGGTACTTCGCGGTTATAGGTTCGTGTTCGAGCACGCTCAGAACCATACTCCGGCCGAGGTGAGTTTCGTGTGCCATGCTGAAACACGTGGCCGCTAGTCTTGGCATCGCCGTCATCCACTACCGGACGCCGAACCTGGCCTTCGACTGCTTAGCGCGCCTAGCGCAGGCGGCCCCCGGCGCTGAGGTCGTGGTGGTCGACACGGCGCCCGAGCGCGACTTCGCGGATCAGCTCGCCGCCCGTCATCCTGACGTGCGCTTCGTAGCTACTGCCAACCACTCGTACGCCCACTCTGTCAACGCTGGCCTGGCGGCGTTGAGCGCGCAGCACCTGGCCTTCATGAACGCCGACGTGCTGGTTGAGCCCGACACGTTCACTGCCCTGCGTGCAGCGCTGGACGAGAGCACTGGCGAGGCCGTGGTGGCGCCCCTGGCACTGACAGCGGCGGGTTCACCTCAGCCCATGGGCCCCGGCTACCAGCTGCATTACCGCCGCCTGCGTAGGCTGCGCGAGCGCTCTGCAGCCAGCGACTCGGCCGTGCCCGCTCCCCCGTCGATCGAGGTCCCGTGGCTGGCGGGGTACCTGCAGCTCGTGCACCGCGCGTTGTGGGACCGTGTAGGCGGGTACGACGAGTCTTTCCGCTTCTTCAACGAGGACATCGACTTCTGCCTCCGCGCCCGCGCGCTGGGGTACACGTGCCGATTGGTAGACACGCCGGTCGTGCACCTGGGCGGCAGCTCCACCCCAGCCCACCCCGCCTTCCACGCCGAAGGGCGCCGCGGCGGCATGGTGATCACTCAACGCCATCACGGCGCTGCCTACCAGGGGCTGCACCTGGCGTACCTGTGGGCCGAGGCTCTGATCGGGCGGCGACTCGCGCGCACAACCGATCGACGCCGCGCCCACGCACTGGTGCTCGAGATGCTGCGCAGCGGCGACTGGAGCCGCTCGCCGTTCGGCGCGACCCTGGACGAACGGCGCTCCTAGGAGCACGGTCGGGGCTGCACAGCAGACGTCGCCCCGGCGGAGGCGACCGCAGGCTCGCGCCGAAGCCCGTGCTAAGCTTCGGCCGAAACCGCATGTTCGCGTTCTTGAACAACCTGGCGGCCTCGATAGGAGTAGGAGACGACCCGCGCGTGGTCTACTCGCTGGCCGCGGCCGCGC
>JBAYRM010000144.1:0-4778 GCA_041676665.1 Trueperaceae bacterium
GTATGGCGCGCGCCACGGGCAGGTACACGGCGTCGTACCAGTGCTCGACCGCCTCCTGCCAGCCGGTGGGGCGCGCCAGGTCGATGCCCATGAAGTAGCGGTGCACGCTGATGTGCTCCAGCAGCTCCGGGTAACTGCCGGGCTCGGTCACGCGCAGGTCGGCCTGCGGTCTCAGCTCGTCGAGGTTGGTCTGCTCGAGAAAGCGCGCGAACTCGCTGGCAACGATAAGGTCGTCCTGGTCCATGGCGGGCGTGAACGGTACGCGCGTGGCGACCTCGGTCACGTACGCCTCGATGCGGTCCGCGCCCAGCTGGCGCGCCACCGACACGCGGTGGTTGCCGTCGCGCACGAAGTAGGCGTCGCCCAGGCGGTAGACCTCGATGGGCGGCACGCCAGCCAGGCCGGTCATGGCGCGCTGCACGCCCACCCAGCGCCCCTCGTCGTTCTCGCTCTTGGGCATGAACTGGCGCGTGAAGTCCTGGTAGCGGCCCACGCTGCCCACGATGGCGTCCAGCGGGATGTACGCCAGCTCCTGACGCGCGGTCTCCACAGCGCGCAGCTGCCGGCGCACCTCGTCGTACGAGAGCAGCTGGTCCTCGCTGCCGGAGATGAGCGCCAGCACGCGCTGCGCGTCGGCTCGGCGGCGCGCGCGCCGGAAGTCTGAGACTGCCTGGTTGGCGGGGCCCTTGGTGGCCATGCTGGCATTGTGCCACCCGTTCTCGTGAACTGGCTGGCCGCCTGCTCATGTTGCGCCCGGTAGCCTCCACTGCCCAAGGTGGCGCCAAGGTTGGTTACGTTGGCTGGATGAAGATAGAGATCTGGTCAGACATCGCGTGCCCCTGGTGCTACATCGGCAAGGTGCGTTTCGAGAAGGCTCTGGCGGCCTACGAGCACGCTAACGAGGTCGAGGTCATCTGGCGCTCGTACCAGCTGCAGCCGGACGCTCCCAAGGTGAACGCACCGACCACGGTGGAGAACCTTATGCAGAAGTACGGCCGCTCGCAGGAGCAGGTTCTCGAGATGATGCGCAACGTGACCGAAGTGGCGGCCGGCGAGGGCATCGAGTACCAGCTGGACCGCGCCGTGGCGTCCAACACGCTCGACGCGCACCGCCTCACCAAGCTGGCGGAGTCGAAGGGCGTGGGCCAGCCGGTCATGGAGCGGCTCATGCAGGCGTACCAGAGCGAGGGCGCCAACGTGGCCGACCCCGAGACGCTCGTGCGGCTCGGGGCTGAGGGCGGTCTGGACGAGGCCGACGTGCGCGCCATGCTGGCCTCCGACGATTTCGTGGCGGAGTTCCACGCCGACGTGCAGCGCGCCCGCTCGATTGGCGTGAACGGCGTGCCGTTCTTCGTGATCGACGAGCAGCACGGCGTGTCGGGCGCGCAGCCCACCGAGTTCTTCCTCTCGGCGCTGCAGCAGCTCGGGCCGCAGAAGCCCAAGCTGAAGCTGGTGGAGGTGGCAGGCGACGACGCTGCCGCGTGCGGCCCGGACGGCTGCGAGGTCCCGGCGGCGCGGTAAGCCGTTCCGCGCGGGCCTCTCGGCACCGTCAGCGGGCCACACCTGCTATACTTCGCGCCAGCATGGTGCCGCGAATGATGCAACTGGGCCCTGACGCCGACTGACCGACACAAAGTCAGTCGTACAGGGCGCCGTTCGCATAGAGCCGGCGCCTTTCTTTTTGCCCGTCCTGGAGGACAACAGATGGTGGACCACAACCCCCAAAACCGCCTGGTCGTGGACCAGGAGCAGGAACCCGCGCAGGAGGCCCATTCGGACTCGCCTACCGGCCAGGGCTCGGCAACCATCAGCGCCGACACGCCCGAGGCGGCCACTCAGACGCCTGAGCAGGCCAGCGAGTTCGGTGGCGGCACGTACTTCGCCTCCACGCCTATTTACTACGTGAACGCCGTGCCGCACATCGGGCACGCTTACACCACCATCCTGGTCGACTTCGTGACGCGCTTCCACCGCTTGAAGGGCGACGACACCTTCTTCCTGACCGGCACCGACGAGCACGGCGAGAAGGTGCAGCAGGCGGCCGAGGCTAACGGCAAGTCGCCGCAGGAGTACGTGGACGAGGTTTCGGGCAAGTTCCAGGCCACCTGGGACCGACTCGGTATCCGCTACGACGACTTCATCCGCACCACCGAGCCGCGCCACCAGAAGGTGGTGCAGGACGTGCTGCAGAAGGTGTACGACGCGGGCGACATCGTGTACGGCGAGTACTCGGGCCTATACTGCGTGAAGTGCGAGCGCTATTACACCGACAAGGAGCTGGTGGACGGCAAGTGCCCGCAGCACGAGATCGAGCCCGAGTTCCGCACCGAGGCCAACTACTTCTTCCGCATGGAGAAGTACCGCACCTGGCTGAAGGACCTGCTGCACGAGCAGCCCGACTTCATTCGGCCCGAGCGTTACCGCAACGAGGTGCTCGGCATGCTGCGCGAGCCCGTGGGCGACCTCTCTATCAGCCGCCCGCGCAGCCGCGTGCCGTGGGGCATTCCGCTGCCGTGGGACGAGGATCACGTTACTTACGTGTGGTTCGACGCGCTGGTCAACTACTACAGCGCGCTGGTGTCGCGCGGCACGGTCGAGCGCTACTGGCCGCACGTGGAGCACTTCGTGGCGAAGGACATCCTCAAGCCGCACGGCCTGTTCTGGCCCACCATGCTGAAGGCGGCGGGCATCCCCCTCTACCAGCACCTCAACGTTCACGGTTACTGGCTGATCGACGACCGCAAGATGAGCAAGTCGATCGGCAACGTGGTGCGCCCCCTCGACCTGCAGAAGAAGTACGGCAACGACGCGTTCCGTTACTTCCTCATTCGCGACATGACGTTCGGTCTCGATTCCAACTTCTCGGAGCTGGCCCTCGCCGAGCGCGTGAACGCCGACCTGGCTAACGACCTGGGCAACCTGCTCAACCGCACGCTCGGCATGCTCGGGCGTTACCGCGGCGGCGTGGTGCCCGAGGCGGGCGCCTACGAGCCAGAGGACGCCGACCTGCGCGAAACGTTCTTGGCGCTGCCCAAGCGGCTGGTGGCGCTGGTCGATAACCTGCAGTACGACCGCGCGGTAGACAGCGTCATGGAGGCCGTGCGTAAGGCCAACAAGTACATCGCCGACACCAAGCCGTGGGAGCTGGCGCGCAGTGAGGCCGACGCGGAGCGCCTGGACACGGTGCTCAACACGCTGGTGGAGGCGCTGCGCGCGGCGAGCATCCTGCTCGACCCGGTCATGCCCACCAAGATGCACGAACTGCGCAAGCAGCTGGGCATCCGCAACGTGCCGTTCGACCTGAGCGCCGCCGCCGAGTGGGGCCTGGTGCCCGCTGGCACCCAGACTGCGCCGGGCGAGCCGCTCTTCCCGCGCATCGACTTAGAAGAGCTGCAGCGCGAGATCGCCGGGCCTGAGGACGAGGCGCCCGCGCCGCTCACTCATAAGGCGGAGATAACCATCGACGACTTCGCCAAGACCGAGCTGCGCGTAGTGACGGTGGAGAAGGCCGAGCAGCACCCGAACGCCGACAAGCTGCTGGTGCTGACCGTGCGCATGGGCCCCGAGACGCGCACGGTGGTGTCGGGCATCAAGGCGCACTACGAGCCCGAGCAGCTGGTGGGCAAGAAGCTCGTGCTGGTCACGAACCTGAAGCCAGTGAAGCTGCGCGGCATCGAGAGTCAGGGCATGATCCTCGCCGCCGAGGATGAGCAGGGGCAGCTGAGCCTGGTGACGCTGGAGAAGGACCTGGACGACGGGAGTGAGGTTCGTTAGTTCGCCCCGTAAGGTCGTTTTTGCGGTCGGTGCTGACTGGCTCGAGCTACCCGAGAACGACCGCCTCTATGCGGCCGCGCTCGAGCAGCGCGGCGTGCTCGTGCAGGTGGCCGCCTGGAACGGGCCCAACCAGCACGTGTTCGGCACGGCCGACCTGGTGGTGCTGCGCGCCACGTGGGACTACCACCTGGCGCCGGACGCGTTCGCCGCGTGGCTGAACGCGCGGCAAGCTGGCGGCGTGCGCCTGGCCAACCCTTACGACCTGGTGCGCTGGAACATGGACAAGCGCTACCTGTCCGACTTGGCCGAGCGCGGCGCGCTGCTGCCGCGGCAGTGGCTAGTGAACTCGGAGTCGGAGCTAGCTCAGGTGCTGGCAGCCAACTCGCTCGAGGAGGCGGTGCTTAAGCCCACCATCGGGGCCAGCGGCCACGGCGTGCGGCTGGTGCGCGCCGCCACGCCGGTGAACGAACCGCTTCTGGTGCAGGAGTTCGTGCCCGAGATCCGCTCGGCCGGGCAGAGTTCGCTGGTCTTCTTCGGTGGCGAGTTCTCGCACGCGGTGCGGCTAATGCCGCGGCCCGGCGAGTTCCGCATCAACAAGGCGTTCGGGGGCGAGGTGCTGCCGCACGAACCGCCCGCTGAGGAGCTGGCGGCGGCCCGCCAGATCGTGGCCATGCTGCCGGCTGAGCCGCTGTACTTGCGCGTGGACGGCGTGACCACGCCGCGCGGCTTCGTGCTGCTTGAGGTCGAGGCCATCGAGCCCGGCCTGTTCATCACCGCCGCGGAAGGCAGCGCCGAGCGCTTCGCGGCGGCCACGCTGAAGTGGTTGGGCTAGGCGCCGCGCTCTTGTTTAGGAGAACCCTTGTTTTATGGTTAGCGCCTTATCCCTAAATAGGCTCGTCCCAAAGTTAAACCTTTCGCTTCAGGGCGCCCCGTTCAGCACCACCAGGAACCGCTCCCCGTACCGCTCGAGCTTGGTCTCACCCACCCCTGACACCTGCGCCAAC
>JBAYRM010000145.1:0-4754 GCA_041676665.1 Trueperaceae bacterium
AGTACCTCGAGAGCCTCGCGCATGGCGTACACCTCGGCCACCTCCGCCACGGACACGGCAACCACCACCGAACCGCGGTTGTGGTGAGTGGCCACCAACCCCTCGCTCCTGAGCTGCTGCAGAGCCTCCCGCACGGGGATCTTGCTGACCCCGAAGCGGCGCGCCAACTCGTCCTGACGTAGAGCCACACCGTCCGGGTACCTGCCCGCTGCGATGTCTTGGCGCAGCTGCTCGGCGATTAGGTCGGGGGTGGTCTTGGGTTTGGTGCTGGGCATTTGCCGTATCGTATACGATTATACGAGGAATTGGTAAGCGGCCAAAGGGTGGCCACGTGCTTGGGGCGCCAGCAGTGTGATCGTTTAGAGGCTGACCGGAGTCCCGCGCGCGAGCTGCGTGCGGCACCCGGGTCAGGTCACTGGCCGGCACCTCCTGTAACCTGACTGCAGCAGGTGACCACACCGCAACTGGAAGGAACAGCCATGACCCCACCCTTGGATTACCGCGCTCTCCTCAAGGTGGCACTGGAGGAGGCCCGCGCGGGCCTCGCCGAAGGCGGCATCCCCATCGGGGCGGCGCTCTTCCGCAGCGACGGAACTTTGCTTGGACGCGGCCACAACCGGCGCGTGCAGAACGACGACCCGAGCGTGCACGGCGAGACGGACGCCTTCCGGAACGCTGGCCGGCAACGCACTTACCGCGACACCATCATGGTCACCACGCTCGAACCGTGCTGGTACTGCAGCGGTCTCATACGGCAGTTCGGCATCCCAACCGTGGTTATAGGCGAATCGCGCACCTTCAAGGGTGGGGCTGCCTGGTTGGCCGAGCATAGTGTCGCCGTCATCGACCTGGACGACGATGAGTGCGCCAGCATGATGGAGCGCTTCATCGCCGAGAACCCCGCGCTCTGGCACGAGGACATCGGCGAAGAATGACGGAAGTTGCTGCGGCACGCAGACAACGGGCAAGAGGTTAACGACATGTGGGACAACGCAGACGTGGCGAAGCGGTTCGCTGAGCGGCCGCCCGACCACCGGCTCGTAGCCCTGCTGACGGGTGACGGCGAGTACGCGCAGGTGCGGCAAGAGTGGGCTCCCGGCCCACGCCCGAAGGTCCTTGACGTCGGCTGCGCGGGCGGCCGCAACACCGTGTGGCTCGCAACCAACGACGCCGACGTGCTGGCCTTCGACGCCTCGTCCGCCATGGTAGCGGAGACGAAGGCGCGCCTTACCGAGGTGGTTGGTCAAGCAGGAGCGGAGCAGCGCGTGCGCAACGGTTACCTCGACGACCTCAGCGAGTACCCCACCGGTGGGTTCGATCTGGTGGTGGCGCTCGGGGCCCTGCAGAACGCCCAGACGGACGCCGAATGGCAGCGGGCGCTAAGTGAGACAGCGCGGGTGCTGCGCCCCGGCGGGTTAGTGCTCGTGGCGAACTTCGCGCCCGACTCGGCGCCAGCAGGCACGCCCCTCACACGCGTGCCAGGAAGCGAGGACGTGTGGGCCGGTTTCGAGTCTCCCAGCCGCTACATGACGCTTCCTAGCGCCGACAGACTCGACGCGCAGTTCGGTCAACACGGCCTGCTGCCAGCCCTTCCCACGCAGCGCGTGAGGGTCGAGACGGCGCGGGGTCACCGGGTCACCATCAATGCCCTATATAGGAAGGAGCCGTAAACGACACAGTGGGCTACTGGTAAGCGGTAGTCCGGGTAGGGAGCGCGCCTGCCGCCCCTCAGTCAACGATCAGTACCTCGACCACGGGCCTGGTTCCAACTACCAGCACGTCGAAAGTGCCGCTAGCATCCAAGACGTCGGCCGGATTATGCGCCTCGCGCACCAGCGACTCCTGGAACGAGAACAAGCCCTGGAAGCTGCCCTGCACGCGCAGCGTGTAGTCATCGACCTGCTCAACGGTCGTAACCACTAGGCCGCCTTCCGTAAGCGCGTAGTAGTCCCTGGGACTGTACGCCTTGGGGTAGTAGCGGATGGACGAGCTGAACTGGCCCGGGTCGCTCTGCTCCAGCGTTCGGAGCGAGAGCGAGAAGTCGATGATCAGTTGACCAAGCCCAGCGTTGGCGTCTTGGGTGGGCCGCGAGCTGAGTGTTAGGAACATCTCGGTAGGAGTAGACAAGACTATGCCGCTCATGACCACGGGAGCGTGCACGAGCCAGGTGGCAGAGTGCTCGGTCGTGCCCGCGGCGGCCTGCAGCCGGTCCTTGACCGCGCCCTCCGGCATACCTTCGGCAACGTTCTCAGGGATCTGAATCGCGAACGTATAGAAGGTGTGCGGTTCGCCCGCCAGCTCGAACTCCACGGTACCCGTGCGCTCACTGGGCCAGTCCGCCTGCGCCAGCGCGGCGCCTCCCCATGAACATGCGGCGAGAATCAACAGAACGCGGGCCCAAGCGCGCTTGCTACGTAACAATGACTGCTTCAAGGTTCCCTCCAAAAGTTCGCCGGTAACTGGTTGTACCGCACTCACCGGCCGGCCATGGGGCCCCGGTAGGGCACTCAGCCTGGGCTAAGTCGGATTTAACTCTCCCCTCCGCATGCTGTACGGCGGACGGAGGCAACCATGCGGAACACTAAAGCTCTGCTACTCCTGGCTTGCATCGCTGTGGCACTCGCCCTCGCGGCGTGCGGACAACGTGACATCGAAAGGTCGCTCCCGAAGCCTGATCCGCCACCGCGGCCCGACCAACCTAGCCACAGGCTGGTGGCGGCCGGGAACGAACACAACCTAGTGGTAACAGACGACGGCACGCTGAAGGCCTGGGGCAACAACATGTATGGGCAGTTGGGGGACGGAACCACAACGTCCAGCCCAGTCGCGGTCGACGTGACGGGCATAACCGACGTAATCAGCGTGCACGCGTACGCAAGCGCCTCGGTGGCGCTTAAAGATGACGGCACGGTATGGGAGTGGGGCTACCACGCGATGGGCCCAGCGAAGCACATCCCGACCCAGGTGCCGGGGCTCTCAGGCATCGTTCAGGTGGACACCAGCGGTGCGCACTCGTTGGCGTTAGACGACGACGGTGGTGTATGGGCGTGGGGAAGCAACGGTGCCGGCCAGTTGGGCGACGGGACTCGCGAGTACCGCGAAGCACCCGTGCGCGTTCCCGTCCTAACCGACGTGGTTCAGGTGTTGGCCTCCGGCAACGGCATATCGCTAGCACTGAAGGCCGACGGCACCGTACTGATGTGGGGACGCCACAGAGGGTTCGGCGCCGGGCAGGACCCCCAGGTACCTACTCCGGTTCCGGGCGTTTCCGGCGTCGTCGCCATGGCCGCTGGCGGTTACACCGTCTCGAACGTGGATGTGTTCTACGTCGTTGCGCTAACGGAAGACGGCGAGGTCTGGTACTGGAACCATGGTTCTTACGAGCGCCAAGACGACGCGACCTACGTTTTCACAGCTGCTCTACTCCCCAGTTTCGGCGGGGTAACAGACATCACGATGGGCCTGTCGGGGTTCATCCTCGCCCTATTGGATGACGGCACCGTCTGGACGTGGGGCTCAGGGTACTCGGGTAACGGCGATGCTTACAGCTCGTTGCCGAATCCCACTCAGGTTGCCAGCCTGCAGGACATCGTTAGCGTCCACGCGGGCACCTCGCACGCGTTGGTCGTCGACTCCACTGGGAACATGTGGGCTTGGGGTCAGAACAACTATGGCCAGCTGGGCGACGGCACCACTGAGCCGCGCTTCGTGCCAGTGCCAGTCACCGCCTTGGAGGGCGCCCCATAGCTTAGGCGGCCTCGGGCGTAGGCTTACACTCTGGGATAGTGACGGAGTCCGCCAATCCTCTTCCGCCTCGCCTGGGCGCCCAGCTCACTCCCACCCGGCGCCGGACCCTGATCTACTGGCTGTGGCTCGGCGCCGCTCTGACCTTTTGCCTGGTGGTGGTGGGCGGCGCCACGCGCCTCACGCAATCGGGTCTCTCAATGGTCGAGTGGGAGCCGCTCGTGGGCGTGCTGCCGCCGCTGAGCGAGCAACAGTGGAACGACGCCTTCGCGCTGTACCAGCAGTACCCGGAGTACATCCAGTTGCGGCCCGACATGACCCTCGCCGAGTACAAGTTCATCTACTACTGGGAGTACGCCCACCGCATGCTGGCGCGCACCATCGGGCTCGTGTTCCTGCTGCCGTTCCTGTTCTTCTGGTGGAAGGGTTACCTCGACAAGCGCTTGGCTGGGCGGCTGCTGGTTCTCTTCGGGCTCGGGGCCCTGCAGGGCCTGATGGGCTGGCTAATGGTGGCGAGCGGCCTGATCGACCGGCCTTCGGTGGCTCATGAGCGGTTAGCTGCGCACCTGCTTCTGGCGTTCACCATCTTCGGTTACTGCCTCTGGACCGCGGCCGACTTGAGAGCGAGGCCCGCTGCGCCTTTGGCGAGCCGCGCGGTTCGTGGCTGGTCCCTGGCGTTCGGCGTCATCCTGGTCGCGCAGGTCGCCTACGGCGCCTTCGTGGCCGGCCTCCACGCTGGCCTGGCGTTCAACACGTACCCGCTCATGGGCGGTGGCTGGCTCCCGCCCGGCGGCTGGCGCCTCGAGCCACCGCTACTGAACCTGCTAGACAACATCGCCACGGTGCAGTGGATCCACCGCACGTTGCCGGTCATACTGCTCCTCATAGCGCTGGGGCTGCTCGTGCACGCGCTGCGGCAACGGCGGCGACCCGGCGGCGGCAGCGACCTCGGCTGGGCCACGGTGCTCGCGGGCGGCGTGCTGCTGCAGGGCGCGCTCGGCGTAGCCACC
>JBAYRM010000146.1:0-4732 GCA_041676665.1 Trueperaceae bacterium
ACGCGAGGGCCTCTGAAGGGAACGGTGAAGTGAGACGGGCCCACACTTCATGCTGCACCCCAGCACTATACCAGCGGCGTGGGCGTCAAAAAGGCGAACAATTCCATGTCGGCGACCCCCCGAACGGGTGGTGCGCGCGGGGTGGCGTGCGTGCGAAGTGCTTAGGGCCGGTGCGGTAATGTGAGCTCATGTTCCAGACTCGCGCAGCGCTGCGCCGCGCCCCCACGCGCCTAAGCCGGCACGGTGTCATCGCCGCAGCCGCCTGGCTCCTGCTGTACCTCACCCTGCTACCGCTCGCCCTCGCGCAGCCAGCGCCGTCACTGGCGCTTGGCTCGTACTCGTACATCGTGGGCGAGACGCTGGAGCTCACGGCCTCCAACCTCGAACCGGGCGCGGCGTACCGCATAGAGCTCACGCTGCCGCCATCAAACGGCACGGCGCGTACGCCGCTCGTGAGCGTGATAGCGGCCACCGAGGCGGGCACCCTGCGCTTCACCAGTCCGCTGCAGTACGGCGGCACCTACCGCGTTCACATAAGCGGTCCGCGACTCGATGCCAGCCTCAACGTGCAGGTCAGCGGCGCCGAAGCAGCGGTGGGTCAGGCGCCCCGCAACGGCCAGACCACGCAGCAACCTGCGCCAGGAAGCGAACCTGACACTGCACCAGAACCGAGCCCAGAGGACCCGCCCACGGTCACCGAGCCCGCGGAGCAGCCTCCCACCGACGGCGACGTCGGTGCCCCAGCCGACCTGCCCGGCCAACAGCCTGACCAACAGCCCGGCACCACGATGCGGCAACCGCTGCCGGCCGGGGTCACGTACCGCCTGGCGGGCGACGCCGTGGTGGCCGAGAACGCCGCAGGCGCGGTCGTTTGGCGCCTCGACTTCCCCGTTGGCAGCGGCGCCACCGCTGGCCTGTCACGCTCCGCCGAGCGCCTCTTCGTTGGGCACGGCAACCACTTGCTGGAGCTCGCTGGCGCCACCGGGCAGGTGCTGGCGCGCCACCGCCTGCCCGCTCAGGTGACCGAGGCGGTCATCGTTGGCAACGTCGTGGAGGTCACGGTGGCGTACCACGACGGCACCAGCCGGCAGGTGCAGGTGACCGACGCTGGACCCGCGACCCTGCTTCCGTTCGACCCGGACCCGGCCCTGTTCTCCTGGCTCAGGCAGGAGGCCAGCGTTGCCGACCCGGCGACCCGCGTTCAGCAGGACCCGACCAACCCGTGGCTCTACATGGCGCAGGTGCAGAGCGCTCCCGCGGGCGCCACGCTGCTGGCCGAGCCGCTGCTGCAGACGGCGCTGGCCTCCAGCCGCACCTTCTACGAGCGCGCCCAACTAGCCGAGGCGTTCCTGGGCCTGCCTGAGCCGCGCACCGACCTCGCGGACGCCGCCATGGAGGCAGCCCTGACCGACTTCGTGGCGCGCGGTTACCGGGCGGAACTGCTGACCGATCCGGAGCTGCAGGCGGCCTACGGCTTCCCGCTCGGTCGCCTGATGAGCTCGCTGGGCCGTGGCGACATGGCCCGGGCAGCTTTCTGGGCCGACTGGCTCTACCGCTCCTCCACCCCGGAAGTGCCCGAGACTCAGGCGGCGCTGCGCGAGTACGCGCTCTACCTGCAGGAGGCCGGTCAACGCGACGAAGCAACGTTGTGGCGCAACCGCGCCAACGAGGGGCGCGCGGGCTTCCAGGTCGGTCCCACCCTCACCAACGCCGCCCTGACCGTGGGCCGCACCGGCTGGTACGGCGTGGCGGCCGTGGTGCTCAGCATCATCGCTCTGCACATCACGCTGCTCGCCAAGTACTGGCGTCCGCAGTCCCTGACCATGCAGCGTGCCCGCGCTGCTGGCAAGAGCGTCTCGCCCCTGTTTGCGCGCCTCACGTTCATGCGCTACGCGACCTTCCTCGAGAAGCTGGTGGTGGTGCTGCTGTTCGCCGCGGCGCTGGCACTGGCAGCGCTGCAGGGCTGGTCCACGCAGCAAGACAGCGCGCCGCGCGCCTGGGGTTCGGGCAGCCTCGCGTCGCCAGCGGCGCTGAGCGCCGTCACGGCGCTCGACGAGTCGCGCCCCGACGCGCAGTTCGTGCGAGGCTTCGCGGCGCAGAGCGTCGGCGAGAGGGCCGCTGCCGAGCAGGCGTACCTGCAGCTTATGGACGACCCGGCAGCGCTTAACAACCTTGCGATCCTCACGGCCGACGACGAACTGCTCGCCAGGGCGGCCGAGCTGGCACCCGACGACGCCACGGTGCTCTACAACCTGGGGCGCGGCCCCAACCCTTCGCGCCTGATCGGGGAGTTCGGCGAGGGTCAGCCGCTGCTGGTGGCGCCCGACACGGCGCGCCTGCGCAGCGCATTGGCTGGCACCTACCTTGGAGCGTGGCAGAGCGCCTTCAGCAACCCGTGGGCAGCGCTGACCGGCATGCAGGGCGTCAGCCTGGCACCTTGGCTCTGGACGGTGCTGGTGGTGCTGTTCCTGGCGTGGGCGGCCATCTCGATCCTGTACCTGGTGATCCCGCGGCCGCGGCTGGCCAGGAACGCGCCGCGCACGCTGCTCTACCATCTGCTGGCGCTCCTGCTGCCAGGCACCGGCCTGGCCGACGAGTTCTGGGGCGTGTTCCTCATGGTGCCTTGGGCCATTTTCGGGGTCGACTTCCTGCTGAACTACATCCCCGGCGGACCGGATCCCACGATGGCGCTGCGCACCGACGGCATCGCGCTCATTGTCATCTACGTCCTGAACCTGGTGGCGTTCGTGGTCGAGTTCGGCTCGTACCGTAAGCGCATGCGCGCCCTCAAGCACGACGATCCGCAAACGGCTCGCGAGTACGGCATGCGTGTGCCCGTGCCTGAGCTCGGTTGAGCAGTACGGCGGGTACGGCGGGTGCCGGAGCGGTGGCCGCCGGCGCCGCTGGCACGCGCGGCGGTTACTTGCTGGTGGCGCTGGCAGCGGTGCTGTGGGCGCTGTTGGGCGTGTTCTCAAAGCGGCTCCTGGACGCCGGGGTAGGGGCCATGGAGATCGCCTTTTACCGCGCGGCGCTCGGCGGCTTGCTGTTCGTGACGCACGCGGGGCTGACCGGCCAGCTGCGGCTGCAGCGCCGGTCGGATCTGCTGGCGTTCACTCTCTTCGCGCTGGTGGGTGTGACCCTCTTCTTCACGGCGCTGAACATGGCCATCGACGCGGGCGGCGTGAGCCTGGCTTTCATCCTCCTGTACACGGCTCCGGCGTTCGTGTCGGTGCTGGCCGCGCTGTTCCTGGGTGAGCGGCTCGGCCCGCTGAACGTGGTGCTGATAGTGACCGCCATCGTGGGCGTAGCGCTGGTGGCGCGCAGCGGCGGCGGTGGCCTGGAGGTCGGCACCGCGGCAGTGGTGTGGGGCCTGGTCGCCGGGCTGTCGTACTCCTCGTACTACCTATTCGGTAAGTGGGTGCTGCGCCGCTACCGGCCGGCGGCCATCTACGCCATCGTTCTACCCATCGGCGCGCTCGGGCTTCTGCCGTTCGTGCAGTTTGACGCCGTGCGCCTGGCGACCCCAGCCATGTGGCTTGATATCGGGCTGATGGCCGCGCTGTCCACCTACCTGGCCTACCTCGTTTACTACCTCGGCCTGCGCAGGGTAGAGGCCTCGCGCGCGGTGATGGTAGCGACGCTCGAGCCGGTGGTGGCGGCGCTGCTGGCGGCGGCGCTGTTCGGCGAGCGGCTAGGCGCCTGGGGCGTACTCGGCGCGCTGCTGGTGCTGGCAGCGGCCGTTCTGACGTCCGTGCTGCCGCAGAGAGCCAGGCAGCATGCACGAAAAGCGTGAATATATGCAGCGGACGCTGCATACGCCTGCGGTGCGCTGGTAGCGGCGCTTGACGCTATTCAGGCCCGGTGATATGGTTGCAACGTTATCGAGCTGGATGCATAACCTTCCAGTAACTACAGACGCCTCTCGATCGTAGTGCCGCCACCGATGAACAGCCTGACCGCACCGACCCACCCCGTAAGACCCAGCAGCGATCGCGCGCCAAGCTAAAGCAAGCACCAAGCCTGCGGCGCCCAAACCAGGGCGGCGCCACAACACGCCGAACGCCCTGGCTAGCGGCAGGCTCGAAAGGCCCGGAGGAACCATGAAGCAAGAAGACAAGCAAGTGAACAAGGTCGTGCTCGCCTACTCCGGTGGGCTCGATACCTCGGTCATCCTTCACTGGATCAAGCAGACCTACGGCGCCGAGGTGGTGGCTTTCACCGCCGACATCGGCCAGGGTGAGGAGGTCGAGGAGGCCCGCGTGAAGGCGCTCGCCACCGGCGCCATCAGCGCCCACGCCGTGGACCTGCGCAAAGAGTTCGTAGAGGAGTTCGTGTTCCCCGTGCTGCGCGCAGGCGCCATCTACGAGGGCTACTACCTGCTCGGCACCTCCTTCGCCCGGCCGCTAATAGCTAAGAAGATGGTCGAGATAGCGCAAGCCGAAGGCGCCGACGCCATCGCCCACGGCGCCACCGGCAAGGGCAACGACCAGGTGCGCTTCGAGCTCTCCGCCTACGCCCTCGAGCCCGACATCAAGGTCATCGCGCCCTGGCGTGAGTGGGACCTCAAAGGCCGCGAGGACTGCATCGATTACGCCGCCGCCCACGGCATCGACGTGCCGGTCACCAAGGAGAAGCCGTACTCCATGGACGCCAACCTGTTCCACATCAGTTACGAGGGCGGCGTGCTCGAGGACCCCTGGGCGGGTCCGCCCGCGGGCATGTGGCGCATGAC
>JBAYRM010000147.1:0-4721 GCA_041676665.1 Trueperaceae bacterium
CCGCGGTAGGCGTGCAGCTCGTCGAGGACCACGAAGTCGAGCGTCCGCAGGAAGCCCGCCCACTCCGCGTGGTGCGGCAGTATCCCGTAATGCAGCATGTCGGGGTTCGTGAGCACCACCCGGGCACGTTCGCGCACCGCCTGGCGGCGCTGGGTGGCGGTGTCGCCGTCGTAAGTGCTGATGAGGGGCTCCTCCGAACCCGGCAGCCCCAGACTGCGGGCCATGTGGTCCAGACGCAGAAGCTGATCGTTGGCGAGGGCCTTGGTCGGGTACATCAGCAGCGCGGAACGGCCCTGACGCAAGGCGTCGAGGACCGGCAACTGGAACGCCAGCGACTTGCCCGACGCTGTGGAGGTGGCCACCACCACGTCTTTGCCCGTGCCCGCTAGCTCCAGCGCCTGCGCCTGGTGCACGTACGGGGTGAGCCCAAGGCCAGCCAGCAGGTCGGCGTACGGGCCGCTGTAGCCCGCCGCCGCCGCCCCGCGCCGCGGCGGGAAGAACTGGTAACCCACCACCTGCTCGTCGTAATCGTCGAGCTGAGTGAGGAACGCGTGGAAGCTCTGGTCGGGGTCCTTGGGCACGGGTACCAAAGGGTACCGGAGTGCGGTGGGTGCCGCGAGGGCCGAGTGATACACTCTCCAGCGTGATGACTGCGAGGTTCGGCCAGGCGTGACGAGCGCACTAGTCTTCTTGCTGTACCTCTTCGGGATCCCCTACATCTTGCTAATGGTGATGGTCGTGGTGGGCATGTTCAGGCGCCCGGCCACGGGCCGCAGCCGCGCCCTGCCCAGCGTGAGCGTGGTGCTGCCCGCGCATAACGAAGAGGCCAAGCTGGCTGGCACCCTGTCATCGTTAGCGGGTCAGGTGTACGGCGGCCCGCTGGAGTTCGTGATCGTGGACGACCGCTCAAGCGACGGAACCCGCCAGATAATCGAGGAGTTCGCGGCGCGCGACGCGCGCTTCAGGCTAGTGAGCGTGGAATCGCCCAGCCGCAAGCTGGCGCCCAAGGTCAACGCCGTCGATCACGGCATCCGCCGCTCGAACGGCGAGATCATCATGGCTACCGACGCCGACTGCCGTTATCACCCCGAGTGGGTGGCTGGCATGGTCGAGCGCTTCGAGGACGACGTGGCGATGGTCGTCGGTTACGTCTCCACCAGCCGCCCCGGCGAGGCCACGTCGCTGCTGCAGCGCTTCGAGAGCGTTGACTGGTTCACGCTCATGCTCGTGTCGCGCTCGATGACGCGCTTCGGCCTCAAGTTCGCCAGCAGCGCTAACAACCTCGCTTACCGGCGCGGGGCGTTCGAGTCAGTGGGCGGCTTCGGCGCGGCTGGCCGCGCTCCCAGCGGTGACGAGGACCTGCTCACCCAGCGCCTGGGGCGCATCAGCGGTTCGCGCGTCGTGTTCGCCGAGGAGCCGCGCACGCGGGTGCTCACCCAGGGCGCGCCCTCCACCAGGGTGCTGCTGCGCCAGCGGCGGCGCTGGGTCAGCCGCTACCATCACGTTCTCCATTACCATCCCGGCTTCATGACCGGCATCGCCGCCCTTGGCCTGCAGAGCGTGTTCCTGAGCCTCAGCCTGCTCCTCATCCCGTTCCTGCCTGCCCTGCTGCCGTGGGTGGCGGGGTTATGGCTGGTGAAGGCGCTGGTGGAGTGGACCGGCATGGGCGTGGGTACGCGCCAGTTCGGGCGGCGTGACCTGTGGGGCCTCAGCACCCTGTGGTGGATCCTGTGGCACCCGGCGTTCATCGCCGTGTCGGTGATCGGCTCGTTCCTCAGTCCCGCTGCGTGGCACGCGGGAGCCGAGTCGTACCGGCGCCGCTTCTTCCAGCGCAGGCTGCGCGAGTTCCGCAGGCGCCTGCGGGCCGCGGCCCTGCGCAGTTAGTACTTGTGGGCGCCCCGGGACACCCGCAGCGCGCCCGCAGGTGGGCTAGACTCAACCCGTTACCGCGCCGCCTGGTCGGCGCTCTTGCGCCGGCTGACCGGTCGGCGGCCTTTCGGAGGCAGAAATGAAAACCATAGTCCTGGGCGGCGACGGCTTCTGCGGTTGGCCCACCAGTCTTCACCTGAGCAGCAAGGGTCACGACGTGATAATCGTCGACAACCTCTCGCGTCGCAACATCGACAACGAGCTCGAGGCCGGCTCCCTCACCCCAATCGCGCCCATGGGGCAGCGGCTCGAGGCGTGGCAGCAGCTGACCGGCAAGCGCATCGAGTTCTGTAACATCGACGTGGCGCAGGACTACGCCGCGCTGCTGCAGTTGATCCAAGACGAGAAGCCCGACGCCATCGTGCACTTCGCCGAGCAGCGCGCCGCGCCGTACTCCATGAAGAGCAGCTGGCATAAGCGCTACACGGTCGATAACAACGTCAACGCCACCAACAACCTGCTGGCCGCCATCGTCGAGAGCGGGCAGGACGTGCACCTGGCGCACCTGGGCACGATGGGCGTTTACGGCTACGGCACCGCTGGCATGAAGATCCCCGAGGGCTACCTCGACGTGGAGGTCACCACCGACGAGGGCGAGAAGGTGGCGCAGAAGATCCTGTACCCCACCAACCCGGGCAGCATCTACCACATGACGAAGACCCTCGACCAGCTGCTGTTCGCCTATTACGCCAAGAACGACGAGCTGCGCATCACCGACCTGCACCAGGGCATCGTGTGGGGCACCAACACGCCCGAGACCAACCTGGACGAAAGGCTCATCAACCGCTTCGATTACGACGGCGACTACGGCACGGTGCTGAACCGCTTCCTCATGCAGGCGGCCGTGGGTTACCCGCTCACGGTTCACGGCACTGGCGGGCAGACGCGGGCGTTCATCCACATCACCGACACCGTCAAGTGCGTGGAGCTGGCCCTGGCCAACCCGCCTAAGCGCGGCGACAAGGTGCGCATCCTGAACCAGATGACCGAGACCCACCGGGTGCGTGACCTGGCCGAGCTGATAGGCGAGCTGGTCGGCGCCGAGGTGGCTTACGTGACCAACCCGCGCCGCGAGGACGCCGAGAACGACCTGCACGTACGCAACGACCTGTTCCTCGACCTGGGGCTTAAGCCCACCACCCTGGCGGCCGGCCTGCTAACCGAGGTCACCGAAGTTGCGCGCCGGTACAAGGAGCGCGCCGACATGAGCAAGATCCCGGCCACCAGCACGTGGACGCGGGCGCAGAAGCCGGGCATTCCCGACCAGGTCCGCAAGGCCGAAACGGTCTAGCCCGCAGCGCAGCTGTTTAGGGGGCGCCGCCGCAGCCGATGAAGATCGCCATCTTCACCGAAACGTTCCTCCCCAAGGTCGACGGCATCGTCACGCGCCTCATGCGTACGCTCGAGCAGCTGGCCGTGCTGGGGCACGAGGCGCTTATCTTCGCGCCTCACGATCCGCCTCAGAACTACGCCGGGCATAAGGTCGTGTCGGTGCCGGCGCTCCCGTTCAAGCCGTGGTACCCAGAGTTGTTCCTGGGTCTGCCGCGGCCGCGCCTGGGGCGCGAGCTCGACGCCTTCAAGCCTGACGTGGTCCACGTGGTGAACCCGGTGGTGCTGGGTCTCTGGGGCACGGCCCTGGCCAAGCAGCGCAATCTGCCGCTACTCGCCAGCTACCACACGGACGTCACGCAGTACGCCCGCCACCTCAAGCTGCCCATGCTGCAGGAGCCTTCGCGGCGCTTCCTGCGCGACGTGCATAACCAGGCTCACGTGAACCTGTGCACCAGCGAACCCATGGTGAGGTCAGCTCGCGGCCTGGGCATCAAACGCGTGCGCCTGTGGCCCAAAGCGGTAGACACCGAGCTCTTCAGGCCGGAGCGCGCGACGCGCGCCATGCGCGAGCGCCTCAGCGGCGGGCATCCCGACGACCCGCTCATGATCTACGTCGGGCGCCTCAGTTACGAGAAGCGCATCGATTGGCTGTACGCGCCCGTTACCCAGCTGCCCAACGTGCGGTTGGCCCTCGTTGGCTCGGGCCCGGCGGAGGCCGAGCTCAAGAAGCGCTTCAAGGGCACCAACACCGTGTTCACGGGTTACATGGCGGGAACGGAGCTGGCTAGCGCGTACGCCAGCTCGGACGTCTTCGCGTTCCCCTCTGATACCGAGACCCTGGGCTTCGTGGCCATGGAAGCCATGGCTTCCGGCACGCCTACGGTGGGCGCGCGGGCGGGCGGCATCCCCGACGTGATCACGGAGGAGGTCGACGGCCTTATGTTCACCCCCGGTGACCTGGGTGACCTCACCGCCAAGCTCAAGCGGCTCCTGTTCGACGAGCAGGAGCGCACGCGGCTAGGGCGCGCGGCGCGGGCCGAGATGGAGCGCCACGACTGGCACGCCGCCACCGTGAAGCTCGTCGACTTCTACGAACAGGCGCGCGCCGTGCACGGGCGCTTCGATCCGCCCAGCCGCTACTAGCTGCCCTCGGCCGCATAATGGCGGCCGGCGCTAGATAGACTTATCTCTCTAGTACCGAACGTCGGCCGCGCGCCCCGATTGTGCCGCGAACTCCGGCACCACTACGGGCGTGCCGGCGTCGCTTATCACCCGCACCCGCGCGCCGAACACAGCGGCGATGAGGTCGGCCGTCATGACCTCGGCGGGGCCGCCCTCCGCGACCTGCCTGCCGCCTTTAAGCACGACCAGCCGGTCGCAGCTCCTGGCCGCCAGGTTCAGGTCGTGCAGCACCACCAGCACGCCCGCGCCGGCGGCCGCCTGGCGCCTGGCGTACGACA
>JBAYRM010000148.1:0-4678 GCA_041676665.1 Trueperaceae bacterium
CAGCTCCTGCGTGTTCTGCACGCGCTCGTTGACCTCGCGCGCCTGCACCACCAGCCCCTTGACCTCGGAATCGTCCGACATGTCGGTCGCCACCAGCTCGAACCAGCGCCAGGCGCCCTGGTAACGGAATCGGCAGGTAATGGTGACCGTGCGCGACTGCGCCGCCGGGCGGTTGCCGCCGCCACGCAGCGGTCCCAGAGCGGCCATGGCGGCGTCGCGGTCACGCGGGTGCATAGAGCGCCACAAGTCGCCCTCGGTCACGTCGTTGCGGTCGAGCCCCCACGAGGAGGCGCTGGGCGAAGCGAAGCTCATGCGCCCATGCTCGTCGAACACCACGAACACGTCGCGCGAGCTCTCGAGCACAGCGGCGGCGCGGCGCTCGTCGCGGGTCGCCACGGCGCCGCCGTCGGCGTCGGCCGACGCCACGCGGCACAGCAGCACCGTGCGGCTGTCCTGCAGCCTGAAGGCGCTGATGTTAGCGGTGACGTTGCCGCCGGAGGGCTTTACGAGGTTGACCTCCAGCTCCAGCGGACCGTTGCGGTCTGGTGCCAGCAGCAGCGCCAGCAAAGGCGCGCCCACCGGTATCAGGCGGCTGAGCTCCAGGCCGTTCAGCGCGCCCTTGCGGGCGCCCAGCAGCGCCTCGGCGGCGCGGTTGGCGGCAATGACGTTGTTCTGGGGGTCAAGCACGAGCAGCGCGTCGGCTACGCGGTCGAACACCTCGCCAAGCAACAAGACCCCCAAATCGGCGGACACCGATGAGGAGTTGTCTGTGGCTACGGAACGAACGTGCGGCACTTGCGCTCTAACCCTCCGAAACTTCGAAAGCCTGACGGTCAGACGTGGCGCTGCTTCGCTCATCGTCCGAGCCCAAGGATAGGCGGCCCGGCCCCGTCAAGGCTGATGAAGATACCACTCGTTTAGTGTGGTTTTGGTAGGCGCGGCCTTCAGACGACCTTCAGAGGAATCTCAATCTAGCGCCGCCCCTTGCGAGGGCTTCTCCTGCCTGTGGTGATCGAGCATGGCCTGGATGCCCTCCAGCCTGCCAGCCACCAGCTGCGCCACGTCGAGGACCTCGGGGCCGCCCTCCTTCTCCGCGCTGTCGGTGCTGCCCAGCATGACCTTGCAGAAGGGGCAGCCGGTGGCGATGACCTCCGCGCCCGTGGCTACGGCCTCCAGGTAGCGGTTCTCAGAAACGCGCTGGTCGCCCTCCTCCTCTTCCTTCCAGAACTGGGCGCCGCCAGCCCCGCAGCAGAACGAGTTGTTACGGTTGCGCGGCATCTCGACCAGGTTGGCGTTACCGCTCGTGAGGGCGTTACGTGGCGCGTCGTACTCGCCGTTGTGGCGGCCCAGGTAGCAGGGGTCGTGGTAGGTGATGGTCTTGTCGAAGTCGAACGGCGGCAGGCGCTTCTCGTCCATAAGCTGCTCGATCAGCTGCGTGTGGTGCATGACCGCGTACTCGCCGCCCAGCTGCGGGTAGTCGTTGGCGAACGCGTTGAAGCAGTGCGGGCAGGTGGTGAGCACCACCTTGGGCTTAGCGCTGTCGAGCTTCTCGTCTAGAAGGGCGGCGTTGAGGGTCTCCACGTTCTCGGTGGCCAGCTGGTAGTAGAGGTACTCGTTGCCGGCGCGGCGGGCCGGGTCGCCGGTGCACTTCTCGCCCTTGCCCAGCACCGCATAGTTGACCTTGGCGTGATCGAGGATCTTGGCCATCGCCTGCGTGGTCTTCTGCGCCGCCGGGTCGTACGAGCCGGCGCAGCCCACGAAGAAGAGCACCTCGAAGTCGGGGTTCGACTCCACCGTGGGCACCTCGAGCCCCTCGGCCCACTCCATGCGCTTGTCGGCCGCCAGGCCCCACGGGTTGCCGGTGCGCTCCATGCCGCGGAAAGCGGTCTGCAGCTCGGCGGGGAACTCGCCCTGCATCATGACCAGGTCGCGGCGCATGTCCACGATGTCGATCATCTGTTCGCAGCCCACGGGGCACACTTCCATGCAGGCGCCGCAGGTGGTGCACGCCCACACGGCCTCGGCCGAGAGCGCGAACTCGATGAGCGGCCGCGGGCTCTCCTCGCCCGCAGCGAAGGTGTCGACGATGTTGTTGAGCTCGTAGCGCTTGTTGATCTCGAGCGCGGCGGGGCTCAGTGCCTTGCCGGTGCTGTTAGCGGGGCACACGTTGGCGCAGCGGTTGCACTGGATGCAGGCGTAGGCGTCGAGGATCTGCGGGAAGCGCAGGTGCTCTAGCTTGGCGGCGCCGAACTGCTCGGCGTTCTCGTCCTCCAGGTCAACGGGTTCGAGCACGCCCAGGGGCACGGGGGCGAGGTCTTGCGTGCGCCGCTCGAGCGAGAAGTTGATGGGCGCGGCGAACAAATGCAGGTGCTTGGAGCGCGGGAAGTACGGCAGGAACGCCAGGATTAGGCCCAGGGCCAGCCACCAGAACACGTGCCAGCCGATCATGCGGTTGTCGCCGAAGCCCACCGCGTTGGCGATGGCGCTGGAGAACGGTTGCCAGGCGTCGGCGTGACCGGTGCCGGCCAGCATGAAGCTTTCGGCCAGCAGGCGCGAGCCCACGTGGATGAGGATGAAGAAGCCGACTATGAGGCTGTCGCGCTTAACGGAGCCCTGCTTCACGTCCTCGTGCAGGTGGGTGCGCGGGCCCCACTCCATGGTCTTGGGTTTGACGATGAAGCGCCTTATGAGGAAGTACACGACGCCTAAGAGGATCAGGAACGTGAGCACGTCGGCCACCAGCCGGTAGACGTTGCCCACCATGCCGAAGTCCATGGCCGCCAGCCACGAGCGGGGCAGCAGTCCCACCAGCGCGTCGAACACGTTGACCAGCAGGTAGAGCACGAAGCCGTAGAAGATGAACGAGTGGAACGTGCTGGCCACGGGCCGCGCGCGGAACACGGTCTTCTGGCTCATGGTGCGCAGAACACCGTCGGTGACGCGCTTGACCAACTGGTTGAGGCGCGGGATGGTGGTGCCCTTGTCGCCCCGCGCCACGGCGCGGAACACCTTAGCGAAGCCAAGGTAGCCGAAGTACATGGCTGCGGCCGCAAAGAGTATGAAGAGGATCTTCTCGGGGATGCTGAGCATTCGGGGCGCCCTCCTGTCCCTCACGGGTTCAGTGCCGCCAGTGTATATGCCTGGTGGTCGTGGCGTGCCGTGTAATTTTGTACTGAGTACAAGTTCCGGGTCGGGCGAGCGGCCGGTGAGGCCACCTCGATTAACCCCGCGTGTTGATTACCTCACAAACAGTAGCCCGACTTTGGATATATTGGCCCTACCACGGAAAGGAGGTGGTCTTATTAGTATCCGCACATCAATGACCAGTGGAGGTGCCCGCCGAGGGTAACCCAAGGACCGCCTCCTGAGAGAGAGACCATTAGGTTCCCTCAGAACCAGGTTGGCACCGACCCGCCCCAGAATTTCACTGGGGCGGGTTTCTTTTCGCTGCCCTCGCGAACGTGCGGCGGCGCGCTTGCCGCGGTTACGCGCTAGCCGCGGCCCAGCAGGCGCCACGCGCTGGGCAGCAGCGCTACTGCCGCGCCCAGCTTGATCAGGTCTCCCGGCACGAACGGCACCAGGCCCGCCGCTAGCGCCGCGCCCAGGTCGCCCAGCGCGAACGACAGCCACGTCACGCCGAAGAGGTAGATGACCAGAGTGGCCGCCAACATGGCCAGAGCCGCGCTGAGGTAGGTGCGGTCCCAGCCGCGCTGGGCTAGAGCCCCCAACAGCCCGGCCGCCGCCACGAAGCCGATCAGGTAGCCGCCCGTGGGTCCCAGCAGGTAGGCGGCGCCTGAGCCGCCCCCGGCGAACAGCGGCAGCCCAGCCACACCCAGCAGCGCGTAAGCGCCGGTGGTGAGCACGCCAAAACGCGCGCCGTAAGCCGCGCCCAGCAGCAGCACGCCCAGCGTTTGACCGGTAATGGGCACCGGACCTATCTGCACGCGCAGCTGCGCTAACAGCGCCAGGAACGCCACGCCAGCCCCCACCAGCAGGAGCGGTCTCAGGCTCACGTTCGCCGCTGCCCCACGGGCGGGCGCGAGCCGGTCGATGAGCGTGCCGCGGTCACGAATGGCGGGAGCCGAGTTGGTCATCTAGGTTGCCTCCTGCGTCAAACAGTAACGCCTCGGCCCGCGCCGCGCACCGCCGCCACGGCTCCTCGCGCCCGCTTCTGCTCCCGAGCCGCGACCTATAATCGTGTCGTGCAGGCCGAAACCACCCAACCGATAGTCTCCGACTGGGTCACCAGCGTGCAGACCGCCTTCCCTCACATGGCCAACCCGCTGGGCACCCTCTTTGGGGGCGAAGTGCTGGCGCTCATGGACGTCGGCGCTGCAATCGCGGCGCAGCGTTTCTGCCGCTCCGTGGTGGTCACCGCCTCCACCGAGCCCATCGACTTCCGCAACCCCATCTACATGGGCGAGATCATCGAGCTCAAGTGCCGCGTGGCGTGGACGGGCCGCAGCAGCATGATCGTGCGCTGCGAGGTTCACGGCGAGAACCCACTCACCGGCGACCGGCGCCTATGCACCATAGGCCACCTGAACTTCGTGGCGCTGGACCAGGACGGCCGCCCCTGCCCCGTGCCGCGCCTGCGGGTCGAGACCGAGATGGAGATCCGCCACTGGCAGACCGGCGAGCGGGTGCGCGAGGACATAATGCGCCGCCGCGACCGCAA
>JBAYRM010000149.1:0-4564 GCA_041676665.1 Trueperaceae bacterium
GTCATCTGCCCGCTCATCGAGACGCCGGAGGCGGCCGCCGCCTTCGTGTCCGCCTGCCGCTACCCGCCCGCAGGGGGCCGCAGCTACGGCCCGGTGCGCGCCGGTATTCGGAGCGTCGGCGACTACTACAAGCACGCCAACGCAACGGTGATGGCCATCCCCATGATCGAGACGAAGCTGGGCCTCGAGAACTTAGAGAGCATCCTGGACGTGCCCGGCATCGACGCCATCTTCGTGGGACCTTCTGACCTGAGCCAATCGCTGGGGAAGGCCGTGGGTCCTGAGTGGACGGAAGGCGTGGTGTTCGACGCCCTGCAGCGGATAACTAGCGTGTGCGCCGCGCGCGGCGTGCCAACGGGTGTGTTCACCACGTCCATCACTTACGCGCGGCGCATGCTGGAGCTGGGTTACGACTTCGTTACGGCGGGCACCGACCTGGCGTACGTGCGGGCAGGCGGCACCGCGGTGACCGGGGAACTGGCGGCTCTTCTCACCACTCCTTGACGCGCAGCACCCACCCGGCAGCCAGCCAGTTCAGCCGCTGGCCGCCCCACCGCAATCTTCGCGCTGCGGCACGAGCAACATGTGCTCACCCCGCTCCAGCACGTCGCGAATGAAAGGATCGCTGGACTCGAGGTCTATGCAGTTGTTGCTCAGGTCGACCTTCCTGCTGCCGTCGAGGTAGGCGTTGCGGGTGATGCCGTTGATGTTGCTGATGAGGTTGCCGGAGAGAACCACGTTGCGTGGCTCGATGTCGCTCATGAAGTCCACGTTGGTGAGCCGGTTGTTGGCCATCTCAAGGCGGTTCAGGCCCGTGGCGGTGGCCAGCGGGTTACCGTCCTCGATCAGGTTGTCGTTCAGCAGCAGCGTGGAGAGCTTGGTGTGACCCTTTAGTGCCGAGACGTCAGCTATCTGGTTATCGCTGAGTTCGAGCCAGGCTAGTTCGCCGTGGTCGGTCAGAGGCGAGATGTCGGAGATGGAGTTGCCCGCGGCCGCGAGGAAGGTCAGGCCCGGCAGACTGGCGAGCGGCGCGATGTCGGAAATAGCGTTGTTCGAGATGTCGATGGCGACCAGGGTGGGAATTCTGGTCAGTGGTTCTACCGACGTGAGCTGGTTCCCGGGGAGGTTCAGGGTCGCAAGGCGCGGGAGCTCCGCGATTGGCGTCAGTGAAGAGACCGACGATGCGCGCACGGTGAGGCTGCTGAGTCTGACAGCGTGCTCGAGACCGCTCAGGTCCGCAACGCCGGAGGCGACGAGGGCGGTCAGGCTCGCCAGGTGCGAGCACCTGAGCTCCTGATCGGCTTTGAGTTCCAGCTGGCGCCTGATGCCTTCTGCGAGATTCTGGTCGGGAACGGTCACACGGAAGTCGTCCGCCGCGCACGCCGGGTGCGGAGCGGCGGCTGGCATGGGCTTTCCGGGCGTGGAAGGCGTGGCCGCCGTGGGCGCGCAGGCGGCGAGCAGCACCGCCGTCAATACCGTTACGGCTACGCCTCTTGTGCAAAGCGCGCTGGTGGATACGAGTGGTCTCATGCTCATTCGCCCCCTTGTCAACTTGTTATGTGGCCCTACTTTACAAGACCCATTCCGCCCCTAAGTTCGGGTGCCTCTAGCGGGGCGCCGCCAGGCGAGATTAAGCGCCATCTAATGCCCCTCCCGCTAGCCTCACTGCACCAATCGCGGGGCCCCTGATGGCCCCTGGGGCCCTTTCGGAGGTAGCAGTGAAGCAGAGAGTCTCGTTCCTACTGGTAGCACTGGTTCTGACCACCTTGATGGTGGCGTGCGGCGCAGCCGGCACGGGCCAGCAGGACCCGCTCGCGCGCTTCAACGGCGCCCGTTCGGGGTCGTGCGCCAGCGTCACCGGCCTGGCGGCCCTGTACTGGGATTACATGAACGGCCTGCCCAGGGTGGACTATCCCGAGACCATCCGGCAGGTGCCGTTCGACATCGGCGGTTGGGTCACCAACCCGGTGCAGCCGCTCTACAGCCTCGTTTACCCAGCCGGCTGGACGGGTCAGTACCTGGTGGATCCGGGTATCCAGCAGACGGGACTGCACGTCTTCAGGCAAGACGGCCACGCCCTGTGGCACCGGCGTAACGAGACCATGGCGGGCACCTTCGCGGCGAGCGTGGTAGCTAGCGCCGTTGTGCAGGAGTTCCACAACCTTATGGCGCCCGGCGCCGCCCTCGAGGTCGTGTGCAGCCTCGACAGCGCCCCCGGGCAGCTCCAGTTCGACCGGTCTTCGCGGATCGTCAGCTTCGGCGGTTACGTTGCCAACGTAAGCGTGCAGACGGCGTACCTGGCTGGAGGCACGACCTCGTTCATTCAGGTAGCGCTGGCGCCGGACAACGAGTACGGCGGGTTCCTCTACTTCGTGGCGTTCCCGCTCACCGCCCAGATGGGGCCGGGCGGTGGCGGGACAGAACCAGAGTGTAACGACGGCATCGACAACGACGGCGACGGCCTGATCGATTACCCCAACGACCCGCAGTGCTCGAGCCCGCTCGACGATTCCGAGGCAGGTTAGAGCCGCGAGCGCGGCTGCACCTCAGCCGCGCCGCCTGACGGCCGCCAGCGACATCATCTCGTACACCAGGTTGGCGGCCAGGAGGCTGGTCACGTTGGCCGAGTCGTAGTTGGGCATGACCTCCACCAGGTCGTAAGCCACGAAGTTCAGGCCCGCCAGGCCGCGCAGCAACTCCAGCGCCTGCACGCCCGTGGCGCCGCCCACCTCGGGAGTGCCGGTGCCGGGCGCGTAAACGGGGTCGAGGAAATCGATGTCGAAGCTGAGGTACAGCGGCCCCGTGCCGGCTCGCTGCCTGATGCGTTCGAGCACCGCGGGGATCCCGAGCCGGTGCATGTCGGGGCCCGTGATGAGCGCCAATCCCAGCTCCTCGGTGATGCTCACGTCCTCGGCTCCATAGAGCGACCCACGGATGCCTACCTGCACGCTGCGGGTAACGTCCAGCAGGCCCTCCTCCACGGCGCGGCGGAACGGCGTGCCGTGAGTGTCCTTGCCGCCGAAGTAGCTATGCCACAGGTCGTTGTGCGCGTCGAAGTGGACGAGGCCCACCGGGCCCGTGCGCTCGACCAGGGCGCGCAGTAGCGGGAGAGAGACGGAGTGATCGCCGCCCAGGAAGATTGGCGTAACCCCGGCTGCGAACACCGCGCGCGCCGCTTCGGTGATCTGGGCGTGCGACTCGGGCAGGTAGCCAGGGGTCACGGGCAGGTCCCCGTAGTCGACCGCCGAAAGGTGCTCGAACAGGTTCACTTTCAGCTCGGGGTTGTAGGGGCGAAGCAGCAGCGACTCGTTACGGATACCGGAGGGCCCGAAGCGCGCGCCCACCCGGTAGGTGGCGCCCGTGTCGAACGGCACGCCCACGATGGCCAGGTCTACGTTCTGCAGATCGGTCACGTGCGGCAGCCGCATGAAGGTGCGGATGCCCTCGAAGCGGGGGAAGACCATGGCGTCTAAAGGCTTGTAAGGCGGTCGCGGCATGCTGCTCTCCTTCGGCGCCCCGCGCTGGGCCGGGGCGCTGGGTGGCTGCGCGAGCGGCGGGCGGGCGGGTGACTCGGCTGTACTATCCTGAGCCTAGTGGATTCCGCCGCCGTCAGCACCCCCACCATCGAAGCGACGTGGCGCCCCGGGGTCATCGACCTCGGCCCGGGGCACCCCTCGACTGACCTGTTACCGCTCGAGCTCATGCGCGGCGCCGCTCAGGGCGCCCTGGGCGGGAGTGACGCCTCGTTCCTGCAGTACGGGGTGGAGCCAGGCAGCCTTAAGTTCAGGCAACTGCTGGCGGCCACCATCACGGCCGAGACGGGCGTCGGCACCGACCCGGACGAGCTGTTCGTAACCGCCGGAGCCTCCCAGGGCCTCGACGTCATTTGCACCCTGTTCACCAGGCCCGGCCAGGCTGTGCTGGTGGCGGAGCCAACCTACTTCCTGGCGCTCAAAGTGTTCGCTGACCGCGGCCTGAAGGTGGTGCCGGTCCCGTGCGACGAGCACGGCCCCGTGCTGGCCGAGGTCGAGGCGGCGCTGGCGGCTCACGCTCCCACGCTCATGTACCTGGTGCCTAGCTTCGCGAACCCCACCGGCATCAGCCTGGCGGCCGAGCGGCGCACGGCGCTGCTCGATCTGACCGCGGGTAGCGGCACGCTGGTGGTGGCCGACGAGGTCTACCGCTTCCTGCAGTTCGCGGGTCAGCCGCCCGCCAGCCTGGCGGGCGGTGGCCGCCCGCACGTAGTGTCGCTCAACTCGTTCTCAAAGACCCTCGCCCCCGGGCTGCGTCTCGGCTGGTTGGCCGGCTCGGCTGAGGTCCTAGGGCGCGTGGGCGCCAGCGGCTTCCTGCAGAGCGGCGGCGGACTCAACCCGTTCGTGGCCGCGGTCGTGGGCGAGCTGCTGGCGAACGGTCGCTTCGCCGCGCACCTGAACCACCTGCGCGCTGTCTACGCGCAGCGGGCCACGGCGCTGGCCGACGGCCTAAGGGCGCACGCTCCTGCGCTTGAGTTCGCGGCGCCACGCGGCGGCTACTTCGTATGGGCGCGTCTGCCTGGCGCCGATCA
>JBAYRM010000150.1:0-4548 GCA_041676665.1 Trueperaceae bacterium
AGCGTCAGGCGCTCTGGGCCCGCTTGCGCGCGGCGCCCAGTGGGTTCGAGACCGCGTGCCGGGCGGCCGCCCAGGCGCGCTTGAGCTCCAGCTCCTCGGGGTCGAGCGTGCCGTCCGGCGCCTCCGCGTAACGCGCCACCTCTTCGCTCTTGGCGTTCAGTACCGTGTTCAGCACCGCGTGAAGCGACGCGCGCACGGCGAGACCCTCACGGAGCATCTCCTGCAGTTCCAGAACACGGCTCACGAGGTCGTCGTGGCTCATGGCTTCGAGTTCGGCCTTGGTGCGCTGCATGCCTGAGTCTACTACCGCGGGGCGACGCTCCGGAGACGCGCGGTAGCATGCCTTATGTCCTCACAGTTGATGCTCACGCTGGCGGAACTGGCGGCAGGCTACCGCGACGGCAGCCTGGATCCGGTGGAGGTCGCCGAGGCGCACTTCGACGCCATCGCCGCTCACCAAGACGGAAGCAAGGTCTACCGCGTGCTCATGCGAGAGCGCGCGCTGCGGCAGGCGCGACTGGCGAGTCGCAGGTTCCGGCAGGGGGTGGACCTGGGCCCGCTTCAGGGCGTTCCGATCGCGATCAAGGACCTGGTCGATACCGCCGGTGAGGTCAGTGCGGCGGGCTCGAAGGTGCTGGCCGAGCGCCCGCCCGCCGCTGCCGACAGCCCGGTCGCGGCGCGCCTGGACGCTGCGGGCGCGGTGTTCCTGGGACGCACCAACATGACCGAGCTGGCCTACTCCGGGCTCGGTCTCAACCCGCACTTCGGCACGCCGGGATCGGCGCTCGACGCCCGCCGGGTGCCGGGCGGCTCGTCGTCTGGCTCGGGTGTGGCGGTCGCCGCGGGGCTGGCGGTGGCGGCCGTGGGGTCCGACACGGGCGGCAGCGTTCGCATACCGGCCGCCGCCAACGGCGTGGTGGGCCTCAAGACCACCGACGGCAGGCTGCCGACCGAGGGGACCACCGCGCTGTCGACCACCCTCGATACCCTCGGCCCGCTGGCCCGCACTGTGGACGACACCTGGGCGCTATACCTCGGCATGGCGGCCGAGCCGCATAGGCTCCTCAAGGAGCCGAGTGACAGGCTCACGCTGTTGGCCCCGACGACGCTGATGCAAGACGACCTCGACGACGCCACCCGCCAAGGCTTCGATGCGGCGCTGGCGCGTTTCGAGGCGTTGGGGCACGAGGTGCGCGTGGCGCCGCTGCCGCTGCTTTCCGAAGTGGACGACCTTTACCGCAGGTTCGGCAGCTTCTCGAGCCACGAGGCGTGGGCGCAGTACGAGACCGAGTTCACGGCAAGGGAGGCCGACTTCGACCCGCGCGTGCTGGGGCGCGTTAAGGAGTTCGGCAGCAGGCCGTCGTCGGACTACGTGAGGCTGGGTTACGCCCGCGCGGACTTGCGGAGCCGGTTCTGGCCGGCGCTGGCTGGCGTGGACGCCGTGCTGGCGCCAACCATCCCCAAGTTGCCGCCCTTCATCGAGGACCTGGCGCATGACGACGCGGCCTACTTCGAGGCGAACCGGTTGATCCTGCGCAACACCGCCGCGTTCAACATCCTGGCGTGCCCGGCAGCCAGCGTGCCGCTGAGTTACGCCGTGGGGGAACTGCCTGTGAGCACCATGATCGTCACGAGGCCCGGGGAGGAGGAACTGGCGCTAGGGGTCGCTCGGCTCCTGGAGCGCTAGGCAACGGGCCGGCTCAGGCGATGACGAGGTAGAGCACCTGCGCTACCAGTGCGGGCGTGGTGCTGCCCTCGATCTCCACGGTGCAAGCCAGCGTGAGTAGCAGGCGCCCCTCGCCCTTGGGGTCGCACGCCTTCAGCTCGACGCTGCAGCGCACCCGCGAGCCGGACGGCACAGGCGCGGGGTAGCGCACCTTATCTAGTCCGTAGTTCACTACCAGCTGCGCGGACTCGGGCAGAATGCCGAGTTGCTGCACCATGGTCACCAACAGCGAGAGCGTGAGGTAACCGTGGGCCACGGTGGTGCCGAACGGGCCGGCGGCGGCGCGCTCCGGATCGGTGTGGATCCACTGCGGGTCGAGGGTGGCTTCGGCGAAGCGGTCAATGCGCCCCTGGTCGATGGTTATCCAGTCGGAGGGCCCGAAGGTCTGGCCGAACTGGCCGGGCAGTTGCTCGAACGTCATGGTCTCACCTGGTTCCTGAAGTGGCGGTCTGCCGTCCGCTAGGGCGGCCACCGCGGGTTCCCTTCAGCCTATCAGGCGGGCTGGCGGGGCTCGCTGCGCTCATGCGGGCCGCCGGTCAGTGGCGGCACGTCGCCCATGTGCGCCTGAGGCCACACGGAGCGCAGCAGCGCCAGCATGCCGAGCGCGGCCAGCAAGCCCGCCAGGTACTTGACGATGACGTCAGTAACGATGACTTGCGTGAGCCAGCCGGGTGTGGCGTAAGGCTGGCCCCAGAAGGCGAGCAGCGTGAAGAGCACCGTGTCGAGGGGTGCGCTGACGGCGTTGGAGGACGCCACCCGCACCAGCCAGCGGCGCGCCTGCAGCCGCTGGTACACCTCGGTGTCGGCCGCTTCTGCCAGGAGGATCGTGACGAAGCTGACGACCACGAAGCGCAGCGGGGTGCCGAGCGACGCGGCCAGCAGCACGTTGGTGGTGGCCGCGGTGAGGATCATGCCGTACACGGCGCGGCGGCCGTAGCGGTGCAGGCGGTCGCGCTGGGTGAACGTTAGGCCGAAGAAGAGGGTGCCCACGTTCACCAGGAAGAAGTTGCCCACTGGGATGAAGCTGTCGAGCGTGAAGTTGGCTAGCAGGGTGGCGGCCACGTACACCGAGCCGGCTGCCACCAGGCCGCCGGTCGCCGCGCTGAGGCGGGTCACGGCCAGGCTGCCTGCTATGGCGGTGGCCGGGGCTATCAGGTAACGCCAGTCGCCCAGAGGGAACAGGGTAGTGATGGCTCCGGCCGCCACGGCGGTTAGCCCCACCAGCGCCACGCGGCCCGCCCTAACGCGCGCGTTGAACGGGGCGCTGACGTCGTAGATGGAGCCCACGAACAGCACGCCGTAAAGTGCGGCGGCCAGCAGGGGCAGGCTCTCGACCGGAGTGGGCCCGAAGCGCGACAGAAAGGCGAGCAGCGCCGGGCCGGCGCCGAGCAGGGCGCCCAGCGTGATGGGCGCGACGAAGCGCGGGAGGCCGGTGGCCGGGTACGGGGCCTTGGTGGCTGGTGGGGGGCTCTTGTCCATGCTCGTTAGGCACCGTCGCGGCGTGCGTGTGGAGGCTCGGCGGGGACCCGCCTCGCGGCGTATCGTTGCACCATGAGTCCCGACGAACGACCTGCCGATGTTACTCCGCTCGAGCGGCTGCTGAGGGCCGCTGAGGAGGGCGCGGCCGCCGACGCGTTCCTGGGCACCATGCCTGGCACGTTGCTTCACACCCTCGGGATCGAGGTTCACGAGGCGCGGCCCGACAGGGTGGTCGCCAGCATGCGCGTCGGGCCCGCTCATCACCAGCCGTATGGGCTGCTGCATGGCGGCGCCTCCGTGGCACTGGCCGAGACCGTGGCCTCTATCGGTTCGAGCCTGCTGCCCAGCGGCGGTTTGCAGCGCGTGGTGGGCCTCGAGATCAACGCTAACCACATCCGCAGCGTTCGCTCTGGCACCGTCACGGCGCTCGGCACGCCGCTGCATCAGGGCCGCAGCACGCAGGTGTGGTCGGTGGAGATCACTGACGAGGACGGTCGCCTGGTGTGCGTGTCGCGCTGCACGCTGGCCGTACTGGAGTGAGTAACAAGAAGCAGGCGGAGCCCGTGGAGGGCTCCGCCTTGGTTGGTCGGGGCGAGAGGATTTGAACCTCCGACCCCATCGTCCCGAACGATGTGCGCTACCAGGCTGCGCTACGCCCCGACGCAACTTGTAAGTTTAGCCGAGCACGGCCGCCATAATCAAGGCGGACCGAGCCGAGTGCCCGCTAGAGCGTTCTCGGCTGATCCTCTTCGCACTTGACGCAGGCGAGTGGCAGACCCAGGCGCTGGCGGCGCCCCTCCTCCGTGAGGACCCATGGCCGCTGAACCAGGGGCGGGTCGTGGCGCACATGCTGGCTGTGGCCGCATTCGAGCTGCGCCACCCAGTGGCCCTCGTCGTCCTGCCGGAACCCCACGATCCGTCTGGCCGGTGCGGGGGCGTCAGTCATCGTGGTCCTCGAACCAGCCCGTCCGCTGCAGGGCCTGCTGGGCGGCTTCGGCTGTGTAGCCGCGCCTGGCCAGGAAAGCGAACGCTTTGGACCTGGCCTTCAGCAGTTGCTCGCGCCGCGCGTGGCTGGCAGCCTCGCTGGCTTCCTGGCCGGCTTGCGTCTGGTCGCTCTGCGGGCGGTAGCGCCAGGCGTTCTTCTGCAACAGCTCGGTGGCGGCCCGCGCTTGCTGCTCCGGGCTGAGGGCCTCAAGCTCGCGCTCGACCAGCTCTTCGGCGACGCCCTTGCGCTGCAGTTCGCGCCTGAGAACCAGGCGGCCCCTGGCGCGCTTGCGGGAGCTCACGTACTGCTCGGCGAAGGTGGAGTCGTCGACTAGCCTCAGCTCGTGCAGGCGTTGCAG
>JBAYRM010000151.1:0-4537 GCA_041676665.1 Trueperaceae bacterium
GCGGCCGCGACTCCTAGACTCGTTGCCCGACGAAGGTGGCTACGCGGTCTGGCTCGAGGCGCCGTACGGTTACGGCAAGTCTGTCCTTGCCAGCCAGTGGGCGCAGCGCCTCGAGCAAGACGGCCAGCGCGTGGTCTGGGTGTCCGCGTCCGGACCTGCACCGAAAGCGCTGCTGGCCCGCGAGATCGAACTGCCAGAGTCGGCGCCCTGGAGCGTGGTACTGCAGGAGCTCTGGCGCGAGCCCACGCTCGTGGTGCTCGAGGACCTCGAAGCGCTCGAGGACCACGAGAGCCTGACTCCACTCCTTGAGGACCTGCGCGGCCTGGTGCTGCTCGCCAGCCGCGGTCCGCTGAGCTCCTCGGCACTGACGGAACTCCAGCGAAGCGGGCGGCTGGTGCACCTGACGGGCGACGCGCTGGCCTTCGACGAACAGGAGGCTGAGGCGCTCTACGGCGGCAGTGCGCGCGCGTACGACGTCTGGCGCAGGACCCACGGTTGGCCTCTGCCGCTTCACTTCGCGCTCCTTACGGGCGAGATGCCCGAGCGTACCGGCCTCCTGGCGGGCATGCGCGAGAGCCTGCCGGAGCCCGAGTGGAGCGAAGCGCTGCTGCTGGCTACCGTTACGCTGCTCCCCGGCTCCGCCGCCGTGCCCGCCACCGAGCGGCTCGCCCGGAGCGGTTTCGCTCAGCCCACCCAGGGCGGTTACCGGCTGCACTCGATGGTGAGCGAGGCCATATTGCGCTCTTACGGCGACGAGGCGCGCGCTGTACTGCAGCGCGAGCAGCAGCGACTACCGCTGGTCGAACGGGCCGACGCGTTCGAACGCAGCAGCCACCTTGAGGGCCTCAACCAGGTTCTGGAACTGGTAGGCGAGCAACTCTGGCGCCTGGCGCCGGAGGGCGTCATCCGGTGGGATTCGCTGCTATCCACGCCACCGTCGGCCCTGCGCCACATCTCGGTAGGTGGCGCCTTGAAGGTGCTGGGGCGCCACACCGAGAGCGCGGAGAGACTCAAGCTGGCACTAGCGTCGGGACCGCTTTCCGCAGACCAGCAGTTGCTGGCGCTGGGTGAGCTGTGCTGGGTGCAGGCCGTGACCGAGCCTGGCATGGCGCTTCAGACCGTGGCGCGCGGCGAGGCCCTACTGGACCAGGCTGACGCTGAGCGCGCCGGTCGTTTCCTCACCAACACCTTCTTCGTCGACATCATGGCTGGGCGCTTCGACAACGCGATTGGCAGGCTAGAACGTGCGCTGGAGTACTTACCGCTCGCTAGCCAGTACCGCGTGGGAGCGCGCATCAACCTGGCGCTCTGTCGCTGGGACCAGCGGGGGGAGTTCCATGAGCGGTTACGCACTCAGGTAGAGACGCTGCCCGACGTGTGGCGCCTGTACCCCAGCGACGCTCCCGGTCAGTGTCGCGACGTAGCCATGCTGCACGGCTGGCTCGGCGACGCGATTACGGCGCGCGAGTACTTCGAGAAGGCTCGCGCGGGAGCGCGTTTCAACCCGCTCGTGGGCCTGGAGGTCGAGGCCGCGCTGGCGCGCCTGGACAGCGACCCTGAGCCGTTCTACGGCCTGCTGACCCGGGCGGCGGAGTGGGGCGACAGCTACACCCAGGAGATCATCACCATGCACGGGGTCGAGACGTTGCGCGTGAACCCGGGCGCTGCTCAGCGCTTCTACCGGCGCAGCGCGGAACAGGGCGGGCTTGCCGCCGCGGCCTACGCCCTGGTCCTCGCTGACCTGGGCGAGCACCAGGCCGCCGTGTCCCTGCTCGATGGTGCCCTGGCGGCTAACGCGGACCGGCCGCGGCAGCTGTACCTGCGCGCTGCTCGCTACCGGGTAACTAGGTCAGCTGCCGACCTGGAGTCGTTCATCGAGCTGACCACGGCGGGCGCGGAGCTGTTGCCCGGGTTCGTGCCTCTGAACGAGCTACCCAGCGACCGACCCGACCTGACCCTCAACTACCCGCTTGATGTCGTCGCCGCCTCAGGTTGGACCGAAGCGGCCGCGTTGCGCGCCGCGGAGTTCCCCGAGCTGCAGCTGCGACTGCTGGGTGAGGTGAGCCTGCGGCACTTCGGGCAGGAAGTGCGCCTGACCGAGCGGCAGCAGCAGCTGATCCTGCTGTTCGCGCTCGGCCTGCCGCGCGACGCGGCTGGCGAAGCGATGTGGCCGGAAGCGGACACCGAGAAGAGGCGCAACAACCTGGGGGTGCAGCTAAGCCTGCTACGCCGAGAGTTGGAGCCAAGCGGCCTTCGCACCTACGTTTTCGAAGACGGCTTACAGAGGGTGAGGTCGGATTACGTCGACCTCAAGAGCGCCCTCGACCAGGGCGACGCCAGGACCGTGTTCGAGCTGTACCAGGAACCGTTCGCTCCGGGTCACCTGCTGGAGCCCGTCGAGGAGGAGCGCCGCACCTTGCGGGCGGAGGTGGTGCGGTCGCTGTTCGGTGCGGCCGTGAAAGGCTCGGTACCAGACCCGGCACTGTTCCTGAACCGTGTCCTGCAGATCGACCCGCTGCACGAGGAGGCGTTGCAGCGGCTGCTCACGGCGCTTCTCGAGCAGGGTCGGCGGCAGGAGGCGTTCAGGCGCTACAAGGAGTTCCAGCGCAGGCTGCAGGACGAGCTGGGCCTGGAACCGCTGGCCGAGACCGCGGCGCTGTTGCACGCGGCCAGCTGAGGACTGTCCGACGATCAGGTACATGCGTGACCTCCTTCACGGAAATCGTGCGCGGGAGGGCGTTACACCGTCGTTACGGACAAATGTGATGTTCCTCAGCCTTATTTTCTCGCTGCGGTCGGATAATCGGACTCGACCACAGCAATGCCATCCCACCCGGGGGCGGAAGGAATCAAAATAGAGTAGGAATTCGCAGTGTCATACTCGGCGCCGTACTGGCGGCAGCAATAAGTTCCGTTGCGCTGGCGCAAGATGGTGCACGTGGCCCCGGGACCTCGGGGCCCAGCAGCAGCGCCCTTGGCGTGACGCCCCAATGGATCGATAACCCCACGTTTACGGAGACTTTCGACGACATCACGACCCTAGAGACTACCGGCTGGGCCTTCGAAAACCTCAGCACGGAAGTGGGCGATACCAGCTGGTTCCAGGGCAACGCCGACGTTTTCGTAGCTCATGAGGGTGCGCCCACCACGTACATAGCTGCGAACTATAACAACACGACCGGCACTAGCACTATCAGCAACTGGGCGTTCTTACCCGAGTGGCAGCTGCGGAACGGCGACGAGTTCTCGTTCTACACACGCTCTGCTTCTGTCACGGACTTCCCCGACCGCCTCGAGGTTCGGCTCAGCACTTCCGGCGCGTCGGTGGACGCTGGCACCGATCCTGAAAGCACGGGCGACTTCGACACGCTGCTCGTGAGCATCAACCCCGACCTGTTGGACGAGTACCCCGTGGAGTGGACCGAGCGCCGCATGATCCTGGAAGGCCTGCCAGCAGGCGAAACGGTGAGCGGCCGCCTCGCCTTCAGGTACTACGTAACCAACTCGGGTCCGGGCGGCTTCAACGGCAACTACATCGGCATCGACAGCGTGTCGTACCTCTCGTACCAGCCCGGCTACTCCACCTCGAGCGCGCTGGGCACCACCCAGCGCCTGTGAGGCGGGCGCCACCCTGACAGTGGCCGAAGGCGACGAGTACTACCTGTGCCACACGCTAACCAACGAAGGCAACCTGCCACTGACTTTGGCAGAGTGGAGCGGCCCCGATGGCGCGACTGGCGACCTCAGCACCCTGACAGTTCCCCTCACCGAGCTGGCCGCAGGCGCCTCGGCCACCTGGGTAACCGGCCCCCACACGGCAGTGGTAGACGAGGGCTTCACCCGAGTAGTCCTGCCGCTCGGTGCCGCCTGGCAGGCGGGCAACCCTGAACGAACCGACGAACTGCTGCTCGATACCAGCCCCGCCACCATCACGATCAACAAGAACCAGGTGCTAACGGCCACGCCGACCACCTTGGCCGACACCACCGTCACACCCGGCGGCAGCGCCGACCTGCTGGCCTTCGATCTCGAATCCACCGGCGTCGCCACCACCCAGGTCACCGCCTTCGAATTGACCGCCACCGTGGACGTGGACACCGGCACCGACGTGGACGTCGAGGCACTGCTCAGCAGCCTGAGCGTGCTGGTGGACGGCGCCACCGTTGCTTCTTCCGCCGCATACACCGGTGACAGCGTGGTGCTCACGCTGGCAACCCCGCTGGCTATCGACTCGGGCACCACCGCCGCTATCACCGTCCGCGCCACCACCAGCAACACCCTGCCGCAGTTCCTCGCCGCCGGCGCGCTAGCCTTCGCCGGCCTCGGACTGTCGCTCCGCTCACGGCGCCGGCAACTGCTGGCGTTGGCGGCGGTAATGGTCATCGCCCTGGCAGCCTGCAGCAGCCCCGCACCCAAGCGCAACGTCACGTTCTCCGTGCAACTCACCGAAGTAATGTCGGACGCCGGCAACGCCGTAACCGGCGTGCCCCTCACTGGCCCGGAGATCGCCGTCACCTACTAAGTCGCGACAACGCAC
>JBAYRM010000152.1:0-4511 GCA_041676665.1 Trueperaceae bacterium
CCCACTCGAGGCGTCGACGTGGGCGCCCGCAGCGAGATCTACAACGTGATCGACGAGCTGGCCCGCGAGGGCATGGCGCTTCTGATCGCCAGTTCCGACACCGAGGAGCTGGTGGGGTTATGCGACCGGGTGCTGGTGTTCCGGCACGGGGTGGTGGCCACCGAGCTCACCAGGCCCCTGGACGACAAGGAGGTAGTGGCGCATGTTACAGGCGCGAGACAGGTGGCGTGAACTGCTGGCCCGCTTCGGGCTGCTGCTCGCCCTGGTGGTGATGGTGATCGTGCTGGCCACCATCTCGGACAGGTTCCTCACCACCTCCAACATCATCAACGTGCTGCGGCAGATAAGCGTGAACGCCATCATCGCCTTCGGCATGACGGTGGTCATCATCGGGGCGGGCATCGACCTCTCGGTCGGCTCGCTATTAGCGCTCGTGGGCGTTATCGCCGCCATACTGGTCACCACCACCGGCATCCCGGTGTGGCTGGTGCTCATCCTGGCCGTGGCCATAGGCACCGCCCTGGGCGCCATCAACGGCGCATTCGTGGGTTACGCCGGGGTGGCGCCGTTCATAGTCACGCTGGCTGGTCTCACCATCTTCCGTGGCGCCACCCTGGTGGCCACCGACGGGCGCCCCGTAAGCGGCCTGCCGCCCGTGTTCACCACCATCGGTTACGGCACCTTCCTAGGCGTTCCGCTACCTATCTGGATAATGCTCGGCGTGCTGCTGCTGACGTACGTGCTGCTGCGCCACACCGCGCTGGGGCGCGCCGTGTACGCCGTGGGCGGCAACCCCGAAGCCGCGCGCCTTTCCGGCATACCCGTGCGCAAGGTTCTCACCTTCACCTACGCCTTCTCCGGCTTCGCGGTCGCTATCGCCGCCATCGTGCTCACCGGCCGCCTCAACTCGGCGCAACCGACCGCCGGCGCGGCGTTCGAACTCGACGCCATCGCCGCCGTGGTGGTGGGCGGCACCTCGCTGGCTGGCGGACGCGGCGGGGTGTGGGGCACCCTGGTGGGGGCCCTCATCATCGGCGTCATCAACAACGGCATGAACCTCATGAACGTATCGAGCTTCTACCAACAGATCGTGAAAGGGGGTGTCATCCTGGCGGCCCTGCTCATCGACCGCGCGCTGTCGCGCCGCTCGAGCTAACTGCGGGGGTTAAGGGAGCGGCAAGCGGTACCCATCTAATTCACCCAGCGCGGGTTCAGCATGTAGCCGTGTGCATGCGCCCCCGCGCCCAAGTCGGGCAGTTGCCCGCAGACACCACACGGGCGCTCGCCTGAAAAACCGAGCGCACACAGGAGGAAAACCATGAGAAAGCTGCTAGTAGTCGCCGTTGTCGCCCTCTTCGGGGCGGCGTTCGCCCAGAGCGTGGGCCTCTCGCTCAGCACCCTGAACAACCCGTTCTTCGTCGACGTGCGCGACGGCGCCCAAGCGGCCGCCGACGAGCTGGGCCTCGAGCTCATCGTTACCGACGCGCAGGACAGCGTTAGCACCCAGATCTCGAACATCGAGGACCTGCTGCAGTCGGGCGTGGCCGTGCTGATCGTTAACGCCACCGACTCCGACGCTGTGGTTCCGGCGGTCATGGAAGCCAACAGCCGCAACGTGCCCGTTATCGCGGTGGACCGCGGCGTGAACGGCGGCGTGCTGGCGTACTTCATCGCCTCCGACAACCTGGCCGGCGGCCGGCTGGCGGGCGAGTACATCTGTGAGCAGCTCGGCGGCAGCGGCAACGTGGTCGAGCTCGAGGGCATCCCCGGCGCCTCCGCTGCGCGCGAGCGCGGCCAGGGCTTCAACGAAGCCGCCGCAGCCTGCGAGGGCCTGAACGTGGTGGCCCGCCAGACCGCCAACTTCAACCGCGCCGAGGGCCTGACCGTCATGGAGAACATCCTCGTGGCGCAGCCCGACATCGCCGCCGTGTTCGCCCATAACGACGAGATGGCGCTTGGCGCCCTGCAGGCCATCCAGGCCAGCGGCCGCGACATCCTGGTCGTGGGCTTCGACGCCACCGACGACGCCGTAGCCGCCGTGAACGCCTGCACCATGGGCGCCACCGTGGCGCAGCAGCCCAGCCTGCTCGGCGACGAAGCCGTGCGCGCCGCCTTCGAGATCATTAACAACGGCGCCCCCGCCGCGACCCAGAACGTGGCGGTCAGCCTGCAGCTGATCACCAACGCCGACTGCCAGTAAGCGCTAGGTCGAGCGTCCTCGCGGCTCGCGTATAGCGCGGCCGCTACTCAGTTGAACCCCGAGGGGCGGCCGCGCAGGTCGCCCCTCACCTACTAGAAGGGGGCAGCACACGCATGAAACGAACCGGGATCCTCCACTCTGAACTCTCCGCCCTAGTGGCCGCCATGGGTCACGGCGACACGCTGGTCATCGGCGACGCCGGCCTGCCCGTGCCGCCAGGGGTGCGCTGCATAGACCTGGCGGTCAGCCCGGGCGTGCCGCGCTTCCAGCAGGTGGTGAACGCGGTGTTGTCGGAGCTGGTGGTGGAACGCGGCCTCGCTAACGCGGAACAGACCGAAGCTGCGCCCGCCGCCGCGGCTGAGCTAGACGCGGCGTGGCCAGAAGAAGTTCCGCTGGAGCGCATACCTCACCAGCGCTTGAAGGCCGCCTCCGAGACCGCGCGGGCCGTGGTGCGAACGGGTGAGACCACGCCTTACTGCAACATCGTTCTGGTGGCGGGGGTGCCGTTCTAGGTCTCTCCTCAGAACCGCGGGAACCGCTCCGCCGCCGCTCGCTCCAGCGCTTGGCGGTGCTCGGGGTGCGCTATCTCGATGAGCGCCTTGGCGCGTTGCCTGAGGTTGCGGCCGTGCAGGGCGGCCACGCCGTACTCGGTCACCACGTAGTGCACGTGCGCGCGGGTGGTCACCACGCCGGCGCCGGGCTTGAGCATGGGGGTGATGCGGCTCTCGCCGCGCTTGGTGACGGAGGGCAGGGCGATGATCGGCTTGCCGCGTTCGGATAGCGCCGCGCCGCGGATGAAGTCCATCTGCCCGCCCACGCCGGAGTACTGATAGGTGCCGAGCGAGTCGGCCACCACCTGCCCGGTGAGGTCGACCTCGATGGCGGAGTTGATGGCGGTGACCTTGGGGTTGCGGCGGATGACGGCGGTGTCGTTCACGTACGTCACGTCCAGCAGCAGCACGGACGGGTTGTCGTCCACGAAGTCGTACAGGCGCTTGGTGCCCATCACGAAGCTGGCCACCACCTTGCCGGGGTGGTTGCGCTTCTGCTCGCCTGTTATGACGCCCTTCTCGATGAGGTCTACCACGCCGTCAGAGAACATCTCGGTGTGCACGCCCAGTTGCCGGTGATCAGACAGGGCGGCCAACACGGCGTCGGGAATGGCGCCTATGCCGAGCTGCAGGGTGGCGCCGTCCTCTATCAGGCCGGCGGCGTACAGGCCGATGGTCTTAGCGGTTTCGCTGAGGTGCGGGCGCGGCACCTCGGGGATGGGCGCGTCGACCTCCACCGCGTAGTCGATGTCGTTCACGTGCAGCAGGCCGTCGCCGTGGCTGCGCGGCATGCGCGGGTTCACCTGCGCTACCACCGTGCGCGCTGACTCTACGGCCGCGCGCGTGGCGTCGACCGAGGTGCCGAGCGAGCAGTAACCGTGCTTGTCGGGCGGGGAGACGCTGATGAGCGCCACGTCTAAAGGCATGGCGCCCGAGCGGAACAGCGCCGGCACCTCGCTCAGGAAGATGGGCGTGTAATCACCCTGGCCGCGGGCGATGGCCTCGCGCACGTTCTTGCCCACGAACAGGGCGTTGACGGTGAAGCTGCCGGCCACCTCGGGCTCGGCGTAGGGCGCCGGCCCCTCCGTGTGTAACTGCACTATCTCCACCGCGCGTAGTTCGGGCGCGCGGGCGGCCAGCGCGAAGAGGAGAGCGTGCGGGGCGGCGGCCACGCTGTGAACGAACACGCGGTCGCCGGAGCGCACCACCCTCACGGCTTCCTCGGCAGAGGTGTATCTCATGCTCACAAGCTACCGGCGCACGCGCTGTGTGTGGCAGGGCATAACGTCCTATGCTGCGCGGGCGAAAGGCCGGTGACCCGAACATGACCACTACCCCAATGAGGATCACGAAGTCCGCGCTTTCCCTGAACGTGCCCGACGTCGCAGCTTCTGCCCAGTTCGTGCAAGACCACTTCGGCTTCTCGGAAGTGATGGCGGCGGACGGCTTCAGTTCGCTCGCCAGCGAAAGCGCCGGCTTCAACCTCATCTTCCTACGCACCGGGTTGGGGAGCTTCAAGCCTGAACACGCCGCCGGTAGCGCGGGTCAGGGGCTCCTTGTGGTGTTCGAGGTCGACGAGATCGACGACGAGTACGCGCGGTTACTGGCGGGTGGTGCCCGAGTGATCACCCCCATCGAAACCGAGCCGTGGGGCGAGCGCTACTTCCAGGTTCAGGACTCTAACGGGATCATCTACCAACTGGTGCAGTGGGTGGAGACGCCCGGCGGCGCTTAGCTCAGCCCCGCCCCTGCCGGTTCCC
>JBAYRM010000153.1:0-4438 GCA_041676665.1 Trueperaceae bacterium
GCCGTGTAGTACACGTAGAACAGGCCGCTGGTGTCGTGGTCTGGTGGAAAGGCCAGGCCCAGCAGGCCCTGCTCGCCTTCGCTGGAAGCGATGGAGGCTGTTAGGTCGAGGAACGGCTCGGCCAGCAGCGTGCCGTTGCGGATGATGCGCACGCGCCCCGCTCGTTCTGCCACGAACAGGCGGTCGTCACCAGCGTTGGTGAGCGCTACGGGGGTGGTGAGCCCGGCCGTCACCTGCTCTAGCCGGAGTTCGCCCTCGGGCGGCGGTGGGGGAGGGGGAGGGTTTTGCCCGTCGGGGGGCGTGCAGGCCACGAGTACGACCAGCGTCAGGAGCGGCGCGATGAGCGTCCGGAGCCTGCGTTTGCGGGTTAGTGCGGGGGCCTTGAGCATGCCGCAAAGAGTACAACCGCCAGGGGTGCGGGCAGGCTCAACCGTACAAGTTCAATCCGGTGGGGCGGGTAACGGCTCTGCTGCCAGCATGGCGGCGTCCGAGCGCGAGAGCCACCTGAGCGCTACGTCGCGGGTGGCCTGGGGGCTCAGTCTGGGGGCTGCGTAAAGCCCCGCCTGGCGCCGCTGGCGCTGCGCTTCGAACAGTATGACCGCCGCGGCCACGCTGACGTTTAAGGACTGGACCATGCCGAGCATGGGAATGATCACGTGCTGGTCGGCGGCGGCAGCCGCCTCGGCCGAGACGCCTTCCTTCTCGTTGCCGAGGAGGATGGCTGAGGGACCAACGTAGTCGACGTCGCGGTAGTCCACCGCCTGGTCTGAGAGGTGCGCGGCGTACAGAGTGAAGCCGCGCTGTTTGAGCGTGGCGGCGGCGTCGCCGATGCTGGCGTGTACGACCAGGTCGACCCACTTCTCGGCGCTGGCGCTGGTGGCGTTGTAGGTGGCGACCCCGCCGGTGGGTTTGACCGCGTGCACCTCGCCGATGCCGACAGCGTCGCAGCTGCGGAGGATGGCCGAGAGGTTGTGAGGCTTGTAAACGTCCTCGGCCAGCACCGTCAGGTCGGGCTGGCGGCGCGAGAGCACGTCGAAAATGCGTTGGCGCCTGCGCTCTGTCACGCCAGGCAGGATAACCGAGGTTGGGCGAGGCTGACCCATTCTTCGCGCTCGCGCCATGACGCTTGCGGTTGACAGCCTGAGGGGCCGCTTCCTACGATTCAAATTGAAACAAAATTCACAGTTCGTGGAGGGGATCTTATGGGTTCATACGCGTCGTTCCGAAATCGGTTCGTTTCGTGGCGGGTGGTCGTAGCGGGGGCGTTGCTGGTGGTCTTAGCCGCCTGCAGTGGGCCCGCCGCGCAAGGCGAGCTGCACGGCAACTGGGAGGGTTCGTGGACTAGTGACAATGAGGGCACCGGGTCGGTCTCGGCTGAGTTCACGCACCTTGGTGGCGCCCTGTCGGGCACCGTCACAATTGGCGGCAGCCCCTGCTTGGTAACGGGCACCATTACCGGCGAAGTAACGGGCGCCAACGTCGCCTTCGGCGCTGCCGGACCTAACGACGAGATCCAGTTCGAGGCCACGCTGACTGACGATGCGATGCAAGGCACCTACGCTGTAGAGTCGGGCGCCTGCGCTGGCGATACGGGTGTGTTCGAACTGCAGAAGCTGGGGCTCGCCAGCCTGTAGGGGTAGCGAGAGTTGTACGCACGGTTGATTCCGTGCGCTCGCAACTGTTCTGAACACCTGATAATCTGCACGCACGCGAATCTGATTGACCCCTACGCCAAGCGGCCTGCTGGCCGCAGCGCGTGAAAGGAGCGCCGTGGAGCCCATCCAACGCGAGTCGGTACCGCAGGTGATAGCCGAGCAGATCATCGACCTGATCGCCAGTGGCGAGCTCAAGCTCGGCGAGCGCCTGCCCTCGCAGCGCGATCTTGCCAAGCAGCTTGGCGTGGGCGTTTCGTCGCTGCGCGAGTCGCTGCAGTCGCTGACGGCCATGGGGCTCATTCAGATGCAAGCTGGGCGCGGCACGTTCGTGAGCGACTCTTTCGAGGGCGCCGCCAGAAGCTTCGCGGCCGTGGCGCCGCTGATAGGTGCCCAGGAGCTGGGCGAGCTGCTGGAAGCCCGCCTGCATCTAGACAGCGCGGTGGCGCAGATGGCGTGCAGGCGCGCCACCGCCGCCGACCTGCAGGCCGTACGGTCAGCCTTCCGCGCCATGGAGGCTGCCGCCGCATCCAACGACATGCAGGGGCTCGAGCGGGCCGACGTGGCGTTCCACGTGGGCATAGCCCAGGCGGCCCACAACGACGTGATGGCCCAGTTGATAAGCAGCCTCCTCAGCATGATCTCGCGCCAGATCCAAGCCACGCCTTACTCCAAGGAGGTCATCGATCAGCACCGCGAGATCCTCGAGGCGCTGGAAGCGCGCGATTCCGAGCGAGCCGCCGCGGCCATAGCAGCGGTCATCACCACCTCAGCCAACCACTTGGGTCTCGAGGGATTCTCAGACGTTGGGTCTGCCCCGAGCTAGCACCGAAAGGAGAACCGCGAGTTGAACGAGAACTTAGCAAAGGCGCAAGGGGGCAGACCATGTCGCTGATGCGCTACTTCGGTTACTGCACCTTCTTGAACGAGCCGGAACTGCGGACCTACCTGCCGGAGGCGGTGGCGCTAACCAAGGGCCACGCAGCCAACCACAAGGTCGAGTTCCGCGGGCAGGTGGGCATTACCGAGCGCGGCTGGTGCCACATCAACAACGGACCGGACGCCAAGGGGTTCCAGGCGCACGGCGTGGTGTTCGAGCATCCCGCCGCTGACTTCGACGTCGACTTTCCCGGCTTCGAACGCTACTTCCTAACCGTTTACGGCGAGGACGGCAACACCTACGACTGCTGGACCTACCGCTTGTCTAAGCCGTCGGAGCATGTGAGACCTCCCGACTTCTACTGGCAGCACGTGCCTGCGGGCCTTAGCGCCTGGAACTTCTCGGAGGAGGTGGCGAACGGGTTGCTGGCCGAGTATGAGTCTGCCAGGCCCAGCGTAGAGCCAGATCAGTAGGCTCAGCGAACGCGTAGGTGCAAGCGAACTAGGGATCTCGGGGGAGCACTCACAAGGAGTAGTTGATGACGAACCAACGTTGGAACAAGGCATCCCTTAAGGGGTTACTGGTCGCCGTGCTGGCTGTGGCGCTGCAGGCGGCCGCCGTTTCGCTGGCGCAAGACGCTCCCAAGTACGGCGGTCAGTTGAAAGTGGGCTGGAACTACTCGGGCTCCACGCTCGACCCTCACAAGAACATCGTGCACGGACCGGACTCCTGGGTCATCAAGCTGGTTTACGACACGCTGGTCGACCTCGACGAGGACCTCAACGTGGTGCCTTCGGTGGCGGCGTCGTGGGACATCTCGGACGACGGGCTCACGTACACCTTCAACCTGGTGGAGGGCGTGCGGTTCCATAACGGCCGCGAGCTGACCTCGGCAGACGTGCGCTACTCGTTCGAGCGGCTGCTGAATCCCGACACCGGCGCCTCTAGGCGGGCCCAGTACACGGACATCGCCTCCGTGAGCGACCCCGACCCGTACACGGTGGTCCTCAACCTGTCGCAGCCTAACGCCGTGCTGCTAACGCAACTCACCCAGGCCGCCGCCAGCATCATCGCGCGCGAAGGCGTGGAGGAGTTCGGCGATCTGGGGCTCAACGCGGCCGGTTCGGGCCCGTTCATCTTGCGCAGCGTTGAGGCCGACAACACCATCACCATCGAGCGTAACCCCGACTACTTCGTGGAGGGCCTGCCTTACCTCGACGGAATCGTGTTCACCACCGTGCCCGACAACCAGGCCCGCAACACCGCCGTTCGCACGGGCGACCTGGACCTCATTACCCACGTGACCGACAACTACATCAGCCTGCTGCGGCAGGACCCCAGCGTGGTCATCCCCGAGGGCGACGGCTCCTCCGGTCAGTGGTTCTCGCTGATCATGAACCTGCGCCAGGCGCCGTTCGACGACGTGCTGGTGCGGCAGGCCATCGCTCAGGCACTGGACCGCGAGCTGCTGGCGCGCGTGAGCCTTGACGGCGAGGGCTTCCCGCTGCTGGCCGGCCCCATGGCAGAGTGGCACTGGGCGGGCCTGGACCCGATCTTCGTGGGCAGCAACATGGAGCGCGCTAAGGAGCTCATGGCCGCCTCCTCGCACCCCGACGGCTTCGAGTTCACCCTCAGGGTGTGGTCCCCGCAGCAGTTCGCAGTTAGGGCCGCTCAGATCATTCAGGCGACGCTGGCTCAGCTGAACATCAGCGTCACCATCGATCAGCAGGGCGACTGGGCCACCTACTGGAGCGCAGTAACGGGCGGCACGTACGACGCCACGCTGCAAGGCTTTGGCGGCAACATCGACCCGCACGATTTCCTGTTCGAGACCTTCCGCCAGGGCGGCGGCCGTAACGTGATGGGTTACGTGAACCCCGAGGTCGAGGCCCTCATGGCCGAAGGC
>JBAYRM010000154.1:0-4419 GCA_041676665.1 Trueperaceae bacterium
AGCGAGTGGCCCATCTACCCCATGTACGACTTCGCGCACCCGCTGTCGGACGCCATCGAGGGCATCACGCACTCGCTCTGCACGCTCGAGTTCGAGAACAACCGCGCCGTGTACGACTGGCTGGTCGAGCGCCTCATACCTACGAACCCACCGCACCAGTACGAGTTCGCACGCCTGCAACTCGACTACACCGTCGTGAGCAAGCGCAAGCTCCTCAGGCTGGTCCGTGAAGGGGTGGTTACTGGGTGGGACGACCCGCGCATGCCGACCATCTCCGCGCAGCGCCGCAAGGGCGTCACGCCCGAGGCCATTAGGGAGTTCGCTAACCGCGTCGGCGTGGCCAAGGCCAACAGCCGCACCGACCTGGCGCTGCTGGATTCCGCCATCCGCGACGACCTCAACACGCGTGCGCCGCGCGTGATGGCCGTGCTGGAACCCCTCAAGGTCACCCTCACCAACGTGGAACCCGGCGAGCTCGTGGAGGTCACGGCGCCGTACTGGCCGCCCGACGTGCCCGGCAGCGGCAGCCGCGTCGTTCCGCTCACGCGCAGCATCGTCATCGAGCGCAGCGACTTCGAGAGCGATCCGCCGGCTGGCTTCAAGCGCCTGGCGCCCGGCCGCGCGGTTCGGCTGCGTCACGCGTTCGTGATCCGCTGCGACGAGGTGGTGACCGACGAAGAGGGCAACGTCACCGAGCTCAAGTGTTTCGCGTACAAGGACAGCGTGGGCACCAGCCCGGCGGACGGCACCAAGGTGTGGGGCGCGCTTCACTGGGTCTCGGAGACCGCGGGCCTGCCCATCGAGGCGCGGACTTACGAGCCGCTCTTCACCGTGCCTAACCCCGACGCCGTTGAGGGCGACATGCTCGACTACCTGAACGAGAACGCGCTGCGCGTGTACCACGGCCTCATCGAGCCCAGCGTGGCGCAGGACGACCCCGACACGCGCTACCAGTTCGAGCGCACCGGTTACTTCTGGCGCGACCCGGTCGACGGGCGCGGGCCGCTTGACCTCGAGGACGCTGCGGCGCCAAATGTGCCGCTAGTGTTCAACCGCATCGTCGGCCTGAAGGACGCCTGGGCCCGCAAGACGTCCGCCGAGCCGTCCGGGCGCAGCGCGCGCACCGCCAAGACCGAGCCGCGCGAACGGTCGGGCGCACCAGACGCGGCGCCGGCTGCGGCCACCGACCCGCTGGGCCTCGAGCAGCTCACGCCGCAGCAGCACGCCTTGTTCAGCCAACTTCACCAAGATCACGGCCTGTCTGAGGACGACGCCGCGTTCCTGGCTACACGCCCTGAGCTGCGCAGCTTCTACGAAGCCGCTGTGGCGGCGGGTGCCGCTCGCCGCAGCGCAGCCAACTGGATCGTGAACGACCTGGCTGGGCCCCTGACCGACGGCGCCCCCGCGCTTACGCCCGCCCTTCTCGCCAAGCTCACACAGCTGGTGGACGGCGGCACCATCACCACGCGTGTGGCCAAGGACCTGCTGCCGGAGCTACTGGCCGGGGCCGACCCCGAAGGGCTCGTGGCGCAGCGCGGCCTGGAGCGCCTCGACGACGAGGACGCCGTGCAACGCGCTGTTAACGACGCCGTGGCCGCGCACCCGGACGAGCTGGCCGCCTACCGCTCGGGCAAGAAGGGGCTCCAGGGCTTCTTCGTGGGGCAGGTCATGCGCGCCACCGGCGGCCGCGCCGACCCCAAGCTGGTGCAGCGGCTGGTCGTGACGGCGCTGGAAGGCTAACGCGCCGCGCCGAGACCGCACCTACAGGTGCATACGGCGCGATCCGGAAGTCCTTTCGCCCCCACCTGTCCAGGACATTGGTACTGGGCAAAATATCCCTAACCAGGAGCCGCCGGGCTCGGCCATACTTGGTTACGAAAGGGGTTGTGGAGCATGACACGCAGTACCACTTACTACCCGGAACCGAAGATCTCGCAATTCCTGTACGCCTCCAAGTGGATGGCACCCTTCTACCTGATAGTCCGCGTTTACGTCGGGTGGGCCTGGCTCTCCTCTGGCTGGGGCAAGGTACAGAACCCCGCCTGGGTCGGGTCCGACGCTGGCACCGCGGTACGCGGCTACCTCAACGGCGCCATCGCCCGCTCGCAGGGCGACAACCCCACCGTGTCCTTGTGGTACGCCTGGATCATCGAGAACATCTTCCTGCCCGCGGCGCCCCTCATGTCTTACATGGTGGCGCTCGGCGAGGTGGCCATCGGAATCGCGCTGATCCTCGGCCTCCTCACGGGCGCGGCGGCGTTCTTCGGCGGCCTTATGAACGTGGCGTTCATGCTGGCCGGCACCCTCTCCTCCAACCCGGTCCTCTTCATGCTGTCCACCTGGCTGGTGCTCGCCTGGCGCGTAGCCGGCTGGTACGGCCTTGACCGCTGGGTGCTCCCCATGCTCGGCGCTCCGAAGGGCGACTTCGACGACGACTCGGTAGCTGGTCGGACGCGAACAACTACAGCTTGAGCGTCTGACCAAGGTCAACGAAGGCGCGGGCCCGGAAGCTTCCGGGCCCGCGCTCTGTTTACTAGGTTGGCGTTGTACTGGTCAGTAGCGTTCGCGGCGGCCACCGCCGCGCCTGTCTCCTTTGCGTCGTCCGTCGGGACCGAGGGAGCGGTCGCCGCGCCCCTGAGCGCTATCGGACCGGTCGAAGCCGAAGCCTCGCTCGCCGCGGTTGCCGCCACGGTCGCTGCCGAAGCGGTCGTTGCGCTGCTGGTTGAACCCGGCGCCGTCGCTGCGCGGCTGCCGCGGCGGAGCGCCGGCTGGCGCCATGGAGCGGGTGACCTCCACGTTCTGAGCCTGGGGCCCCTTAGGGCCCTGCTCGACGTCGAACGTCACCTCGTCGCCTTCGTTCAGCGTGCGGAAGCCGCTGGCCTTGATCGCCGAGAAGTGGACGAAGACGTCTGCGCCCCCGTCGTCTTGCGCGATGAAGCCGAAGCCCTTCTCGCCACTGAACCACTTGACCTTGCCTGTTGCCATTTCCATCCCTACCGTCCCGGCGGTGCCGGGCGCTCTCTAAACTTGCGCAGCCGCCCAGCTTGGAGCGGTCCACGCGCTCAGACGGGTTGGCGCCTTGGGCGCCTGGCCGGTGAGTCGAAGGAAGTGTAGGGCCTAGGTGTACCGCATGGCAAGACACCCCGCGGCATGAGTCGTGCAAGAGTAGGCCCGTGTCGGGTAAGAGAGGCGGCTGGTCCGCAGCGCAGAGCGGCGAGCGGCCACACCAGGGGGACGAGGTGGGTCACGAACAGGGCCTTGGCTTCGCGCAGTTGGAGGTAGAGCTCGGGGGCGGCGCGCCGGGCGCCCGTCTCGGGCTATGCGCGGAGCCACTTCACGGCGCGGGCGGCGGCGCCCAGCTGGCCTGGCGCGCCGGCGAGGCGTTCCCAGCTGCCAGCACCATCAAGGTCTTCGTTCTGCAGGCGCTGTTCGAGCTGGTGGCAAGCGGCGGGCTTGCGCTAACGGACCAGCGCACGGTGCGGGCCGCCGACCTGGTCACGGGTTCGGGCGTGCTGAAGGCGCTGACGCCTGGGCGCGACTACTCGCTGCATGACCTCGCCACCCTCATGATCATCGTTAGCGACAACACCGCTACCAACGTTCTGATCGACGTGGTCGGCGTGGATGCGGTGAACGCCTGCGTGCAGAGCCGCGGCTGGACCGCCACGCACCTGGCTGGCAAGTTGCAGACCGCGCAGGCGCAGGCCGGAACTAAGCCCTCGCGCTCGGTCACGAGCCCAGCGGACCTGGGCGACTACTTCGCGCGCTTGTGGCGCGGCGAGCTGCTGCCTGGCGCGCTTACGGCCACGTGCCAGGCTATCTACCGGCGGCAACAGCACACGGACCTGGGTCGCGCCCTTGGTTACGACCCGTACTCCGTGGAGCTGGGGGCGGCGCCTTGGCGCGTGGCGTCGAAGAGCGGCTCCATCAGGGGCGTGCGTAACGACGCTGGCGTGTTCGAGTTCGAGGACAGCCGGACGCCGCTGGTGCTGGTCGTCATGACCCAGGGCTGCGCCGATGAGCGCTTTCACCCGAACAACCTGGGCGCCCAGGTGGTGGGTAAGGCCGCCGCAGCGGCGTTCGGGGTGCTGGCGCCGTGAGCGACGGTTCAGGCGGTGGCCCCCTTGTGCAGCGCGATGCGCACCAGCATCTCGTTACCGGCGGGCAGAACCCACAGGCGCCGGGCCAGCGCCCGGTAGGCGCCGGTGGGCGTGGTGACCTGCAGGGAGCGGCCCTCGCAGCATTCGGCCAATATCTGTGCCAGCCGCTGAGGGCTGACCCTGACCTCCCAGATGGCGCCAGCGGCGTCCTGCCCCACGAAGGCGCCGGCTGCGCCGGCGATAGTTGCCTGGTCGGAAGTCGGTTCCATGCACCGAGCATGCCTCATGGCAGTAGGGGCAGGAGGCTGCGCCTAGGCAG
>JBAYRM010000155.1:0-4408 GCA_041676665.1 Trueperaceae bacterium
CCGTGGCTCTGGACTGGCATCTCGTCGTCCTTGCGGCGGCGGTAGCGGAACAAGACGTAAATGAGAGCGCCGAACACGCCGATCATCACCGGCCAGCTGAGGTACCACGTCCACATGAACAGGTCCATCTGGTCACGGGCTATCTCACCGGCCGGCCTGAACGTTGACTGGGCACCGTCGAACGAACACGCTGCCAGTAACGGCGCAAGAACGGCGGCGGGCAACGCCCGCCTTAACCACCTCATGGGCACGATTCCCTCCTCAAGGGCTCGAACTGGGGCTAGGTAGGGAACCCCTTAAACACTTCGGCCCAATGTAGCACACGCCAGAACCGGAACGAGAACGAAATGACGGTTAACAATGCCCGTTGGGCACGGCTCTCGGCCACTGCCGGTGTGCTATGAGCCATACACTACCTCTTAGCTCATTCCCCTGTAGCCAGCGGCCTCGGCCAGGTGGGGCTGCTCCACGGCGGCGCTGCCCTCTAGGTCGGCCACCGTGCGCGCCATGCGCAGCAGCCGGTCAAAGCCGCGCCCCGACAGGCGCGCGTGGAGGGCGAGCCGGGCGAGGAACTCCTCCGCGGCGCCGGCGGGCCGCGCGTGGCGCTGCAGTTGCTGGCCGGCCAGCTGAGCGTTAGCGCAGCCTTGCCGCTCCAGCATGCGGGTGCGCGCGGCGGCCACGCGCCGCGCAACTGTTGCGCTGGGCTCGGCCGCGCCGCCCTGCAGCAGCTCCGCCTCGGTGAGGCGCGGCAGGCGGATGCGGATATCGATCCGGTCGAGGAGCGGGCCCGAGATGCGGCGCTGGTAGTTCTGTATCTGGCTGACGGTGCAGTTGCAGGCTGCCTGCTGGTCGGTGGCGTACTCGCCGCACGGGCACGGGTTCTGCGCAGCTACCAGCTGGAAGCGGGCAGGCAGCCGCAGCGATCCGCGGGCGCGCGAGAGGCTCACGAAGCCCTCCTCGAGCGGCTGGCGCAGGGCCTCCAGGACCGACCGGCGGAACTCGGGCAGCTCGTCGAGGAACAGCACGCCGTTATGCGCCAGGCTCACCTCGCCGGGGCGCGGTGCCGGGCCGCCGCCCAGGATGCCCGCTTCGGAGCCCGTGTGGTGCGGGCTTCTAAGCGGCGGGGTGCGTGAGAGGCCGCCTTGCGCCAGGTGCGGTCCGAGCAGGCCAGCGCTGGAGTGCACGCGTGAGACCTCCACCGCTTCGGCTGTGGTGAGGGGCGGGAGGACGCCTCTAAGCCGGGTGGCCAGCATGGTCTTGCCGGCGCCTGGCGGGCCCGTTAGCAGCAGGTTGTGCCTGCCCGCAGCGGCGACCTCCAGCGCGCGCTTGGCCCGGGTGTGGCCCCGTACGTCGGCCAAGTCCGGGAGCGGCGCGGATTGCGAGTCGGCCAGCGTGGCGGGCGCGGCGGGCTGCAGGCGCGTGCGGCCCGTGAGGTGCGCCACAGCCGCGGCCAGCGAGGCTGGAGCGTAGGCGCGCAGGCCGGGCACCAGCGCCATCTCGGCGGCGTTACCGGGCGGCCCCACCAGGCACACCGGGGGCGCCTCGGTGGCGGCGTGCAGAGCGATGCTCACGGCGCCCCGCACTGGCTGCAGCGAACCGTCGAGCGCCAGTTCGCCGAACGCCACCACCCCCTCGAGCGCTGGCAGCGGTAGTCGGCGGTCGGCCGCCAGCAGCGCCAGGGCTATGGGAAGGTCGAAGGCTGGGCCCTCCTTGCGTACGTCGGCCGGCGCCAGGTTGACCACGATGCGGCTGGGAGGCAGCGGCAAACCGAGTTGCTTGAGCGCGGCCCTGACCCGCTCGCGCGACTCCTGCACGGCGGCGCCGGGCAGCCCGACGACCGTGAAGGTGGGCAGGCCGCCGGACACGAACGCCTCGACCCTGACCGGAACGGCGTCGACCCCCACCACGGTGGCCGAGCGGATGGCCGCGAACATGCTCTGAAGGCTAGGTCGAGCGGGGCGGCGGCTGCAGCGGGCAGCGGGTCTGGAGCCTAGAACCTCTGGGCACTGGTGCATTTTGTACGTCCCACGCGTAATGACCGGTGCTGGCGTTGGCGAGGCGTAAGGCCAAGGCAACGGCACCGGCCGCTCTACGGCAGCCACGGAAGCGAGGCCCCGATGCACACCACTAACACCCCCGCGCACGCGAACCACCACGCTCGCACTGACCGCCAGCAACGCCCAGCCACGCGCACGCTGCGCCCTTGGGGCGGGCTGTCTGCCGCCCTGAAGCTCGCGGCCCTGGCCGCCCTGCTGGCCGTGCTCACGGCCTGCGGCGCCATCATCGGGCCCCAGGCGGTCGTAGACCCGTTCGGCCTCGACGCCACCATGGTCCCCATTCAGTTCGGGGCCGGCCCAGCGGCGCTGGCGCCCATGGCGGTAACGGGCAGCGCCGAGGGCGATTTCGAGTTTCCCGACTTCGAGCAGGCCCTGCCGCTCACGCCCAAGATCATCGACAACCAGGTGAGCCTGGCCGGCGCGGAGCTCAACGACCCCAACGGCCCCGAAACCATCACGCTCACCAGCGCGACCCTGACCGTGCGCCTGTGGCACGGCGCCGACTCGTACGACCAGGCGTCAACCGCTGACCGCGTGCAGGTTCAGCTCAGCGCCGCCGGCGCGCTCGTCTTCACAAGGGACACCTGCAGCGCCAGTGCGTGCACTTACGACGTTGGCACCGCCGCGCTCGGCACCATCAGCCTCAGTGGCGGTCCGCTCAGCAGCTTCCTGAACGTGGCGGTGAACCCGCCCACGCCCAACCAGGGTCTGGCCAGCATGCAGGTGGAGGCCAGTAACGACGAACTGGCCGGCGCCACGCTCACGTTGGAGCTCGACGCCAGCCAGGGCACCATCCGGTTCTAACCGGCTCTAGCTGGGTCCAGGCGCCGGCAGTCGCGCCAGCGCCTGGACCCATAACTCACGGTCACGCCGCCCGCGGCGGTCAGACCGCCAGGTGCGTGTATATACCGAAGGTGTTAGGGCCGGTGTGGCTCGAGATCACCGCCCCGATCTCGTGGTAGCCACCGAACTCGTAACTGACGCCGGCCGCATCGATGGCGGCGCGCAACCCTTCGGCTGCCGCCGCGTCCTGCACGTGGATGAGGTTCAGCACCACGGGGCCCGGTTGGGTGGCCACGTACGCCTTGAAGCGGTCCACCATCTCCTGCTGCGCCTTCTTAAGGCCGCGCGCGCGCGTGAGGGGGCCCACCACGCCGTTATCGAGCGTGAGCAACGGCTTCACGTTCAGCAGCCCGCCGAGGAACGCGCTGGCTCGGCCGATGCGACCGTTCTTCTGCAGGAACTCGAGGGTGCCCACCGTGAAGACCACGAAGTTGGTGTCGCGCACCTTAGAGATGGCGGCCACGATGTCGTCCAACGACGAGCCGGCGCCGCGCATGCGCGAGGCCACGCGCACCATCTCGCCATGCCCCAGGCTGGCGGCCAGGCTGTCGAACACGGTCACCGGAACGCCGGTGTTCTCGGCCGCGATGTTGGCCGACTGCAGCGTGCCCGAGATCTTCGAACTGATCGTGATGACCAGGATCTCTTCGGCGCCGGCGGCCACCGCGCGCTCGTAGGCGGCGGCGAACTCGGCGGGGCTGGGCTGACTGGTGGACGGCAGGTCGGCGCCGCCCTTAACGCCAGCGATGATGTCCGCAGGCGAGATCTCGGCCCAGTCCTTCCAGGTCTTCCCCTTGAAGTTCACGTGCAGCGGCACGGCTTCGACCTGCAGGCGCTGCAGCTCCTCGGCAGTCAGGTCGCAGGTCGAGTCGGTGATGATGGCAAGCTTCATCGGGTCTCCTATAGGCGCCGGTACCTGTACTAAGGGGGCTGAGCCCGTGTGAAGCGGGCGCTGAGCGAGGACCGTGGCGCGGGTTTGACCGCAGGATAGCCGACCAAGGGCCCAGCGGTGCAGGCCACGCGCCGCCGCCCGGTGCGAACCCGCCGCCGACCCGGCCCGATCCCGGCGCCCGGCCGCGAGGCGGCGCTCACCTGCAATGATGGCGGCATATGAACGAAGCCGTGTGGTGGCTCCTCACCCCCAGCTCGCTGGTGGTCGTTCTCCTGATACTGGCGTACATAGCTGCGCGGGCCCGGGCGGGCCGGCTGGCTGGCAGCCTGCTGTTCCTCCCCACCCTGCTTCTGCTGGCGCTCCTGCTGCTACCCCTCGACCAGTACCTGGCGGTGGGTCTCGAGAACCGCTTCCCGCCGCCAGCTACGCTGCCAACCGACGTGGACGGCGTGGTGGTGCTGGGCGGCTCGGTCGACTGGCGTGTCACACAGGACCGCGGGCAGCTCTCGCTCGACGCGGCAGGCGAACGGGTGCTGGCGGCCCTCGCACTGGCGCGCGCCTACCCGAACGCCACGCTGGTGTTCACGGGCCTGTTCGGCGACGCGCTGGCGCAGGA